>PKWC01000117.1 GCA_003131925.1 Alphaproteobacteria bacterium | reverse complement strand
GCATTGTGGTGTGCGAGGAGCCGTTCGATCTTTGGGGGCAGCGAAGCCTGATCGGCGAGATCGACGACGCGCAACGCGCGCCGTCCGACCTTATCTTCATATGCGGGGCCGATGCCGCGCATTGTGGTGCCGACGCGCTGCACGCTGTTCGACGACTCGCGTGAAAAATCGAGCTCGCGGTGCAATGGCAGGATCAGCGCGGCGTTTTCGGCGACCAGGAGCGATTCGGGCGATACGAGCACGCCTTGCGCAGCCAGGCGCTCGACTTCGTCCGCAAAGGCCCATGGATCGACCACGACGCCATTGCCGATGATCGACAGCTTGCCCGGGCGCACCACGNNCCTTTGCCCTCGTCGCCCCACTGGGCGCCGATCACCGCCACGTTCGCCATTGTCCGTACCCGGATGGTTTCCTCTCCGGCCGCCGATTCTCAGGGCACGGTGGCCGACTATATGGGCAATGGAGCGCGGCGTCAGGCCGATTTGGGGCCAAACGGGATGAGCATCGGCACGCGGCGGCGATAGGCGCTGTAGGCCTCCGCGCCCAGTTCCTGGCACAGGAAGCGTTCCTCGAGCCGCGCCTTGATCCAGAAGCCAAGCGCAATGATCGCTGCGCCCAGGAGCGCAACGCCGGTGCCCTTGAAGATCGCGGTCGCAAAGGCGGCGAGGATCAGCCCGGTGTAGATGGGATGCCGCACGATGCGGTAGGGACCGGTGTCGATGATGCGGTGGCCCTCTTTCTTCGATACCCAACCTGACCAGAGGGTTCCCAAATGGATGCGGGCCCACCAGCAAAAGACAAAACCAAGCACGCAAATACCGAACAACGCCCAGTCGGCGCCCTCGCCCAACGACCACAGGCGCATTGGGACGTGGCGCGTCGTGACACCGAACAGCAGCACGGCCCCCAACAGAGTGACGACCCGGTAAAGTATTTCGGATCCGAAAACTGGCCGCTTCGCCGATGGCGCAGACCACAAAGCGGCGGCGAGCCAGCTCAAGACCCAGAACGCCCAAAGGAAGTTCAGCGCGAGCTGTGGCGTCATTGCGTCTTGTTCGTCCGGGCGGGATTCATTGGGGCCGTATGCGCTCCCAGGCCCAATCCAGCCACGCCGTCAGCGAAGCGATGTCTTTTGCATCGACCGTCGGCCCGCACCAGATGCGCAAGCCGGGTGGCGCGGTGCGGTGCGCGCCGATGTCGAAAGCGATCTGCTCCTGTTCCAGGAGACGCATGAGGTTCGCAACCGTGGATGCCTGCGCGGACCTCTCCATCGCCGCGAACCGCGAGTCGACGATCGTGAGACAAACCGATGTGTTGGATCGGAATCGCTCTTCTGCGGCCATGAACTTCGTCCATCCGCTCTTTTGCACCCACTGCGAAAGGCAGGCGAAATTGGCGTCGGTGCGCGCGAATAGCGTTTTCAGGCCACCGATCGATTCTGCCCAGCCCAGCGCATCCAGATAGTCCTCCACTGCAAGCATGGAGGGCGTGTTGATCGTCTCGTCTTCGAACAGCCCATCGATCAGTTTGCCGTCCTTCTTGAGCCGGAAGATCTTTGGCAGAGGCCATCCCGGCGCATGGGAGTCCAGCCTCGCCATCGCGCGCGGTGAGAGTACCAGCATGCCGTGCGCGGCCTCCCCGCCCAGCGATTTCTGCCAGGAGAAAGTCGTGGCATCGAGCTTTTCCCACGGCAATTCCATTGCGAAAGCCGCGCTCGTCGCGTCGCAAATCGTAAGACCCTGGCGGTCGGAAGCGATCCAATCACCGTGGGGGACGCGCACCCCCGACGTCGTACCGTTCCAGACAAATACGATGTCGTGTCCCGGCTCCGCCGCGTTGAGATCGGGCAGTGCTCCGTACCGGGCGCTGAAAACTCGGGTATCTTTCAACTTCAGCTGGTCGATCGCGTCCGTCATCCACTCCGCCCCGAAGCTCTCCCACACGAACACATCGACCGGCCGCGGCCCCAGAAGCGACCACATGGCAAGTTCGATGGCGCCGGTGTCGGATGCTGGCACCAGCAAAATCCGGTAGTCGGGCGGTATGCCGAGCAGCGTTCTAGTTCGCCCAAGCGCTTCACGGATTTTCGCTCTGCCGGGCGGCGAGCGGTGCGACCGGCCCAGGAGCGCGCCTCCCAGGCCGTCGGGGGCCCAGCCAGGCCGTTTCGCGCACGGTCCCGAAGAGAAGAAAGGCCGCGACGGGCGCAAAAGCGGTCGATTTTCAGTCATGGCGCAATCCTGCGGCGATCCGAAGAAAGAAGATCCGGCGGGAGGCGCCGGAACATCGCGTGGCGCCGGATCGTTTCTCATAGGGTCGAGACGGAGTGTGTGTCCATGCCGCTTGGATCCGCGTCGCGCGTGGACTCCCATATCGAATTGGGAATCGCGACCGACAAGGTTTGCCACCTCATCGTGAAGGCGCGCGCCTTCGATGCGAAGGAGGCGGATGCCGATCCGGAATCGGGATCAAATCCGACCGATGACGGGATGGCCGACGTTCTCGAGAGCGGGACGGGCGATCCGGTCCTGCGCGAGGTGAGCGCCTTCATTCGCGGGCTCGACGAAGATGAGCAGATGAGCCTCGTCGCACTTGCATGGATTGGCCGGGGGACGTTCGACGCTTCCGAGTGGCTGCAAGTACTCGAGACCGCGCGCACCCAGCACAGGCATCGCGTCGCCGAATACCTGCTCAGCCTGCCGCTACTCGGCGACTACCTCGAAGAGGGGCTCGCGGCCTTCGGCCGGAACTGCGCGGATTTCAACGCGCGGATTTAGGTTCTCGTCAAACGTCGATTTCTCCGCGCATATAGAGCACGCACGCCCCCGAAAGAATTGTTTGCTCACCCGCGTCGGTGCACACCAGATCGCCTCCGCGCGGACTCGCCTGGCGCGCGCGCAGCGTCGCTTTGCCGATTCTCGCAGCCCAAAACGGCGTGAGCGCGCAATGCGCCGAGCCTGTCACCGAATCCTCGGGCACGCCATGATGAGGGGCAAAATACCGTGAGACGAAGTCATATCCGCCGTCGCCTTTCGCCGTGGCGATCAGCCCCTTGTCCTGCGGGATCATGCCGCCGATTTCGCCCGGTCCCTTGATGGCGCGAATTGTCGATGCGTCCGCAAACACCGCGAGCATGTTTCTCCCCTGGAATACTTCCAAAGGCGCGGGCGTCGAGAGAGCCTCGCCCATTTTTGCGGGCAGGGAAGCATCCGCGACCGGCACGACGATGTCCGAAGGCAACGACATGGCGTGCCGTCCGTTCTGGCNNTCTGGCCGCGCTGCACGATCAGCGTGCCGGAGCGCGTCTCGAACGCCACCGACTTCAACTCCGGATCGACTTCCGCAAATAGCAGCCACGCGCTTGCCAGCGTTGCGTGACCACAGAGATCGACTTCCGTTGTGGGTGTGAACCAGCGCAATCCGTAACGGCCATTGCCGCGCTGCACGAGAAAGGCGGTTTCCGCGAGATTGTTCTCATTGGCAATCTGCTGCAGGAGGCATGGATCAAGCCACTCGGAAAGGGGCACGATCGCCGCCGGATTTCCTTCGAACGGCTTTTCGGCAAATGCATCGACTTGCCAGAGCTTGAGTTTCATCACGTTTCGGGCCGCGAATTGAGCTCAACATGGTATCGCCCGGCTTGCGCTCCTATGAAGAAGCGCCGACGCATGGCGGCCATGCATGCGGGAGCAGTCAGCCGGCGACGGCCAGCGTGTGACGACGCTTTTCCGCAAGAGTGCGCTTCATCTGCTGCTGAAGCTTTTCGAATGCGCGCACCTCGACCTGCCGCACGCGCTCGCGGCTCACGCCGTACTTCTGCGACAGCTCTTCGAGCGTCACCGGTTCGTCCCGGAGCCGCCGCGCCTCGATGATGTCGCGCTCGCGCTCGCTGAGCTCGCCAAGCGCCGTCGTCAGAAGATCGTGCCGCTCGCCCATTTCCTCAGCGTCGGCCAGACGCGATTCCTGGTCGAGCGTGTCGTCCACCAACCAGTCCTGCCATTCCGATTCGGAATCCGAGCGGAGCGGCGCGTTGAGCGAGGAATCGGGCGCCGCGAGGCGGCGATTCATGTTCACCACCTCTTCCTCGGGAACCGCGAGCTTGTCGGCGATTTCGCGCACCTGCTCGGGGCGCATATCGCCCTCGTCAAGCGCGCCGATGCGGCTCTTCACCTTGCGCAGATTGAAGAACAGCTTCTTCTGCGCGGCGGTCGTGCCCATTTTCACCTGGCTCCAGGAGCGCAGGATGTATTCCTGGATCGCGGCGCGGATCCACCACATGGCATAGGTGGCGAGCCGGAAGCCGCGGTCGGGCTCGAAGCGCTTGACGGCCTGCATCAGCCCGACATTGCCTTCGGCGACGATTTCCGAAACCGGCAGCCCGTAGCCGCGATAACCCATGGCGATCTTCGCCACGAGACGCAGATGGCTGGTGACGAGGCGGCGGGCGGCCTCGGGATCGTCGTGTTCGCGCCAGCGCTTGGCGAACATGTATTCTTCTTCCGGCTCCAGAAGCGGGAACTTCCGGATTTCCGACAGATAGCGGGAGAGGCCGCCTTCGCCCTGGAGCGCCGGCACGCCGCGACTGCTCATGTTCTAGACCCCGTCTGGCGTTCCGTGCGCCCAAGCGCGCACGACACCGCCTTATTCCTTACCGGGAACGCCCAGGCAGGTTGTTCGGTCCGCGGGCGATAGTGCCGGAATTCCCCGCAAACTGAAACTATGTAAGTTCCCTCAGCGTGCTTGCAAGGCGCGCAGGCTGGCGACCAGTCCGGCAAAATCCGCCGGCCACGGCGCCTCGAAACGCATCTGTTTCTGGCTCGTCGGGTGTTTGAAGCCCAGCACGCGGGCATGCAGCGCCTGACGTGGGAAATCGGCCGCGGCGGAGAACGCCTCGGCCTCTGCCACCGTCTTCGCCCGCGGCACGTTTCGCGCGCGGCCATAAACGGAGTCGCCAATCAGCGGATGGCCGATATGGGCCAGATGCACGCGGATTTGATGGGTCCGGCCGGTTTCCAGCCGGCATTCGATCAGACTGGCGAAGGGCCTTTCCGGGTTTCCGTACCGCTCCTGCATGCGATAGCGCGTCCGCGCCGGCTTGCCCCCGCCGCGCAGCACGGCCATCCGCTTGCGGTCGAAGGGATTGCGTCCGATGTCGCCCTCGACCACGCCCTCTCCGGCGCGGGGACTGCCCCACGCGACAGCGTCATAGACGCGCTCGATGGTGCGGTGGGCAAACTGCTTGGCCAGGCTGTGCATCGCGCGGTCGTTCTTCGCCGCGACGATGAGGCCGCTCGTGTCCTTGTCCAGCCGGTGCACGATTCCGGGCCGGACTTCGCCCCCGATGCCCAAGAGCGACCCGCCGCAATGCGCAATGAGGGCGTTGACGAGCGTGCCGTCCGGGTTGCCGGCGGCGGGATGAACCACGAGGCCTGCCGGTTTGTCGATCACGATCAGATCGTCGTCCTCATGGACCACGTTCAGCGGAATGTCCTGCCCGGCAGGCGCGGCGGGCACGGGCGGAGGTACGCGAACCTCGTAGATGTCCTCAGGTTTGACCCTCTCATTTGCGTCTCCTATCGTCAGGCCGAGCCGCGTGACGGCGCCTTGCGCGATCAATTGCTGCAGCCGGGAACGGCTGAGGTCCGGAAGGGCGTCGGCCAGGAAACGGTCGAGGCGTGCTCCCGATTGCGCGGCCTCAACGGCGGCTTGTCGCACCGTTTCGTTCCCGGAGGCATGTGCAGTGGCAGATTTGTCGGACTCCGGCACCACACCTCCCGTTCGGCCCGCGAAGCAGACGGCAGCCTATCGCGCCGCGCTTGCGGCCGTCATCCTGCTCGGCCTTCTCATCCTCATTGCGCTCGGCGCGCTCGTCGTCGGCTTCATCATGCGCGCCGGCGGCCGGCCGCATGATTCGGTGGCGTCCGGCGCCGTTCAGCTCGTTCTTGCGCCGGACATGAACATTGTGTCCGCGGACGTTTCCGGCGACAGGCTCGTGCTTCGGCTGCACGGACCGGCGGGCGACGAGATCGACATCATCGATACGGGAACCGGCCGCCTTGTCGCCAAGATGCGGACTGCGGCACCGCCGCGCAGATGATTTCGGACCTCCTTTTGCCGGATCCTCTCCGCGCGCATCTCATGAAAGAGGCACGCAACGCATTCCCCCGCGAATGCTGCGGGTTCGTCGAGGGCACGGTTTCCGGCGCGCACGCGCGGGCGACCGCACTCCACGCCACGCGAAACCTCGCCGTCGAGCCCGATCGCTTCGAGATTGATCCCGCAGTCCAATTCGCGCTGCTCCGCCGCTTCCGCGGCGCGGAGCGCGGCATCATCGGCTGCTATCATTCGCACCCGAACGGCAGACCGGGCCCGTCGGCGCGCGATTGCGTGGCTGCCGTCGAAGAAGACTTTCTGTGGCTTATCGCAGCATTCGACGAAAAGGCGTGCGAGACTGCCACCGTTACCGCCTTCGTAAGCACGGGACATGCGTTCTCGCCGGTTCGCATTGAATCCCCTTCGCTTGATCGCTTTGAGGCGCCGCCGTTATAACGCACCAACTCCGCTCGCGAGCTCCCATCGTCTAGCGGTTAGGACGTGGCCCTCTCAAGGCTGAAACCGGGGTTCGATTCCCCGTGGGAGCGCCAAAAAACTCTCAAGAAATCAGATAGTTAATGGAACTGGCCATTGCCTCTGGGCGGCATGTCCAACGGTTGTCCAATAAACGGATGCGAACGCGGGCGCACATTTCCCGCCAATTTGCCACCAGGCTGCTCAGGGTAGCCGTTGGCGCTGCAATGGGCCAAGAGAGCGGCCCTGCTCCTAAGGCGCTTGTGGGTGTCACCGGGCGCCAACCGGGGGGGCATATCCCTAAAGAGGTGTCCCGGGCCTGATCCCGCAGCCTTGACGCCACCGCGCCTTCGCCGTGGGATCGACGCATGGCCAACTACACCAAACGCGAGCAGAACCGCGCGGACATCGCGGGGATGATCGAAGCGGGGATCGCGCCGCCGAAGCCGAAGCCCCTGCTTTGCCATTGCGGTGAGTTGGCGCGATTCGAGGTCAATCGATTCTCGCGAATCGATTTCTATTGCGACAGACACCTACCGGCGGACGCACTCGGGGAGCACAAGCGATGACGATGGAAGAAGGCACGCGCGCCGGCAGCGTGGGCGACGTGGGCCAGCTCGGCGACGAATGGAGCTTCATGCTCTATGACAGCGCGGAGCACGAACTGCTCGCTTTTGTCTTCGCGGAGGAAGGTGAGGCCCGCAGGGCCGCAAAGGCGATGCAGGAGATTCTTGCTGGCGTCGCCGCTCTGGCACCGGCGCAGGGAACGCGATCTGCCTTCTTCTCGGTTCCGACCAGACGCGCCTGAAACTCCCCGGACCCACCATCGACGGTCAATAATCCGGCGGCCCCGGCAGATGTTCTGTTTTGAACAGCGCGGCCATTCGGGCGCGTGTACGGTTCCCGGCGATCTAGGGAGCCTGTCAAGTCATGCCGGAGCGCATCCCTTCAAGTGAATTTCGACACCGAGCAAATCAGGTCCGGGTGATCGCAGAGGGCATATTCGACAAGACGGAGCGGAATCTCGTGTTACTATTTGTGGATGACTGCGAAACGCGGTTCGCAATCCATGGACAGGAGATAGCAGGCGACCGATAGCAAGCTACCGGATGCGAAGTTTCGGGGCCATTCGCACCCGGTTGCTATAGGCCCATCCCAACACTGGTGCCTGTCATCTACATGACAGAGCAACGTGAAGGAACCGTTAGAAATTATTGCAGGAATTATTCCTGCCGACTGTCGCGCTGTTCAAGGTCTGCCGCTCGGTGCTCCAGATAATCCGCGAAACCCTCTCGCCACGCTTTGTCGGATAGCTCCGCTACCGCTGCCCAGTCGCGGTAGCGTTCGGCCAATTGTCGCAATTCGTTCGGCTGTTTCATCGCGAAAATATCGGACGATCAGACGCGAGGAGGAGGATGAACTGCGTCCGATCGTCCGTTGCCCAGAGCCACCATTTGGATGCCCAATGTCACCTTGAGGGATGCCGGATGAAAGAACCGTTAGGGATTAGGCTTGCGGTTGTTCCGCGATCTCCCAATTGAGCATGTCGCCCGCTCCGGGGCCGATTTAAGATAGCCGCGCCGTCGCCAGTGTCCCAGACAGGCCCCAGTTCGCTGCTGCATAAGCCGGACTAGCTTGGCATCGTCGGTGCGCAGGCCGCGCTGCATTGGCGCGAAGTTGAAGCGAGGCTCAAGATTGGAGATCGGCGTGATGCAAGGCTCGGTGATCCGGTAGAGTTCGATCAGCTCGCGCCAAGTGTATTGATTCGTGAATCGTCCGCACATGCTTTCATGGTAGCATCCGGGCCGCAGGCAAGCGATGCGAGGTGTCTTCGATGGAAGTGGCGAACCGAAAGAAGCGACGATGAAATCGAAAAAAAACGCGCGTGCCGCCCCTGATCCCGCTGTGACAGTAAGGCTTCCTGAAGAAATGCTCCGCGCGCTCGATCGGTTGGCGCACCAAGAGCGAATTGCGCGCTCTGAAGTAATCCGCCGCTTGGTCAAGCAGGCGCTCGCCGCACAGCAGAAGTAGGGCCACGAAGCGGTGAGCGATAGACCACAGACCATTGTTCGCACATACAAAGGAAATCAAAGCGCCGCGACGGCGGCTTTCCAAAAAGATGCGAAACGGCTAGCTGCCGAGGGCTATCACCCGACCACACAGACATGGGCCGCCGGTTCGTATGGATGCGGTGCGTTTCTGATCGCGCTCCTGTTATGCCTTGTGCTGATTGGCTTTGTTGTTTTCATTTACATGCTGATCGTGCCGCCGCCAGGCACCCTGACCGTAACCTACGAGATTCGGCAAACCGTTCCCGATGCAGCCGAAAAAACGTGTCCGCGCTGCGCCGAGCGCGTCAAAGCCGCAGCCGCGGTATGCCGCTTCTGCGGTCATGAGTTTGGCGAGGCCACGACGAACAAAACGGACCCGCGAGACACAAAGGCATGAGTCCTTGGAACGCATGCACACAAGAGCCGAACGCGTGGCTGCGTTGGATCGAATGTCACCTTGGCTTTGCGGGCTATGTCCAAGCAATCGGCACCATATTGGCTGTCGTCGCAGCCGTAATCATTGCGAGCACGCAATCGAGAACCGCGATCAGAGTTGAGCGCGAACGTGAAAATGCAAAAAGGGCGGCGGACCGGAAAAGCGCGCACATTTTAGCGCTTCGCCTCGCAAGCATTTTGGTTGATATCCAAGGCGACTTGGCGGCAGCGACGAAGATCACCGCGAATTTGACCACGATGGGCATGCCGCTGTCGCAGGCTCTCGACGAACTCTTAACCGTTATCCTTATCCGAGAGCATTGGGACGAGGCAATTTTCGCGCGGTTCGATCTTCTGCCAGCGAAAGCGGCGACTACGACCGCCCATCTTTTGTATTCCGTATCCCGGTACAATCAGAAAACTCGGACCTTGCTGGACTTTATCGCGAAGCATGGCGGCTCTCTCGAACTCGCTCAAAGTAAATTTGCGAAGAACCAAGCCGCAATCGGGACTGACTTAAACGAGTCCATGCGTTTGTTAGCTCCATTGACTGATCCGCCAGCAGAGAACGAGAATCGCGCATGACGGGCAGCTCGTGTTGCCTTACTCCTGCCGTGCCGCTTTCGTCCTCGGGACTCTCTTTGGATCATGCAGGCCGCAATAGAACCGGCCACGACGCTCGATGGTCGCACGCCGGGAACACTGAACCGGAAACGGGAGCTTCAGCAGGCCGCAACAGCGGGGCCGTTGGGTATCCCGGTAGAGGCGTTTGCTCTCGCGCTTGTCCATTATTGTGGGTGCTCCTGTCGACCACAACGGAGATGACCAAAGGGAACATTGCGCCACTGGACCGGAGGCACGAGCACTCGTGACGCCATTTCTCATGCCATTGCCAAGCTTGACGCACAGATTCGCGCGGTTGTGGAAGTCGCGCTATGCTTGTGTTCAGTCGCTCCGATGCGAGCGGCTTGGGGCATGGAAACCCCTCGATTAGGCGGCTCTTTGTGCTGCCGTCAAAGCACTCCTCGACCCTATGGTCGGGGAGGCACGCGCGCATGTTCAGGGCGAAAGCCTAAAGGCGCGTGCGGCTCTCCTAATCGAGGCTTTCCAACTCCCCGTCCGCCAAGGGGGGTGGAGGTGGCGCTCACACTGGGTTCAACGCGGAGAACGTCCGATTTTGCGCGGATTGCGCCGTTGGATGCGGGCAAAATTGTTCGCCAAATCATTCCGACCATTCATCGTGCTGACGTTCTCAGCGCCATCGCGGACTCTATCGACATCGCCGATAAGGCCGATCCGGCAAAATGGGGCCTTCGCCTCAATCAGAACAGCATCATGCTGAAAGTCGGATTTGTTGCAGTATTGTGGCTCAGACGAGACGGACTGTTTTACGAGGTTGTGCACAAGAATCTTGTGCCCGCGAATTTGCGATCAAACAGGCTTATTCGCTTTCAAAAAGAGCCATTTGCGCACACGCCGGGCTGTGATACTTGCACTTTGGATTTCTCCAAATGCTTGAAAATATACCGAACGCTGCGCCCGGCCCATGAATCTGCCATACAAATAGCGGCTCGGAGCCCACGGCAGCACAGCACGGTAAGGGATCATTCGCGCGGCCTACTGCACGAAAACAATACCTGCAATGACACAAGAGGTTTTTCGATACCCCGGTAAGGAGGGGCGCGCGATGAAACCATCACTCGTCAAATGTGTCGTTTGCAAACATGAAGTTTCGACTTCGGCGAAGACATGTCCGAATTGCGGTTACAGTGGCCCGCCTAAAAGGAAGACAAGCACCCTGACGCAATTGGTGACGGCCGCAGCGGTGTTGTTTGTTATCGTCGTGATCTTCAATGCTGTACAGACGCCAAACAATTCATCTCAAAGCGTGGACAGCGGCGCATCGCCTACGTCTGGCTCCAGCAACGGCCAAAACACGCCGCCCTCCGGGCTTTCCACCCACGACAAAAAAAACGCGGACGATAACGCTTTGGATGTCTTCACTATCAGGTGGGCCTACGCCTGTGGTGTGATTTCCGCGGATCAAGCTGCAATTGCACACTCCAAATTAGGCTACGCTTTTGAGACCAACACCGACACAGTGGTCAGGAATGGAACGTTGACTAAGACCAAGGGTGACGCCACGAAGGCATATTACGATTCCGCTCAGAAGGACAGCTGGGATCGCGGGCAGTACGCAGACTGCGAATATTGGAAGGACCCAGATCACAAATGGATTGCCGAAATAGACGTGTGGAAGGCAAATCTCGGCGCTGAGTTTGCCGATGAAGCAGCAAGGTCCGCACAAAAATCCGATGGATCGCAAACTACGGAGGCTCAACAGTCCGGCGATTCATCCTCGAGTGACAACGCGGCTCAAGAAGCTCCGGTTACAGATTGCGATAGGTATGCGGCAAGTAATCTAGACCCCCAAGCTAAAGCCCAGGGTGTTTCTTTTGACAAAATCAATTCTACCATCGCCATTCCCGCTTGCAAAAACGCGGTGCAACAATACCCGCGCAGTAGTCGACTAATTTTTCAACTCGGCCGCGCCTACGACAAGAATGGTGATCTCAGCGCGGCGCTGACCCAAAACCAAAAAGCAGCCGGGCGAGGATATGCGTTGGCGCAATACAATCTCGGCGTCATGTATGAACAAGGTCAAGGAGTCTTGAAGAATGATACGGAAGCGGCGGCGTGGTATCGCAAGGCGGCGGACCAAGGGATTGCGGTTTCGCAGTTCAATCTTGGAAATATGTATGCCAAAGGTCGGGGCATCACGCAGAACTACAGCGAAGCAGTGAAGTTGTTTCGCGCTGCTGCAAATCAAGGCTTTACAGCGGCAGAAAATAGTCTTGGAATCATGTATGCGCATGGGCAAGGCGTCGCGCAGAACGCCTTGGAAGCAAGGAAGTGGTTTCAGCTTGCAGCAAATCAGGGCAATGCACCAGCAAAACAGAATCTGGCAGAACTCTTGAAAATTACAGCAGCCTCAAAACCTTTGGGCAAGCATTCAGATAATACCAACATCTGGTCGACGTGGCCCAAACCCAATGTATTCGATTGGTTCGACACGCCAGATTCCAACTCTGGAATCGTGGTGGTTTACCCCTTTGGCGCCGTCGGAATTGGAGGGTTGCCCCGGCAGATCGCACAGGACTGGAAGCAGAAGGGCGAAACTCGGAAACAAACGTACATTTCTGAGCGACTGGGCTTGCTCATCTACGCGAGCAATATCTATTTTGCACTGGGTTGTCGCGCAGTCCCCGTAATTCAAGATGAACGGGCGGCCAACTTGCTTATCACTCAAAAAGCCGCCGCATTGGAAGCGATCTACTGGCCCACCGCTGAAGGCACTGCAGGCAATGGCTACCCAATCGGGATCATGGACAGGAAAGTTCCCGATCTCATTCGGCGTGCGGTAGACGACGGGAAGGAGCGCGCTACCCGCAATGGTGCCTGTGCTGATTGGAATCTCCACCCCGAAATCGCGGACGAATTAAGGAACTACGCCGAAGGTACACAAAACTAGTCTGAATCAAAGCACTCCGGGAAATTCGGTGAAGGTACACTCTTTCTTCGATTTGGATGACGCCATTCGATATGCCCGAAAGGCGCAGAAGGGCGTTGAGGCGAAACGAATCCGCTTGCCCTCAGGGCAAATTGTCAAATTGGATTGCCGAGACGGTACACCACTTTCTATTTTTCCCGGCATCGAAACCGACGCAGAAGAAGCGGCGATCTTTCGAGAGGGCGTGTTCGCAAAACGCTATCACAATTCGCCCGACTGACGTGTGCCAGCATCGACGCCGGATGAAACAACAAATGCCCGCCACCGAATGAAGTACATAGTCATTCGCGCGGACTGACGGGGTTTTCTCGCGACGCGGCACTCAGCCGTCTAATCCGCGCCCCGCGCGACCAACAGCGCGGGGAAAAGCATGTCCCTGTTAGTTCAGGTGCCGATCCGGCGCCGGATCGACAATGACCCTTTCGATCTTCCAAATTCCCGGCTCAGGAAATTCCGTGTCGGCATCATTCCTCAACGCCGCAAGCTTTTGTTTCCACGCGTCCGCGAACGGACAGGGAGCATGATCGTCCGGGCGAATCAGCGCGATTTGTTCGGCAGAGAGGCGAAGGCGGATTGCGTCCAGTGCCGCTTGCCAGTCCGCGAACTCAATCTGCCGCTGCGCAAATGCGCGGAGGAAGGACGTGACGGCAGGATCGCTCTGAATCACCCGTTCGATTGCAGCGGAAAGCTGCCCGTCCCGGAGACTGTTTCGTTCCCTGTACGATTGGATTTCACGCTCAAGCGTCGCCACGGCCCGGCCGGCGTTCTCGAATTGCTCTTCGGCGCATTCGATGGCGGCTTGCGCGGCCTCGGGCGATAACGGTTCCGATCCCGCTTCACCCAAGGCGCTGTCGATGACATGCCGTGCCTGTGCTTCGCGCGCCTCTCGGGCCGCTTCCTGTGCCCGCTCAAGGGCACTGCGCGCCTGCCAGCGGCGCTGCGATGCTTCCCTCAGTGCGGTTTCGAGTTTGCCGATGGCGTGTGCCGCTTCCTTGTTGCGGGCAATCACCTGGGCGAGCTTCTCGCGGGCAGGCGATCTTGGCGGTGGCACGCTTTGTAATTTCACGGCGCGCGCACTACTCATCGCACGTCGATCCTTGCGGCGTCTGGAAACCTCTCTTTGAAGCTCGCGACAGACCGCGCGTCCATGCCGAGATTGCGCCGTTTTCGATCTTGAGCGCGGCGGTCCATCGTGCCCGACGACGGTTCGGCTTTGCCAGTCATGTAAAGCAGGAAAAATCTTCGCGCGAAGTTTTCAAGTTGCTCACGCGATAGTCCGCTCAGCTCGGGCGGGTCGATTTCTTGTCCCGCGTTCTCGTCATCAAGAGATAAATTCTCGTCCTCGTCCGATTTATCCATGCGACGCGCGATTTCAGCTTCCGATTCAATTTCATCATAAGCCAGCACTGCAGGTCGGCCCCCGCTATGATCCGGCACGCGCAATGGGCGATTGAGGTTCATACCTTGCGGAAGTACGCCGCTGTTTCTGTGCATGATAAAACTCCTTCTGTTTGTTAGTAGTGGACGCATCGAACGGGGCTTCGCACCTGGGATACGCGTCGAAGCAACGTTTTCGGGATGATAAGCGGAGTTCTTTCGACGGCACCGACGAGTGCTCCGGCCGCGCTGTTAATTAAATCGTCGTGCGAGCCGGGCGCGTGATCTATGGAATCGCGTCCGCTCCGCGCCGTTCGCCTTTCAAGCGAGCATAGTTGTGCGGTCAATCGTGCATGGTCCAGTAGTTCGGCCCGCCCGCTGTTCAGGAGCGGAAGCAGGGACAAGTACAACTCGCTTTTGGTTTGTTCGGCAGGTTGATAGTCGATCCCGTGCACGCGGAAGCGTTCGCGCGGCCATTCGCCCGCATAACGGTCGCCGAAAACGCGAGTAATTCCGAATCCTTTCAATGTCGCGGCGCATTCCTGCACAACTGCATCAGGCGAGAACGGCGGTCGCCATTCGCGCAGCGCGTCGAGTATCACAAGCTTGTCCCGCGCGTGGGCAATCGCGAGCGTCATCGAATCGCTTGATCCGCCGCTCGGGTCGGCAAAGGCGAAATAGCGCGTGCCGCTCTCACGCATGAGTTCATGCCTGCCGGGAATGACGGCAGCATCGACAATTTCGCGGTCGATGAACGCGCCAACATCGGAGCGGAAGTCCGCGCCGTACTCGCTTGACGCGCTGGCTGGATCGTTCTCGAAAGCCTCAGCAATGACGGCACAATCGCGCGAAAGGCTCGGGTGCATCACCCAGGTCGGCGCTTTCCAAACAAATATTTTGCCCGATTTGGACCAGTAGCGTTTGAACGCATCCCAAAGCGGCCCGCGCTTGGCGTACGGACTAGAAGCAACTAACAACAAGCTGCCCGGAATAGTGGCCATACTCGGAAGCAATGACGCGATGACCGCGGATGCCGGATTCTGTCCCGTTTCATCGGCCCAAAAGGCGGCTTCGTCGCAGAGCGCCGCAACGACGGTCCGTCCGCGAATTGTCTTGTAGCTGCAAGTCACAACTTCGATGGTGACGTTGTTGGACAATTCGATTTCTTCCGCCGTCTCGCGTTGAATGAGCGGGGCCAGTAGTTCGGTGCCGGACAGGAAGGCGTGGATATAGTTGAGCAGAATCGCCGCCTGCTTCTTATCCGCCGCTACACAAACAACCCTCGCGCGCTCTCCGGCTACGAGATATTGCGAGCAGTTCCCAAATGCGGCCAGATAAGACGCGATCAAGGCGAGCACGCGGCTTTTTCCACCGCGTCGTCCAACTATCAGCCAACTGGTTTTCGCGCGAATGGTAGGTGCATCTTGGCGTCCCGTGCATTCGCGATAGAGCGGCAGTTCGTCGGGCGCGAGCGGAAGCCCGAAGATGGACCGGATACATGTTTTCCACGCAGTCCAGTTGCCACGCGCGAATTGTGGCGCGAACAGCTTGGGATCGCGGATCGCGTCAATGATCGACGGGGTTAGTGGGGGTCGCATGACACGCCCGCCCGAGGTGATAGGTGCTGCCGTGCCGATCCCGGTACATGTCCGCGCATGGCCCGCACGGGAAACGGCTTACGGTTGGACAGCGCAACCGTCGAGAACGCGGGCCAGCGATTCGTCATGCCGCTTCTCCCTGCCCTCGCGGCGCTTGGCCGTATCGGCGCGCGAGATGATCGTGCAGCGCGTCGGATGATGCTTTCGCGGGCTTCGGCTTGAGACGCTCCATTTCCGAGCGCGCGCGCCTCTNNGCATTCAGAACCGCGACATAGGCGAGAGTATCAACCTGCTCCCCCGCCGCTTTGCCGGCTTCCATGCTTTCGAGTTCGACGCTCAGCATCGCGAGCCTGCGAACGATTTGCTGGCCCGACGTGGACAACAAATCCATGCCGCCTGCTTCGGCTGCGTAGGCACCCACCAAATCCCTGAATCGTCTCGCGCCAGTCGACCGGCCGTCGCCGAACAATGTCAGGCGCGATCCATTGGAGACCTTGCTACGGGTGAGTTCGGAACGGGCGGCATTGCCTGTTGAATGTCTGAGCATGGCGGCGGCGGGTTCCCGCATGGCTTATTGGACAACCGTTGGACACCACGGATTAGGACGAGGTGCCGGAGCGTGTAAATCCGCCGTTTCTCTTGGTTCCTCTGTGTTCGCGTGTGTTTAGTTTCAGCCTTGCCTAGGCGACTGGCGCGACAACGGGGGCCGCTTACGGTGCGTCGAAACGACGGATCGGCGGCGGCCCGGAAAAAATCTTAGCGCGCCTGTGGGCGCGAGCGCCCTTTGCGCCGGTGGAGTTCTTCCCGCAGCTCGGCCAATCGTTCTTCGCCTTCCTTATCGAGCCGGTCTTGTTCCGCGTCGATCTCGCGCAAGTACGCTTCTGCTTTCTCAGGCTCGTGCCGGCGAAGCCAGTTCAGTTCTTCGGCTGTCTCATCTACGCATTCCCCATCGTCGAGTGGATCGAAAACCCCTCCCCGTTCCGTTTCCTCGCGCGCATGCGCCAAATCTTGTTGCAGGGGTGAGGTGGTCCAACCCCGGTCGCGCAGCCATATGCCGAAGTAGGGAATGAATGTGCTTCCCTCGTCCTGCCAGTGCTCGCACCATTTTTTGCCACAGCGCAGGACGAGTTCAGGATCGACGCGCGGTTTAATTACATGATTGATCCACGCGCCGAATGCCTTGCCGTGGTCCAGACCCTCCCGGTTCGGCCAGAGAGCAAGCAACCCATCGAACTCAGGATGCGAGCCTGCGCCTTTCCGGGGTAGGGATGATGTACCGCTTCCATTGTGGGATCGGTATTCCACCAGAGATGAAACCTGTTTGTGGAGGGTTCCTTTTTCGAGTGCGTCGAATCTCGCTTCCGTTTCCGCGTCGTCGGGTTCCTGTCCCATCACTTCACCTTCACTCTCAACAGGCGAAGCAAAATCATTTTCAGCCTGTGATTGGTGAAATGATTTTTTCTGATGATTGAATGATATGACTGGGGGAATCAGCTTGGTTCCCTTTTCTCGCCTCTGCCGGTTCCCTTTTCCGTGCGCTGTAGTTCCCTTTTCTTGGTGCTCCAGGTTCCCTTTTCCACCCTGCGTCAAAAGGGAATCAGCTTGGTTCCCTTTTGCGGCTGTTACGTCCGGCGACACGAGCCAGTACTCCGTGCTGTGTCCGCGCCCCCTGCCGGGCTTGATTAGAAGAAACCCGCGCCTTTCGATCCCTCGTGCCGCTGCTCGCGCGTTCTGACGTGAGCAGCTCATTTCCGCCGCAATCGTTTCCTGCGAGGGCCATCCGACGGGTGTTCCTGTCTGTTCGAATCGCGCGCGTGAATCTTTCATGCCCACATAGTTGAGCGCGAGCAGACTGGCGAATTGTAGTTCGCGTCCGGGAATATGCGGAATGCGGGTGACGGCCGCGAGCCATCCGAAACGCACGGCGTCCAACGATTTGCGCTCCGTGTGGTCCGGTTCCTGCGCGTTGTCCGTGCGCGGAGTGGACCGGGAGCGGTATCGCTTGATCTTCTGTAGTTGCGCAGGCGGAGGTACCGCTCTATTCTCGTGGTTGCTCTCGCCGTGAAGCTGAGCGCCTCCAGAGCCGCGCCGGTCGCCAGCCGGGCGGCTCTTTTCTTTTGTGGGCATGGCTCATGCTGTCTTCTTCGCGGCGGCTTCACGTTCCATCCGGTCGTGCCACTCACGGCGTGCCTGCGGACTGATAGTCGTGCGCGTGCCGACCTTCATGAACGCTGGCCCACGTCCCTGCTTCCAAAGTTTGTACAGTGAGACCCTGGAGATGCGCTCGGCTTTGCAGAACTCGTCGACGCTGTAGCTGCTTTCGCTCATGATGTTTCTCCTCGTTCATTGAACACTAGGAAGAACTAAGAGAAAAATCGGAAGGCGTCAGGGGGACAAGAAATGCCTGTTCTATGTTCCTTTGGGGCGCGGCAATCGGCCGATGTTGCGGGCCGCCTCTAGAAGCGAGTTCAGGTGCCGCCTTGTCACGGGAGGTGCGCGCTCTATTACAAGAACGATCTCACGCGCGGCGCGACGTCCACGCTTGACCTTCGTCTTGATCGTCTCAAGCTCCGACAGGTTAGGGGGAGGCACTTCGTCGCGCTCGCACCTGCTGCCCAATTCATAGGCCAAAATTCGCGCGTCTTGAACCGGGTGAGGCGAACCTTCATCGCGTAAATCCCGCGCGGTCTCATCGATCCACTCGCTGAATTGCATGCGATCCTGTGGGAGCCGGTCATTTATCGGACGGCCCCGAGGTCTTTTTGGCTTGGCTGGCTTGCGCGTCTTTGTCATCGCCTCGCAGCCTCTAGCGCGGCAACATTGCCCGTCTTGAATCCGAACTTCGGCGCTGCGGCCCGGATCGCTTTGTCGATGAATGACGGCGCCAGATGCCCGTAATGCTTTTCGACCATGCGCGTGTCGGCGTGGCCCAGGTTCTTTGCCACCACCAGCAACGGCGCGCCGTTCATGATCGCCAGTGAGGCGTAGGTGTGCCGGAGGCAGTGGAAATTTGTAGGCGGCTCGATGCGCGCGCCTTTGCTCGCATCCTGCATTGGCCGGACCTGATGCGCTGATGCCCAACGGGAGCCGTCCTCTTTCTTGAACATCGGCTCGCCGTGCGCGTGCCCGGATGAAAGCGCGGCAAAGAACTTCGCACCTTCGGCATTCAGAACGACATGACGGCTCTTGCCGCTTTTCGAGGTGAGGATGTGCAGCTTTTCGCTGTCGGGGTTGTAGTCCTCGACGTTCAAAGCACAGAGTTCGCCATAGCGGGCGCCGGTGGTGAGCGCACCCTGTACCAGCGAGCGGAAATCCTTCGCGCTCGCGTTTATTAGTCTGTTGCACTCCGCAACCGTGAGATAGCGAATGCGCGCGGCGCTCACGTCCCGGAACGGCTTCACCCGCCGCCAAGCGCCGTCGGAGCCGATCTTCTCGTCCGCCCATGCGCGGTTGAGCGCCGCTTTCAGAATCGTCAGTGTGCGGTTGGCGGTGGCGCGACGGCGCCGGATGCTTTCCGGGTCCTTGGCGACGGGTCTGCGTTTTGACGCCTTGCCCTTCGTGCTCCGCAGGCGGGCGCCCGATGCAGCCATGCCTTCGAGCCATTTTTGAATCGCCGTTGCCGTCAGCTTCGCGCACTCGAAACCGCCCAACTCGGGCAAGATCAACGCGTGGGCCTTGTAGCGGCTATCGGCGGCGGATTTTCGATGCGTTTCCATCCACGCGAGATAATTTTCGACGCAGGTCTTGACCGTGTAGGGACCGGCGTCGAGCGCGGGCAATCCGGCCTGTTCGCGGTTGCGGTCATTGAATGTCTTGCGGGCGACGGCCTGCGCTTGCGAGAAGTTCAGAACTTCGGCGCCGTCCGCGTCGATGATGTCATCCGCCGTGGCAATCGTCTCGACGCGATAATCCTGCTTGCCAATGTACCAGCGGACTACCCATTTCCCGCCCCGCTGGCCCTTGCGATAGCCGAGATGGAGGCCGGAATCGATCACGCGGTAATAGGGTTTGCCGCTCGCCAGCAGGCGTGCCCTTGCCGCGCGGTTGTCGAGTGAGGAGTGCCGGATCGTGCGTGCCATGTTGTTGTTCCCCGCTGGACAGAAGCTTGGACAATCGGCCCGCAGCATCCTTGTCGCGGCCCTGTGTCCAACATTTGTCCAATATACGGATGCGAACACAGGGAAACAATGGCAAACGTTTAGGGCAGAAAAATCAGGGTTTACGCGACTATCCCCGAATTACGGCGAACGCAAACGAACGCTAAAACATCGCTCTCAAGGCTGAAACCGGGGTTCGATTCCCCGTGGGAGCGCCATTGCTTGTCCGGAATTGTTCTTGCCGTTATGTCTGGCTGGCCAATCCGGACCATTCCATCCAATGCCGCTTCTCAGATTCCTGCCCGAGGCCACCAATATCAATTTCGTCGGTGCGCGCTATTACGCCTTCGCGATCGACGGACTGCTGGTACTCCTGTCCATCCTGTCGATCGCGTTTCACGGCTTCAATCTGGGCATCGATTTCACCGGCGGCGTGCTGCTCGAAGTGAAATCGCCGCACGTGATCGACATCGGGCAAATGCGAGCCCAGGTGGGCGCGCTCAGCTTCGGGGAATCGCAGCTGCAATATTTCGGCGGCGGCGAGTGCGACAGGCCGGCCAACAGCTGCGTTTTGATACGGGTCCAGCCGAAGGACTCGGGGCAGGCGGCGGCGGCACTGATCAAGGAGAAGCTCGGGACCGGCTACAATTACCGCCGCGCCGAAGTGGTGGGCCCCAAAGTTTCGCAGGAGTTGTTTCGCGCCGGAGTCTGGGCGACGATTCTGGCGGTCATCGCCATTGCGGCCTGGGTCGCGGTGCGCTTCGAGTGGCAATATGGCATCGGCGCGGTCGTGGCGACCGGGCATGATGTTTTCGTGACCGCGGGCCTCTATTCCGTTTTTCACATGGAATTCACGCTGACCTCGGTTGCGGCGCTCCTCACACTGGCGGGCTATTCGATCAACGACACCGTCGTGGTCTTCGATCGCATCCGGGAGAACCGCCGCAAGTACAAGCGCATCGGCCTTGGCGAGCTGATCAACATGTCGACAAATCAGATGCTGGTGCGGACGATTCTCACCAGCGCCGCGACAGCGGTATCGATCATTCCCCTGTTGTTGTTCGGGGGGCCCACGCTCTTCGATTTCACCGCCGCAATACTTTTCGGCATCGTGGTCGGCACGTTCTCATCAACCTATGTGGCGGCGGCCCTGCTCCTCTACCTGCCCGCCATCGGCGGCAGCAAAGAGGAGCCTGCGGCGGCATCGCCGTAAAGTCACCCTTCGACAGGCTCAGGGTGAGGAGATCTTCAAATCCCCTCATGCTGAGCTTGTCGAAGCANNTTCACGCCGGCGCGCAGCCCGACGCCGGTGCGCATGGGCGCCAGCGTGATTCCGTCCGCGCGCTGATAGTTCACCCCGATGCCCGCGATGAAATAGTAGCTTCCCTCGATGCCGGGAAATTTCTGGAACAGCCGCTCCGGCCGGCGCAGATTGTACACCAGCGTGAAATTCTTGGACGCGTTTGCGCCGAGATCGAAGCCGACCGAGGGACCTTGCCAATAGATTTTCAGCGGCTCNNTTGCGCACGAGCCAGCCGGACCCGTAGCGCAGTCCCACCACGATCGCCCCCGAGCCCTCGTCGCCCTTGATGTAGGCATCGGGCAGTCCCTGCTGGGCGAACACGCGCTCGACCGCTTTCGCGACGGCCGCCGTCGTGGTGCCGAAGAAATCCGATGCGGCACGGACGATCTCGTTTTCGGAAAACGTCTGCTCATCTTGCGCAGCCGCGGGTGCGGCGAAGCCCATTAAAGCCGCAGCAACGAACAGGCTGCCAACGAGACGCGACAGAATCATATGATCCTCCTCGGCTGTTCGGGTGTTAGTCTACGCACCCGCCTTGTGCCGCGAAGACGCGAGACGCCCGCGGCTGATTCGCAGTCGAACCGCAGTTGGTGACGGAAACAAGGCAGAATGACAGGTCAGCCGAATCGGGAATCGGGATCAGGCCGCCTCGGAATCTGGGGCTGGGTTGCAATTGTGGCCTTGTTCGGAATCCTCGCGGCTGCGATCTGGTATGCGCTGCATGCGTTGCGCATGCTGGCGGGCGTGGACATGCCGGCGGGGAGCTGGGTTTACATTGCGCTGGGCGCGGCCATAACGCTCGCGATCGGCGCCGGGCTGATGGGGCTCCTGTTCTATTCGAGCCGCAAAGGCAAGGATTTCTGAATTCGAAAACGATCAGGAGCGGCCGCGGGCCACAAAGAACGGGTTGGCGAATTTTTCTTCGATTTTGCCGTAGACGAATGGCCTGCCGTCGAGCTTGGTGACGCTGCCGCCCGCGGCGGCGAGAACGGCATGGCCGGCGGCGGTGTCCCACTCCATGGTGCGGCCGAGACGAGGATAGATGTCTGCTTCTCCCGCCGCGACGAGACAGAATTTCAGCGACGAGCCTGCGCTGACGAATTCCTTGACTTTGTAGTGCGCTAGATATTCGTCGGTCCTGGCATCGCGATGCGAACGGCTGGCGACTGCGACAAGCCCATCGGGCGGCGGCTGCCGCGCAGCGATATGCCGCAGTCCGCCGAAATCCGGGACAATACCGGCCTCGGTGAGAAGATCGAATGCGCCAGAAGATATCTCGCCCACAAACAGCCGGCCCCTGGCGGGCGCGAACACGACTCCGCATACGGGCGTTCCGTTGACGATCTCGGCGATGTTGACGGTGAACTCGCCGTTCCGGCTCAAGAATTCCTTCGTGCCGTCGAGCGGGTCAACAAGGAAGAAGCTCTCTCCAATCTCGCTCGTGTGACCACCTGACACTTCTTCTTCGGCAACAATGGGTATGTCCGGGAAGAGATGTCGAAGCTGCGTGAGAATGAAGATTTCCGCCTCCTCATCGGCATCGGTCACCGGCGAGTTATCGTCCTTGCGCCGCGCTTCGACTTCATTCAGAGCGTAGTGAGCGAGGAGTATCTCTCCCGCACTCCAGGCGATATCCGACAGCGACAGCGCGCGCCGCGACGGAACATGCTGCTCGGATCGAATCACCTTAAGCCTTCCTTAAGTGGGCGTGAGGATAGTGAGGAATTGGCAACCATATGGGGCAGCGGGAGACGACCTCACCCATGAACGATCTCGATTTCGCGGCGATGCTCGTATCTCGCGTATGCCATGACCTTGTGAGCCCCGTGGGCGCGGTGGTCAACGGCCTCGAAGTGCTCGAAGACGAGCGCGACGCCACGATGCGCGCCGACGCGTTGAAGCTCGTGGCATCGAGTGCCGCTTTGGCGGCGGCGCGCCTGCAATTCGCGCGCATCGCCTTTGGCGCTGCGGGCTCGGCCGGCGCCGAACTCGATCTGAGCGAAGTTGGGCGCATGGTCTGCGGACTTCTCCAGGGCAGCAAAATCGAGGTGGTCTGGGACGCTGCCGTTGCAAACTGGCCGAAAGACTGGGCGAAGCTTCTCATGAACTCTGCCTTGCTCGCAGCTGACAGCCTGCCGCGCGGCGGTCGCGTGCTGGTCGCGACCTCGGCTGCACCTGCTCCGCCGAGCTTCACGGTGCGCGCAACAGGTCAGGGCGCGCGGCTGCTCGACGAAGTCAAGGCGGCGCTCAGCGGCGAGCCCTCGGGCCCGCTCGACGGCCGAAGCATTCAACCCTATCTCACCTACAAGCTTGCGCAGCTGATCAACGCGGATCTGACGCTGGTCAGCAGCGAAAACCACTTCGAAATCGCCGCGAAATAGAACGCGTTTACATCTTTCTTCGACAGGCTCAGGACGAGGGAATTCTCCTCACCCTGAGCTTATCGAAGGGTGAGGAGTAACTTGCAGCGCTGTCCGATCAAATTGAATCACACATCAAATATGTCATTCCCGCTTCGGCGGGCATGACACGGTTGGTTCAATATGAGTAGAACATGCTCCAGGCGAATCACGCGAACGCAAGCGCATCAATACATTGCGCGAATTCCTCCATATACGGCCCTTCCTGCTGCGCCATAGCCGAAGGCGGGTTCGTAGTGCACGTCGAACGCGTTCTCGATCCGCGCGTAGAGTTGCAGGTATCGGGTCAAATCATAGGAACCGTAGAAACCGACAAGCGTGTTGCTCGAAAGCGGCACGGTGTTCGCCGAATCGTCGAACCGCCTCCCCACATAGCCGATGCTGCCGCCGAGCGAGAGTCCAGGTTCCAGCTTCCAGAAAATGCGCGCGTCGACGGAAACATGCGACACGCGCGCAAGATCGTTCCCGTTCGCCAGATCGATCGCGGTGAGGTCGGTGTAGTCAAGAGCCGCGGTAACAGTCTCGCCGAGGGCCAAGCTTGCTTCCGCTTCGAGGCCGTCGACGCGCGAGCGATCGATATTGAAGTAGTAGCCGCCGACCCGATAGCGCTGGTCGCAGGCGGGAGACGTCGGGCCGAAGCAGGTGAAGAAATCGATCTGATCCTGCGTGCTGCGTTCAAACCAGGTGAGTGCGGCGCGCAGACTTCCGCCGAGCAGAAACTGATCGACACCGGTTTCCCAGCCCTGCGCGACTTCGGGTTTCAGCGCCGTGACCGGATTCGAATATTCGGAAAAGAGTTCGTAGAGCGAGGGCGCCTTGAACCCGTCGCCGTAATTCGCGCGCAGCACGGTCGTGCCGTCGTTGAGGGCGAGCGCGCCGGCGACCTTCGCCGAAACATGTCCGCCGAATTCATCGTCCCTGTCGTAACGCAGGCCGCCGGTCAGCGTCAGCAATTGAAGAAGTGTCGATTGCCATTGTCCGTAGAAGCCGGCGATGCCGTCCTGACCTTTGGCAGGCTGCGGACTGAGATCGAAGATGCTGTGCGTGGTCATGCGCGCCGTCTGGTACTCCGCTCCGAATGTCAGCGTGTTGTTGGCCAGCGGAGAAACGACTCCCTGATATTCGAAGCGCTCGACGCCGCCCCGCGCGGTGAAATCGTCGGACGCGCCCGGCGCCGGGTAAGTCGTTCTCTGGCTTGCGAGAGCAGTCGCGGAGAGCCGGTTGGCCAAACTGGCGAGATCGAAATTCACCCCGGCATAGCCCGCGAAGAGCTTGTCGTCGCCATAGGCGGGTGAATCCGCGACGCGGAAATAGGGGGGTGTAGGGATGGAAACAAAATTGTCGTCGAAATCGTCGCGCGCCAGGACATCATAGGTGCGCAGGTCGATGCTGACGGAATCGCTGACGTGTATCCGCACATTGGCGGTGGCGCCTCCATTGGTATAGCCGTCGGTCTCGGGATTTCCGTTGCGCGAGTCCGCGGCGGAGATGCCGTTGGTATGAAAGAAGTCGAGCCCCGCGCCATAATCGACTGTATCGGCACTGCCGTAAGTTGCCGCATTGAGCCGGTAGGTGTCGAAGGAGCCTCCTTCGGCGTCGCCCGCGAATGCGACCGGGCTGTCACCCCCGCGGCGCGTCAGCACATCTATGACGCCGCCGATCGCATCGCTGCCATAAAGCGTGCTCTGCGGCCCGCGCAGCACCTCCACCCGCTCGATATTGTTGACGAGAACGTCGCCCAATATGGCGCTGCCATCGACCGCGGTCGGATCCTCGATGCGGACTCCGTCGATCAGAAACAGCGTCTGTCCGGCTTCAGCGCCGCGCAGGAGGATCGACGTGGGCTGTCCCACGCCGCCATCGCGCACGACACTGGCGCCCGGCGTTTCAGCCAGCGCGTCGGAGAGAACGAGAATCTGCTGGTCGGTCAGATCCTGGGCTGTGATGACGGAGATCGACGTGCCGGTGATTTCGCGGGGTTCGGGCGCGCGAGTGGCCGTGACAACGACCGTCTCGGCCTGTGTTGCATCGTCCGCTGTGGCCGGATGACTTGCCGCTGCCAGCAGCGCGGCGGCCGAAAGGAACAGTCGATGTTTGCACATGAGGTTCTCCTGGATCGAGGTTCCAGGAATCGGCTCGCTTGGCCCGTTCGTGAATTTGATTGGTCATACAGACCCCGCGACGACTCCCCTTGTCGTCACGGCGTTCGCCGCAGCCCATGGCGCACCCCGGCCAGGAGCAAGACGACACGCAAGGCAGGTCTCCTGGCTCCCGGNNCAGTTGCGGGGGCAGCCGCGGCGTCGCACCGCGTTCCCTTGAATCCCTTCCGGGAACCTCACGCTGTTGTGTACGCTAAGAGAGGGTGGCCGCGGGCGTCAAGTTGATAGATTAGATCAGAGACGACGGCTTGTGGGACCGTTACATGCCAAGACTCGGTTTGCTCCCGATAAAAATATCATCAAGGATCGAAGGCCGAGGCCGCACTATTGGCCAATATTTCACCCGGGACAAAAGCAAAGCGACAGGAAAATGCAAGGAAAGATGTGTGTGAGCGAAGACAGAAGAGACCCACCTCTTGGGGCGGCGATCGCAACGCCAACCGGTTCGACCGCACGAAAGCCAGCAACAGCGGTCCGACTTTGCCGGTACCGGACAAGACGATCCGGACGGCGAGGCTCCCTCCCTCCTCTGGACCGTGCGGCAAAAGCATGATTACGATATGTTACAAAAGACGGCAGGGTGCGCACCGCCCGTGCCGCGTGGGGGAGAAGCGAACAGGTGAGTTCCACAAATCGCAATAATGCCCGGCGCGGTCGCGCCGGGTTTCGTTTTGTCTGCTTGAGATAACGCCATGGACCAACCGCTACACGATTTCAGGCCCTACGCAGTCGGGCACGCCAATTCCCACCGCTTCGTCAGCATCGGATTGGTCGCGCTATTCCACATTGTCGCGATCTACTTTCTCGCCAGCGGATTGGCGCAGAATCTGTTGTCGAAGTTGCCGCAGGAATTCAAGGCAGAGGTGATCCCGCCGAAACAGGAAGTGGTAAAGCCACCGCCTCCGCCCCCGCCGGACCTGCAGAAGCCGCCGCCTCCCTTCGTGCCCCCGCCGGAAATCAATATCCAGACGGAAACAGCGCAGCCCAACACGATCACGGTGCAGTCCAAGGTCGCCACGCCGGCGGTGCCGCCGCCGCCTGCGCCTCCCAAGCCGGCGGGCATTACAGCGCCCGTACAAATTGCGGGCGGCGGTGCCGTTTGCCAGAATTCCTACTATCCGCCGATCGCCATTCGGTTGAACCAGGCGGGGACTACGACGGTAACAGTCCATATCGGCGCGGACGGAAACGTCCAAAACGTCGATGTCGCCGACTCCAGCGGCCACGATTCGCTCGATCAGGCCGCGATCAAGTGCATCACATCGCGATGGCGCTACCACCCGGCCATGCAGAACGGGGTGCCAGTGCCTGTTACCAAACAGTATGCAATCAAGTGGGTACTAAATGGGTAAACTGCAGTTGAGGTGGTCTCCCATCCAATCGCAGCGTTTCAGATTCTCACGACTAACGGAGTAGTGAACACATGATCTCGAAGCACCTGGCGATCGCAGCCGCCGTCGCCTTCCTGTCCGCCGTCAGCGCCGGTCAGGTCTTTGCCCAGCAGACGACGGGACAACCAGCCGCCACAACGCCCGGTGGGGCGCCTGCCGCAGGCGCGCCAGCGCAACCCGGTCAACCGGCAATGTCGGGACCGGCAACGCCCGCCACTGCCCCGACACCGGCTCCGGCCGAATCGGCTGCTACCGTAAAACCTCCAGCCACGGCCACGAGCGGCGGCGGAAGCAATCCCTACGGCCTCTACGCGTTCGTCGTGAACGGCGATTGGGTCATCAGAGGCGTGGTTCTGATCCTGGCCGTCATGTCGATCGGCACCTGGTACATCTTCTTCATGAAGTTCTGGGAGCAGTCGCGGGTGCTGAACCACTCGCGGATCGTCGAGCGCCGCTTCTGGAGTTCCGCCAATCTGAACGAAGGCATCGACAAGCTGCCGAAGACCAGCCTGTTCCGCAGTGTCGCCGAGAGCGGAGTTCGCGCCTCGTCGGGACAGGGCACCGGGCTTGTCAATCTCAATGACTGGATCGGCATGTCTCTCAACCGCCAGCTCGAGGAAGCCAATTCGCGCATGCAGGGGGGGGTCGCCTTTCTGGCATCTGTGGGCTCCGTGGCGCCGTTCGTCGGATTGTTCGGCACGGTTTGGGGAATCCTGAACGCGCTGATCTCGATCGGCGTCGCAGGCCAGGCGTCCATCGACAAGGTGGCCGGCCCGGTGGGCGAGGCGCTTATCGCGACCGCGATCGGCCTCTTCGTCGCTGTGCCTGCAGTGCTCTGCTACAATTACCTCGTGCGGCGCAACAAGGTCATCAACGAGCGGCTCCGCAGCTTTGCCAGCGACCTGCAGACCTATCTCATCACCAACAAGAAGTAGAGCCCGAAGGGGACCGTGCTCACCCGCAAAGGATTCCTTGAATGTCGATAAGCGTCCACTCTGCCGAGCCCGACGAGGCGGAACTGAACACCACGATCAACACGACGCCGCTCGTGGACGTGATGCTCGTTCTGCTGATCATCTTCCTCATCACGGTGCCGGTCGTCCTCAAGCAGATTCCGGTTCAATATCCGAACGCACGCAACATTCCAACCATAACCAAACCCGAGAATATCGTGATTGCGGTCGACAAGGACGAGAACGTCTACTGGAACAACCAGCCCGTTGATACGAGCGAATTGAAGGACCGATTTGTGAGTGCATTGCGGAGCTCTATTGCCAAGGGCTCGCAGCCGCCGGAGGTTCACATTCGCGGCGACAAAGACGCGCGCTTCGAAGCAATCGGGAAGGTGATCCTTGCCGTGCAGCAGGCGGGAATTCAAAAAGTCGCCTTCATCACGGAGCCGCGGAACGACGAGCAATAGGCCGAGCGAACAGAACAAAGGCGATCTGCAATGGCGATGAATGTCGGACAGGCCGGCGGCGACAATGAGGTAATGGTGGAAATGAACACCACGCCTCTCATCGACGTCATGCTCGTGCTTCTGGTGATGCTCATCATTACGATTCCCATTCAGACCCACGCCGTGAAATTGAACATGCCCAATCCGAACGCCAAGCCGCCGACCGTGCAGCCGGTCGTTCATACGCTGGTGATCGATTTCGACGGTTCGATCACCTGGGACAACCAGGCCGTCCCGAACTTGAAGGATCTCGATACGCGCTTCACGCAAGTCGCCCAGCAGGAGGACCAGGACGAAATTCACGTGGCTCCCAACCGACTCGTCAAATACGACACGGTTGCCAAGGTTCTCGCCGACGCATCCCGCATCGGCGTGAAGAAGATTGGATTTACCGGCGAGGAACAATACATGCAGTAGCGTGAGGGGCGACCGCGGCTACGGAACATGCGGTCGCATGCGTCCGGGACCCGCGCCCTCAAGAGAAGACTGTCAATGAGGTCCCAGATGAATTCCCATATTTTGCGCGGCTCTCTCTTGGCGCTGCTTCTTGCAACCGGGTTCACATGCGCGGGTTCGGTCTGCGTGCCGATCGCCGCGGAGGCGGCCGGCGTGCGCCCGCAGGTGGGCAAGCCGCTCCAGGCTGCGATCGCTCTCGCCAATGGCGGCAATGCGAGCGCGGCGCTTTCGAAGGTTCGTGAGGCCGAGTCCGTCGGCGGATTGACGTCGAGCGAGCAGCAGGCCATTTCCCAGACGAAGCAGTTCATCGCCGCGAAAACGGGCAATTTCAGCGGCGGCGGTGGCAGCGCGACCGCGGCAAAGGCGAAGTTCGCCGCCGACTACAATGCGGGGCGTTATGGCGCCGTGACCGGCGAAGATGTGCAGCTGCTGCGCAAGTATGGATCCTTCAGCTATGACGATCAGATCATCGTGGCGCAGGCCTATTACCTGTCCGGCCGCGCCGACCAGGCGGTTTCGCTTCTCAGGAGCCTCACTTCGGGGTCGCATCCTCCCGAAGCGGCGCTGAAACTGATGTACAGCGCCGCCTACAAGGCGGGCGATTCCGATGCCATGCGAACCGCTCTGTTCAGTCTGGTTTCCGATTACAACAGGCCCGAATACTGGTCCAACCTGCTTCAGGTTTCGGAATCTGCCAAAGCGCTGAAGGATCACCAGACGCTTGATCTCTACCGGCTTCGTCTTCTGACCGGCTCGATGAAGAAGCCGGATGATTATACGACAGCGGCAGAGATGGCGCTCGAGTTTGGGTCCGCGACCGAAGCCGCGAATATCGTGCAGAAGGGACTTGACGCAAAAGTCCTGAACGGCGACCGCGCCCTGAAACTTTTGAACACCGCGAAGGCCCAGGCCGCAGCCGACGCCGCGAATTTCTCGAAGACCTCCGCGGCGGCCGCGAAAGAGAAGACGGGTGACGATCTGGTCAAGCTGGGTGAAGAGCTGTGGGGGGCGGGCCGTTCACAGGATGCGATCGGACTCATTCAACAGGGTATTCAAAAGGGCGTGACCGACAAGGACAACGCCCAAATCCGGCTGGGCCTCGCCTATCTCGGCGCTGGCCAGAAACCCGCGGCCATCGCCGCGTTCAACGCCGTGCCGAAGGAAGATGCGAACTACGCCATGATCGCCCACCTTTGGGCCATCTACGCGCGCGGACATTAGACGCTCGACGTCCCGTTACGCCGCCTGAGCCATTCCGGCGCGACTCCCGCACGGTTCGCCACATTTCGGCGCCGGATGGAGAGGGGGATGTTCGAGGGCGTGCCCTGCCTCGGTCCAAGCATCGATTCCTCCAAGCAGAGGACGGACTCTTCGGAATCCCGCGCGCTTGAGTTCGTTCGCGGCGAGAGCGGCCGATGCGTCGTTCGGACATGCGCAGTAGACGACGATCTCCGAATGGGACGCGATCGACTCTCGCAGACGCACAAGCTGTGGCGGATCGCCGGCGATCGAGCCGGGAATTCGCGCGCTGCGCCGGCGCGCCTCGGCGGACCGCACATCGAGAATCACCGGACGCGCGCCCGAATCGATCAGCGTGCGCAATTCCGCAACCGTGATCCGCTCAATTCGCAATCGCCGCAGAAACAGCTGACGCTGCAATGCTTTCCAGGCCAGGAACAGCAAAAGCGCTGCGGCCGCAAAAAGAATGCCCCATTCGCCCAGCCGATCGAAAAATCCGAGACCGGTTGCGATTGCGCGCCGAAAGAATGAGCCCAGGGCAACGCCGGTTCCAATGAAACCAACCGCTCCAGCGGAATCGAAAAGCAGGAAAATCGGAAATGTGATGCCGGTGGCGCCGGCGAGCGCGACGGAGATGTTCGAAAGCCCGGGTATGAACTTGGCGAAAGTGAGCGATGCCGGGCCCACTCTCGTGAAGATGGATTCGGTCCTGCGGACGCAAGAGTCCGGAGAGAGTGAAATGCGGCACAAAACCTTCAATACGGCGCCGCCATAGCGCCGGCCTCCCCAAAACCATGCCGTATCGGCGATCAGAGTTGCGGCGGCGCCGGTTGCGATGATTTCGGGAATTCGGATGCCCGTCGGCGCCGCGAGTGCGGCGGCTAGCATGAGCGCGGGATAGCACGGCAGCGGGAGGCCGCCGGATGAGAGCAGGACATTGAGAAAGATGGCCAGAAGCCCGAAGCGTTCGATGAGAAAGGCCACATTCTGCATCGTCAAACTGCCTGTCCTGCTCGTTTCCTATTTCGGCCCGAAGCCGGGGCGCAGAAGGCCCGTTTTCTCATAGCGGCAATGCGCGGAATGCGGCGGGGCCGCGCACCGTCGCTAGATGGTGCGCGGTAGCGGCTCAGGCGGCAGCCTGTACGAGTTCGGTAACTGCCGCGCGTGCGCGGGCCATTCCCGCTGTCGCCGCTTCGGGGCTGATCTGCAACCCTTCGGCGTGGATGAAGGTGACGTCGGTCAGACCGAGGAACCCCAGCATTGTGCGCAGATAGGGCTCCTGGAAATCATACGACTTCATTGGGCTCTCGCCAGTGTAAATCCCACCGCGGGCTGTAACGACGAAGACCTTCTTTCCCTTCAGGAGGCCCTCGGCGCCTTGTGCCGAATAGCGGAAGGTGCGTCCGGCCCGCGTGATGTGATCGATCCAGGCCTTGAGTGTCGACGGGATGGTGAAATTGTACATGGGCGCGGCGATCAGGATCGTGTCGGCGGCTTCGATTTCCTCGATAAGCGCGTCGCTCGCCCGGGCGAGCGACTTTTGCGCGTCGGTTCGCTCGACCGCCGGCGTCATCACGGCCGCCAGATGCTCGCCCGCGAGGTGGGGCGCAGGCTCGGCGCCCAAATCGCGCAGAACGACGCTCACGTCGGGGTGACTGGCTCTCCAGGCACCAAGGAACTCCTCGGCTATCTGCCGGGACTTGGAATTGCTGCCGAACGCGCTCGAGGCGACGAAGAGGAGACGGGACATGGCGGGAAACCTCGCTTCGACCATGATGCGTGACAAAGCCACGCACATCTGGTACTGGTTAGTAACAGTGCATAGATACTGACCGGTAAGTACCATGTCAAGGGCAGCAATACCGTGAGCCTCTCGGAAAAAAGCACAGGGAATCCGGATATCCCGCCCCGGGCGCGGATACTGGTTGCCGCGAAGCAGCTGTTCTACGCGCGCGGCATCCGCGCTGTGAGCGTCGACGAAATCGCTGCGGCCGCCAGAACGAACAAGATGACGCTCTACCGGCATTTTCAGTCCAAGGACTTGCTGATCGCCGAATACCTCCGCACGCTGGCGGCCGAATCCGACGATGTGTGGAACGAGATCGCACGGGCCCATCCCGGCGATCCTTCCGCCCAATTGCGGGCTTGGGTTACCCTGATCGGCGGTCACCTCGGCAAATCGGGCGGTCGCGGCTGCGCTCTCGCCAATGCTGCGATCGAGTTGCCCGATGCCGATCATCCCGCGCGCGCCGTCATCGAAGGTCACAAGACGCACCAGCGCGACCAGCTCATGCGGCTATGCCGGGAAGCGGGCTATCGCCGTCCGGAGAGGCTTGCAGACGAGATTTTTCTCCTGCTAGAGGGCGCGCGCGTCAATTTGCAGAGCGTCGGCGCGGGCGGTCCTGGCGCGCGTTTTCCCGAGCTGATCTGTGCACTGATGAAATCGCACGCGGACGACCGCTTCTGAGCGCGCGTCCAGGCGGTTCGGNNCTGTCCGATCAAATTGAATCACGAACCCAACCTGTTCTGTCTCGGCTTCACAATTGCCGCAATGGCGAGCCCTGCAGCCACGAAGGCGACGACGTCAATCGACGCATACGCGAGGGTGTAGTTTGTCGGAAAGCCATACCAGTTCCAGTAAGAGACATTTGTCGTGATGCCGGCCGCGAGGCCGGTCAGCGCCACAAACCCGACGCGCGCGGCATAGGCCGCAATCATGGTTTGCGCGAGCAGGAACGCGGCGATCAGGGAAACGATGACTTCCTTCACAAACTCCACGATCACCAGGAGTGTCGTCATTCCGGTGGCACCGGGTGGATGATAGATCAGCAGACCCGATGGGTTGATCTTCATCCTGGCTTCCGCCTCGGCCATCGCATTGCTGCTTTTCATGTCGGTCCAGGGAAAGAAGAAGAGGCCCGATCTTTCGCCAATGGAATCGTGCATGGCCGACAGCACGGCTGCCTCATTGGGAATCTGGCTGAAGCCGATCTGACCCAGGGGCAGCGCGATATGCGCGATCGACGTCCAGATGAACATGGCGATTCCGCCCGCGATCCCGGCAATTGCAATTCTCATTTGAATCTCCCCTCCGAAAAGCCGTGCGACCCTAAGGGAAAATTCACGCAAGCTCCACGTCCCGCGTGGTTGTGCAACGCAGCAGTCACGGTCCGTGCCCGGGGCCGGTCAGTGCCGCCCCCCTGCCGGGGATGGCCTCGGGGCTGACGCGGCCGGGTGCGAACGAAGGCGCTCAACCAAACCGCCCGGTGATGTATTCCTCGGTTCGTTTGTTGGTGGGACTGGTGAAGAGCTTTTCGGTCGTGCCGAATTCGACAAGCTCACCCAGAAACATGAAGGCGGTGAAATCGGA
>PKWC01000025.1 GCA_003131925.1 Alphaproteobacteria bacterium | reverse complement strand
CCGTCGTGGTCGTGGTAGCCCATCGAGTACCACTCGCCGTCGGGGATCTCGCGCAGGCGCGAGCGCACGCCCGGATGCGCCCCCGGGTCATCGCCCGTCAGGACCAGCAGCTCCTTGACGTTGCGGTGCGCGGCGTGGTCGAGCAGCGCGATCACCTCATCCGGCTCGTGCAGGTGCGGCTGGTGCGTCGCGAACGCGCAGTACTTGCAGTGCGACACGCAGGTCCGTGACAGCGAAAGCGTCACGTTGCGCGAGAAAGTCACTCTCCGAGTTTTCCTCAATCTCGTCGAGAGCTCAGACGCGTGCTGTGGGACGGGGGCAGGGTGCTCTGGCATTGGCTAGGACTCTCGGTCGCCTGGAGATCTGACGCTGTCCGCTTGGCCCAGGAACGAACCGTACTGCCCGCGGAAGAAGACGAGCGGCTCGACCTCGCCCTCGCGCACCTCCAGCCGGCCGACCGCGCCGACAACGATCAGGTGGTCGCCCGCCTCGTGCTCCGCGTCAATCGTGCACTCGATCCAAGCGAGAGCGTCGTCGAGCGCGGGACCTGCCGCGCGGTCGTGCCAGGAGACGCCGGCGAAGCGGTCGATGCCGAGGCGTGAGAACTGGCGCGAAGCCTGCTCGTGGTGGGCGGCAAAGATGTTGACGCAGAAGCTTCCGGACTCGCGGATCTTCGGCCAGGTGGCCGAGCTCTTCGCCGGGCAGAACAGGATCAGCGGCGGATCGAGCGACACCGAGGTGAACGAATTGACCGTGATGCCCTTCGGGTGGAGACCTTTGCTCTCTGCGGTCACCACCGCTACGCCGGTGGGAAAGCAGCCCAGGGCGGTGCGGAACGCGCGCGTGTCGAAGGTCATGAAAACCCTGCCCGGGCGACGGATCAGGCCTGCGCGTTGCGGGCCGCCCAGACATTCTGGACCGTCAGCCGGCCAATCGCCAGCCGGGCGGCCAAAGCCGTGGCCAAGAGCACCAATCCAACCGCCCCGAACTGCGAAGCAGCAGACAACTCGGTGGGGGCGTGCATGAGGAGCAGAAAGGGCGTGAACGGCGGAACGTAAAGCAGCCAGCTCTCCCGGGCGCCGAACGCGCAGGCAAGGACGACGAAGAACGCGGCCAGCAGAACCGCGAACATAGGGCGCGACAGGTTCTGCGCGGAGGTCACGTCGCGCGCCGCCGCTCCCACCCCGAATGTGACCGTTCCGTAGAAGAGCCACGCGAGCAGATAAATTCCGGCGGCACGCAGCAGCGATGCGGGCAAAGCGAGATGCGCAAGAACGTGCGATACGGCGTCCTCTCCGCGCGGGCCCAGTGCCGACAAAGCCACCACGCAGCCCAGCCACACGACAAAGACCAGCGCCGAAACCGCGCCGACGCCCACCAGTTTTCCGGCCATGATTTCCCAGGGCCGCACCGCCGACAACAATCCTTCCAGCGCGCGATTTGCGCGTTCGCGGACGACGGCCTGCAAGAGCATGCCAAGAGATCCGGTCAGCGTCAGCCACAGGATTGCCACCATAACGAAGCGCGACGCCGCGGCGTCATCCTTGCTGGCCAGCAAAGAATTGCCGGCCGCTTCGCGCACAGTAACAAGCGGTGCTTGCCTGTGCGCTCCTGACGCCCAACCTTCTTCCAGATTGCGCTCCAGAGTGCGCGCGACGAGCAAGCGGCCTTCGGCACTGAGCGGAAAGCGGCTGCTGAAACGCATCGTGACTGCGTTGTCGCTGCGCTGGAGCGCCAGCGAGGCACGCTCGTTCTTCGCGACGAAACGGAAATGCCTGCTCTCGATCGGGCCGGCATCGGTGAGCGCGGCCAGGGCAGATCGTGCAAGTGCGGGATCTTCCGCATGAATTGCGACGGCAACCGTCGCAGAGCTGCCGGCAGCCGGCGCAAGCGCGAAAACGGTTGCTGTCAGAAGCGGACCTGCGGCCAGCGCGAGCCAGAAACTCAGCGTGGCGACGTAAGTGCGGAATTCGCGTTCGGCGATCAGAAATGGGCCCGAGCTCATCACGCGTCCTTCAAAAAATGCCAGGCGCGAGTCGATGGCGCACGCGGCTCATGAATGCGGCATACCGGGAATCCTTCACCAGGACCCTTTCTTCCGCGAGGATGCGCGCAACGATAAGGATCACGGTCGCGACGTAGAGCGCGAGATTCCACCAGAGCGGGTTGTTCAACAGGAATCCCACATAGACGAGAATGTAGCCGGCATACATGGGGTGCCTGACGAGGCTGTACGGTCCCGCCCGGACGATCCCGCGGTTTGCGGCCGCCACGCCGAAACTGCGCCGCAACGTCAATTTGGAGGTGATCGCAAGCAGCAGGCCGGCCAACATGAAAGCTGTCCCCACAAAGGTGGGGAGAAAGGGATGCCCGCCCGGCCTGGCGAAAAGGGCCAACGCCGTTCCGCCGAGCGCGATCGCCCAGTCGAACGGACGGAGTGTAAACACCGTCGCGTCGCGGCGTATGAGAATGAACAGGACGACCAGTCCTTCGGAAATCACTGCGAGAATGTTGGAAGGTTCCAGGGCAAGACTTCGCCACACGCGCACGGCATAGGCCGCAAACAGCAGAAGAACGAAGATCCGCTCCCCGATATCGACGGCTCGCTGCAGGTGTCCTTCCACGCGAGGCGAAAGCGTCATGCTCATGCGGCTTTGTGCGGTTTCGACAGGCGCGTGGATTCCTTATCCGCCAATTGCCAGAACGCGGCTTCGAGATCGGGCTTGATCGGCTCGAAGCTGAATATCGATACCGCCCGCTCGGCCAACGCCTGCAGGAGCGCCGGATGTGTGACCGTTGGTGGCAGCACCACGCGCAGACGGGCAGCCTCCCCAAGACTCGATCCGAGCGGCTGGACATAGCCTCCCAGCATTTTCGTTGTGTCCGCAAGTCCCTTGGCATCGGCTGTCACTACGATCGCGCCATGCGGCGCCAGCGCCGAGGCGCCGGCAAGCGTGCCCTCGAATACAGTGCGGCCGTTCGCGAGCATCACGACGCGATCGCAAAGATTCTCGGCCGCCGGCATGGAATGCGTCGAAAACAGGATCGCGCCGCCCGTTCCCCTGAACTCGGCCAGCAACGACAGCATGTCGGACTGTGCGATTGGATCGAGGCCGGACAGAGGCTCGTCGAGCAGAAGCAGGTCCGGCTTGTGAACGAGCGCGCAGAGCACCTGGACGCGCTGCGCGTTCCCCTTCGAAAGCGATCCGATGCGTGCGTGTTGGCGGCCGCCAAGTCCGACGCGCGCGAGCAACTTGTCGGCGGCCACAAAGGCATCGTACCGGTTCATGCCTTTCAACCGGCCGTGAAAAGCGATCGCGTCCCGCGCTCGCTCGTGCGGAAACAGACCGCGCTCCTCCGGCATGAAACCGACGCGCTTGCGTTGGGCCGCAGTGACCCCCGAGCCGAACAGCCGGATTGCCCCAGCGTCGGGCCGAAGGATGCCCAGGATGCAGCGCAGCGTCGTGCTCTTGCCGNNCCGCCAATGAAGCCGGTGATCGAGCCGGCTTGGACCGACAGCGACACATCGGAAATTCCGGCGCCTCCTGCAAAGCGCTTCGCAAGCGACGCGACCTCCAGTGCGGGCGGGGGAGCGGACATTCCCCATTAGCGCATTGTGGAGTTTACGGACGGCTAACGGGGATTAACCCTCAGGGAAAACACGCCAAGGCGGTGAGCGAAATAGATGTACTTACGACGACCGCATCCAAAGGGATCGTTGCAATTGCCTTTACTGGATGGCCGCAGCCTGGTGACGAGGGCTGAGAAAATACCGGCGAGATATTGGGCCCAGCATACTGACTGAGGCCATAGGTCTGAACGTTTGCGCACGACGATGGCGTCACCGAGAGACAGCGTGCTGTAGCTTCCGCGGCATACTGAAGCGTCTCATTGGCCCAGACGGCGAAAGACAATCCCAGCGTGCCAAACACCAGACCGAGGAAGACGATCAACACCAGCGCGAACTCCGCCGCGGTTTGGCCGTTCTCGTCTTTGCAGAATGCCAGTCGCGCCTGCATCGTCAATTCAACCGCGTCCAGGCCGTCCGCGCGATCGGATTCGTGAGCAGGCTCACAATCGAGACGCCAGTGAAGACCGCTGAGTAGGTGTAATTTGCGGTGATGAGAACGTAATCGCCGGCGGCTTGCCCGTCACTGCATGTCGGCCTGCTGCTGAGCGAGCCGGTGACGACGAGAGCTCCCGACGAATTGACGCAATAGTAGTTCTCGCCTGTTGAAATCAGGTTGACCTTGTTTCCCAGTGGCGTGCTCTGCATCGCCGTGCTGATCGTGGTGGAAAGATTGGGGCAGTTGCCGCTCACCGTGACCGGAGTCTTGCAGTTGCTGCCCCCAACTGCCGCCCAAACCGCCTGCGCGCCAACCTGGGTCGCGTTATCGAGCTCCATGCGCTGATAGACGTAGTTGCCCAGGTCCACCACGTTCAGAACGGGAATCGCAAGTAACGTCAGTATGAGTGCGAATTCGGCCGCGGCGGCACCTCTTTCGTCACGCCAAAAGCGCATCGGGAACCAACCGCCAGCAGGAATACGGCAGCGCACGCTCATTGGACCAGCGCCTGACGGGTTACTGTAACCGTTGGCAAGCCATTCAGTCCCGCCTGGGCGCATTGGCTTGTGGGATTGGTGAAGATCGAGCCGCTGCCGCTGGCCTGCATCGTATTGGCGACGATGGCCAGGCAGGCCACGCCGCCAGTCCTCACGTCATGATTGATCGCGCCTGAAAAGGCCAGGTTCGCATCGGGCACGTGAATCAGTCCGGTGATTTCGAAGGTCGGGCCGCTGCCGGAATAGGTCTGACTTTTCACTGTGGTGAGCGCCGGATCCTGGTACAGCGACACGCCGGACCACGTTCCCGATGTCGGCGCACTGAATTCGATTGTTCCGCTTCCGGTTATGAAGCCCGCCGCACCGGAGGTTCCTGTAAAGATGATCGTCAAACCCGAAC
>PKWC01000037.1 GCA_003131925.1 Alphaproteobacteria bacterium | reverse complement strand
GTTTTTCAACAGCCTGCTAGGCCGTGTGGACGGATTTGACCAAGAGAAAGCCGGCTGCGAGGTGAACGAACGACAGGAAGTTGACTGCGGTCTTTTCGCAGCGTAGCGCAACCCTTTTGAAGCGCTTGAGCTTGCCGACAGATTGCTCGATGCGCGCTCGTCCCTTGTAGAGCGTTGTCGGAAAGAAGGCCGGTTTATTTCGGGCGTTGGATTTGTAGGGAATGACCGGCACGATGCCGCGTTGGCGTGCGGCGTCGCGATTTGCGTGGCTGTCATAGCCCTTGTCGCCCATTGCCGCACGCGGACGGATGTCGGGACCGAGATCGAGAAGCACGGGAAAGTGTGGCTCCCCGCCGTCCGGAATTATCTTGGTCGTGAGAGATCGCACGGCGGTAATTCCTTTGCAGTGCCGGAAGCATCTTGTCCGGATCGATGGTGAGCCGGTCTATGCCGGGGATACCGGAGCCGTCGTAAGGCTGGCGCGTGAAATTGCGGGCGTAGTCGAACGTGCCGACGCCCCACATTCACGTCATCATAGAGTTCGACATGGTCGTCGAACCAGCGGCTATTGACCGCTGGATACAGATCGAGCGCACCGCCGACTGGGGCAACGGCGCTCAAAACGCGTCGTCCGGAACGTCGGGCTAGCGTTCGAGAACGTCGCCCAAGGCCGTTTTCAGAGGCCCCAGCCAAGGCTCGTATGGCTGCCATTGCGCCATGCCGGTCTTGTAAAGTGGAACGCGAACCTGCGTAGAACTTAGCGTGTTTACAACCCGCTTATTCTCATGGAAGCGCAGACACCCCTCTTCGAATGGCAAATCCAGATAATCGAGCAGTCGCCTGACTTCCATTTCCGGATTGGCAATCAGGTCTTCATAGATGACGCGATGGATGCGGCCAGGAAGCACTCGGTCGAAATGCGCCATCAGCCGCGCATAATTGGCATAGTGCTTGCCGATATCCGCCAGGCGGTGCGCAAAGGGTTGGCCGGCTGGAAAGCGGCTCTTAAAGCAGGACCAGCCGCAATCAAGCGGATGCCGCCGAGCGTCGATAATTCTCGCGGGCGGCAAAATGAGATGAATGAGAGCTATATATCCGAAATTTTGCAGTCCTTTATCGGTGAAAAGTTGCCGCGTTGACTTTCTGCGATTCTTGGTCGCGGCAAGGTATTCTAGTCCGATCACGTAGAAATCCTCAGCGTTCCATTCACACATGGCGCGGGAAAAAGCGCGCACGAATCCGCTGTGAAATTCAAAACAGCCGCCAATCCGATATTCGTGCGGTTGACCTCCTTCAAGACTCGCAAGGTCCCTGCCGACGGTGTTGTCCAGTTCGGCCAGTTCCCCGAGACCCTCGATCGCGCTGTGGCTGGATAGCATCTGCTCGATCAATGTCGAACCGGAACGCGGCATTCCGACGATAAAAATGGGCGCATGGGATTCACAGCCCCAACTGCTCCGTTGGCGAAAGAAATCTTCCGTGAACAGCCTCTCGCAGTTCATCCGGGGGCGGTCAGCCCGTCAGGATCGAAGTCTACGCCAGCGCGCAGGAGCGCATTGGCCTTCGCGTAACTATCGAATGATTCCGCATAGCGTTTTTGATCGCCGTAGGCCGTGCCAAGTGCAAAACAAAGGTTGGCGCGCTCTTCTTTTGACAGGTCAGGCAACACCAATTGCGCTTGCATGCGCGCGGTTTCTGCCTCTGAAAAGCGATAAGTCTCGGCTAGACGCGTATATGCGGCAATCGAATCCCCTGCATATTCGTTCGCCTTATGATATGTTATAATAGCTTCTTCCTGTTTTCCTAAGTGTCTCAACAGATTACCGTAGGCGACCCAGACTGTAGCAATCTGCGGGTATTCCTCCGCAAGGTCGCGACGATAGGTCAGCGCTTCCGTGAATCTTTCCATATGGCTCAATACTCTTGCCTTCTGGTCCCGAAATAGTGGATTTCTCGCGTCATTCTTCAAGAGAACGTCCAACGCCGCGAGAGCTTCTTCATATTTCCCCAGCGTTCGAACGATGACGGCATAATTGAAGCGATAACCGGGACAATCCGGGTCGTTCTCGATGCATATAAGGAGAAGCCGTTCCGCCTCTTCAAACTGGTCCGCCCGCCTTGCAATATCGGCCATAAGGTGTAGCGCCGCTGGATCGTCAGGATGCTTTTCGAGATAGCGCTGCACAATCGGTTGCGCGATATCAGCGCGATTCTCGGAGAGCGCGTCGGCGGCATCTTCCAGCTTGCGGTTGCGCCAGGCAGGGAAGAGCTTTTCCTGCGCGGTCTCGAAAGGATCGGTCGTCTCCCCCTCCGGGGAAATCTTTCTGTCCCGTGCGAGCTGCATATTGACGATCATAGCGCCCAGGTCTCGAGGATTTCAACAAAGCGGCTCAGCCAGGCATTGGTCTGGAAGGCGTCGATTACGCGATGATCGATGGTGAGCGTGACATATCCGTCCGCTCGTTTCAAGAACGCACACGTTTAGGCACTGTTACAGTTTGAAATTCCCCGGTGATAGCTAGCCCTTCTTTCTCACATAAAACCCGGTCCATGATGACGGCTCCGGGTAGTCTCGGTCGTATTGATCACGTTCTTTGTCGGAGAGGTCTTTGTACCAGGCGTCGAACTTATCCCAGTATTCTTCGCCTCTTGCCATAGGCGATCCAATGGCCGCTGATGCTGGGAAATCTCGTGTTGATGGACTCCTTAGTCTTCACGCCGCATTTGATTGCTGCCATCACTGAATGCAAGCTCGGTTTCTCGAAGCCGATGTAGTAGCCAAGCGTCTAACCGGGTGGGCGTGACGCCGTCACCGAGGTCCTATCGGCTTTCGCTAACGGGGCGAGTTGACCCCTGCGGCCGGTGATAGCCACAGCGCGCGTGGGCGGCAATCCGGAAACGTCTGTACAGGAAGCCGCGCTTTCCTCAACGCATTCCCGAGCGCCGCGAGGCTTGCCACCTCCACCTCGGCGCCCAGCACGTTCGCGATCGCGGGGCGGACGAGGTACAGGATGATCCCTATTTGCTCTTGCCCTGCAATTCGAACATGAAGTCGCCCGCATAGGCGCCGCCAAGGCAGGTCTCCAGCGTCGTCCAGGTCGTGCATCCGGTGCCGTGCCCGTTGCCCGGGTTCTGCCACAGGGCCGCATCATTGTTGATCGTGGACGTCTCTCCCCAGCCCCAGCCGCAGCCGGTTTCGTAGTCGCAGTTGGCGACAACGGAGACCCAGTAGTGCCCGGCCTTCAGCCTGACGCCCGTTCCGAGGCTGATAGCAAAGCTGGGATTTCCCGTGCCAGAGAGGTTCGAGAACGATCCATGCCTGACCAGCTTGCCCGGCACGCCATTTTTATCCTTGTAGAAATAGACGTTCTCCGTGATCGAGGTCGTGTACGCGCAGCAACCGGTCACGTCCACTTCGGTAACTTTCCACGTTTTGCCGGACGGAACTATGAAGTCGTCGGCGCCCTGATCGTTATTCGCGGTGTCCCCGCCCGTGTCGTTCTGCGAGTTGACATAGGCATAGCTGGGGTTATCGTTCTGATTGTACAGCACCTGCTTGCCAGGGGAGTGGCGGACGGGGCTGACCATCGGGGGCGCCGCCATTGCGCTCACTCCCGTCAGGGCGATGACCGCCGTTGCGGCCAGCAGCAGATTCGTTTTCATGAGATTCCCCGGTTCCAGAACAATAAAGTGATGTCGAGAGGTCGACACTTGCACTGCTGCGCAGCGCGGGCAAGACGCGCGCTTTTATCCAAGAATTCGGCTTTCGCTAATGGGGCGCGTTGACCCGTACGGCCTTCAGGATCACAGGCTCGACCAGGGACCATGACGGCGAGGTGACGGCGACTTCGTCGAAGTGACTCGCGCCCGGCAGAAGGAGTGTCTCGGCGGCGTCACCACGTTCGCGGACGCGCGAGGCGTAGTCCGCAGACTCCTTCGCTAATCAGCAACCTACGAGGTGTATTCAAGTTCAGGCACTGGCTCGCCCATGGACGATATTGGCCGGTTGGCAACAAATATGACTTCCAAACAATTTATGTTTTAGCCGACACTGTTCTATCCAGCTTTCCATTGTTCGCATAAGAAGCGGTGCTGCAATTGAGTGAGAATGCGTTGGACAGACCCAGCAAGCATTGCGTCAATCGCCGCGACTCGAAACAGCTTCGGATTCATGCTCCCGCCCTTGTCCAAAGCCGGGAGCACATCGCGGTATCAGTGTCGCAATCGCTAACTTTCCCGCCCCCAGCGCTATTCGTCTTGTTCGATGTCGATGAATTCGAGGCCCTTGCCCTTCGCGCGAGCCCGAACGGTCACGCGATGGTTCACCATCGGGCCAATCACGTCATCAACCGCTTCGCCCACGCCTGTCACGCGCCTATGGACGCCCTCGACCGATATTTCGAGCCAGTCCTTATCGAGGTCGAGCGCACGCAACACACCCGCCAACGTGATCTCCGACACGTCGTCAGCCGTGAAGGTGTTTGTCGGACGCAAAACCTCCGAAATGACCTTCCTCGATTCCGGCGAGAGGACGATTGGCTTTCGATCTCCGGCACCTCGAATTTCCATTTGCGAAAAGCTCTTGCCCGTAGGGGCAAGATTGCGCGTCATTTTGAGAAACGTTTCGCGATACGCCGCGTCCGGCACAACGTCCTTAAGTTCTTCGTCTGGCGCATCGCCAGCCGCTCGCAAGATCGATAGAAACACTTCGGTCACGGCTTCTGGTTCAGGATCGTCAGTGGGGAAAAGTTCGGACTGAGTGGGCTTCTGAATGGCGACCGCGAATTGGTAGCTGCCCGGAACGCTTTGAAATAGCCAAGGCCGGAATTGTTCTTGTATCTCGCGCGACGGCGGCCCCTTCTTCCTCAGCGGTATGCGCTTCAAGAATTCGGCGGTTCGATAGAAGATGCTTTGAACGGTTTGAACCTTGCTCAGGATCAAATCCAGCGGAGCCCCGCCCGTGACGATCTCGCCGCCTTTCACTGACACAACGACCTGGCCACGTGCGAATTTTACGCCCGCCTCAGACTGAGCCGACTCGTTCCAAATAACCTGTAGAAGCTCGCGAAGCTCTTGGGTTGCGAAAGGTGGAATGCCCGGAATCGAGAACGCCTTGTAAGCGGTCTGCTCAGCGGTCTGGAGTTCTCCCGCCTTATACCAAAGCGAGGCGGCGCTGACGGCGGTTATTCCCAATGTGCGAGGCTTATCAACCGCAACGCTATCGAGCGCATTTGCCTCGGCGCGCGCGGCGTTGATGAAAAGCTGTTTGGCCTGCGCAACATCGCCGCGCTGCAAAGCCGCATGGGCCTCGACGGCTGCCTGCTCACTTTCTTGATGGAAAACGGACCAACTCATGAATGTTCGAGATCGGCGCTGACGATCCGGAGCGCGGAGAAGCCCACGATTGACGCAATGGCGGGCAAGTTCGAGGTGCCTTTCTTTGTCTGCTCCAGCTTCTGAGTGAGCCGGGCGTTGATGACGCTGTTACTCCCGTCAGAGGTTCCGGACACCTCCAGTCGCACGCTACCCTCAAAGCTATCGGGTGCCACGGGCGTCTCAGAGAGATAGTAGTCCGCGCCCGTCCGGGTTTCCGCCCTCCCCACGGCCACGAGGTTCCGGGTTTCCTCGACGGCGGCAAGGGCTAGACCATACGCGCCGTCGCGCGTGGCGTCGTCTTTATTCGCCCATGCTGCCTTTAGAGCGGCGTCGCATTCAGCCCATTCCGCCTCGGCAACATGATTGTCGCTGTTATCTTGAATCGCGAACTCACACGGCGATGTGTGATGGCGATCTAAGCTGACGCGAGCGGCTTCTGCGTAAGAGAGCGCCACGCCGGAGCTCACACCGGGGTGCCTCGCGTTCAAGTCGAGGAATTTGAGTTTCGCCTTCGCCATGCGCTCCCGCTGCCCTTCAACCCGCCAAGTCGCTCGACGCGATTACGGGCATCCAGCTCGTGTCCTCTTGTCGGCGAGCCTGAGTTTCATATCAGGTCGCCTTGGGCAGCCGAAATTCAATCCAACATCCGGGGCCTTTCGGGGCTTTTGGGAGGGAGAAAAGTTGGAATCGCGGCGGACTTCCGCGCCCGCGCCGAATTAGCAAACTGCTGCCTGCCCGGCTCGGGATATCGCCCACCCGGCTCGGCAACCCAATCACCCCACCCGCACTCGCAAACCCTGCCCTCGAATCCCCTACATAATTCCGGACACTTTGAGAAGGAGGGCCGCGGCGCGCGATCCGTTGATCCGAATATCGCAATTTTGCGGGTGGCCGGTCTCTTTGGAATAGGTCCCTCGGATTCACGAGTCCAATTTTGTCTGTCGAAGTCCAGACTTGTCTGTCGTCCAACATCACTGGCGCGCCCGACAGGATTCGAACCTGTGACCTCTGCCTTCGGAGCAATTTAACCTGCCCTTCGACCAACTGCGATGGGTTTCGCTCCAATGCGCTATACTACTGTAATCACTAAACAATTTGAATTTTCGGCTCGCCTGACGTACCCTCGAGCACGCTCCGATTTGCGTCCGCCTGCTTACGTGGTGCTTACGCAAGAATGGGAGTTTGGACGGGAGAATTCCCATGGCTAAGCTGACGAAACGGCTGGTCGACGCAGCCGAGCCCCGCGAGAAGGACTACGTCGTCTGGGATGACGAGCTACCAGGTTTCGGCCTTCGCGTCTTCACGTCTGGCAAGCGCAGCTACGTCCTTCAATATCGGGCATTGGGCCGCTCGCGCCGCTACACAATCGGCTTGCATGGCGTCTGGACCGCCGAAGGCGCCCGCCAGGAGGCGAAGGTCCAGTTGGGCCGCGTTGCCCAGGGGGACAATCCCGCCGAAGAGCGACAGCTCGATCATAAGGCCATCACGGTCAAGGAGCTCTGCACACTCTACCTCAATGACCTGAACGCTGGCCTAATCCTGGGGAAAGGTAGGCGGCCCAAGAAGCCGACGACAATCGTCACGGACACCGGGCGTATCGAGCGGCACATCATCCCGCTCCTGGGAACGCGCCGCGTGAAGGACCTGACCAAGGCGGACATTAACAAGGCTCTGAAGGATATCATGGCCGGCAAGACGCGAGTCTCGGTCAAGACGAAGAAGCTGCGCGGCAAGGCCATCGTCCGCGGTGGGGCCGGAACGGCGACGCGAACGGTCGGTCTCCTCGGCGGCATTCTCACTTACGCCGTCGAAGCCGGCATCATCACATCCAATCCCGCGCACGGTCTCCGCAAGCCAAAGGACAACGTGCGGCAGCGCCGATTGTCCGAAGCGGAATATCGGACGCTGGGCGAAATGCTGCGCAAGGCCGCCGAGGAGGAGAAGTATGCGATGACGGTGGATATCATCCACCAGATCGCGCTGACCGGCTGCCGTCGCAGCGAGATGATCGGCCTGAAGTGGACCGAGGCGGACATGGAGGCGAGTTGCCTGCGGCTAGAGGACAGCAAGGAGGGCGAATCCATCCGACCGATCGGCTTGCCGGTCGTCGAGTATTTGGAACAACGACACACCGGGGATGTCGGTACATACGTTTTTCCCGGCCGGGGCGAGGACAATGCCTTCGGCAGCTTCCCGAACCATTGGGAACGGCTCTTCAAGGATTCAGCCCTTTCCGACGTGACACCGCATGTGCTCCGCCACAGCTTCGCGAGCATCGCCAACGATCTTGGCTTCACCGAAGTGACCATCGCGGCCTTGGTCGGCCACGCCAAGGGCTCGGTCACCAGCAAGTATATCCATACGCTCGACACCGCCCTGATCATGGCGGCCGATACGATCTCGGGCTATATTCAGGGTTTGCTTGATGGCATTGAGTTCAAACAAACGGCCTATGCCCTGGACCGGGATTCACGGCGAGCCGCGCTCGATCGCTTCTTGATCAAGGCTGTCGCCGATCCAGCCAAAGAGCCGGAAGCGGAGGTTCCGCTGGCCGCATAGGAGTTGGGCGCGTCGCCAAACGGCGCGAAGGTCGGATCAACGAATGTCCTTTAAGTCTCTCGATGACATTCTGAAGCCCGATCCCCGCTTCGCCGATCTTTGCGTCGTTCAAGGTGGCATCGCCCGGCGAATGACGCTTGCCGATCATCATGGAGCGGTCGCGGACATCAGTCTCAGCGACGCCGTACCGGGCGAGGTCGGCGCGGCCTTCGACCGCGCTCGGAACACCATCGTCTATGCGTTCTTCGATTACGATCTCTTCGTCGTCGGCGAAGTGCAGGCATTCGGCGCATTCGAGCTGGCGCTGAAACATAGGCTCAACGGCCATGGCGGCACCGCTCGCGGGACGCTGCGCAATCTCGTCGACAGAGCGAGGAAGGCTGGCATCCTACCGGCGCTCGTGCCCGGTCCGACAGTGGTCTCCGACCCCATCGAGGCTCTGATCGCCCTACGAAATGGATTGTCTCACGGCACGTCCGACATCCACTCGCCGGGAATGGCGCTCGAGGTCGTAGCTGCCTGCGCTTCATGGATCGACCATGTATTTCCGCCGTAGTCCTGACCGGCAAATAGCGGACTGTCACCGATCTTTGGAGCCATGCTAGATATTGAGAATGGATAAATCGTCGCCATTCTCGGATCGGTTTGGATTTCGACCGCCCGACGCCGAGATCACTATCAGGGAAGACGCGCCTGACGTCGTGCGCGATGACCGGCACCTCGCCGCCGGGCCCGTTCAGGTGCGGCTCGACNNGGCGTACTGATGCTTGGCTATGCCTGCGGGCTCGGCCCAGGTGGAATGCGAGATGCTGTGTGCGAGGTTTTGCTCAAGCGACCGGACCCGAACAATTGGTCGCCTGGGAACGTCGAGAACGAGGTGTCTCGCCTGATTGACGGGGCGCCGTGGTACAGGGTCTATGACATCGCCGAACGCCTCTACCAAGCCGTTGGCGAGGGTGACTACACCGATGCCCGGCGGCCAGAATTTGAGCGCCGGCTGAACCTGCTGTTTCACGAACATGGTGTCGGCTGGCAGATGAAAACGGGCGTCATCGTCGCCCGCGGCTCGGAGCCGTTCGAACTGGCGACCGGCGACGCGGCCCAAATCATGCGGGGCGCTGGGACGCCGACCGCCGCTAACGAACTGCACGAGGCGCTCAAGGACATCTCGCGCCGGCCGGTTGCTGACGTGACGGGCGCCATCCAGCACGCGATGGCGGCCTTGGAATGCGTGGCGCGCGAGGTCGATGGGAGCAGCGATACCCTCGGAAAGATCATCGGGCGGCTGAGCTTTCCTCCCCCGCTCGACACCGCCCTGCATAAGCTGTGGGGGTTCGCCTCTGAGCAGGGCCGGCACATCCAAGAAGGTCGCGAGCCACGGTTCGAAGAAGCCGAACTCGTGGTCACCGTGGCGTCCGCGGTAAGCGTCTATCTCCTGCGGGCCTCGGGTCGGGCGAGGTAGCGTTGGCCGAAGACGACGAACCCGATGGAGACGGCCCCAACGGCGCACCCAAATGGGTCTTGCCAACGGAGATCCCGTTCAGGGAACTCAAAGGCAGGGCGTTGGAAGAATGCTTGTTCTGGCTGCTCGATGGGATCGGCGCGCGTGACCTGGAGTGGCGCCTCGGCGGTATTGGCGGCGGCGCTGCTGACGGCGGCCGCGACCTTGAAGGCCGGTTCTATACGCCGGGCGCGGACGGCCAGATCGAGGCGAAGCGCTGGTGGATCGAATGTAAGGGGCGGGCCGGGACGGTCGAGAAGGATGCGGTGACGTCGGCCTGCAACAACGTCCTGGCCGACGGGACCGTCGATTGCCTAGTGATCGCAACGAACACAACGTTTTCAAACCCGACCCGCGACTGGGTGAAGACATGGCAGGCGCGCTTTCCCAAGCCGCAGATTCTACTGTGGGACCAGCCCGTCCTGGAGCGCATGCTGAGCGACCAGCCCTCGACCGTGTTGCGGCTGTTCGAGGGCGGCCTGAGTTCCGCCGGATATCTGCAAGCCATCACAGAACGCTTCTGGAGCCTGTTGGAATATAGCTCGATCGAGCGAGCCCGGCGGATCTGGGCGGAGCGCGAAACGCTTGAGATCGGTCCGATGGAGCGAATCGCCCTCATAGCCAACGAGTTCGCCCACGGCAGCATCGATGAGCGGCCTTGGGGCGGATATTGCACGGCCGAGGAAGCCCTCGCGGCCTGTTCGATGGCGATCTTCAATCTACTTTTCCTCTACACCCGACTGATGAAGGCTGGCGTGGACCAGGGCCCGATCGTCGAAGCGATCGCCTACCTTATTCTGGCAACCCTCCGTCACGGCCTGTCCGACCGACTGCAGGAGGTGATGGAGATCGCCCTCCGAACCGAGGGCGGTGACCCCTTTCCGGCGAAGGTTGTGGATCTCCTCCTTGGTCCAGTCCTCGACAGTCTTCGTGGTGATCTACAGCTGGTGTGCAGCAGTGAATGCGACCGCTTCTCCAGAGACGACAGTCTGAAACACTGGGAGCGCAGGCATCCGATCGAGACCTATTGGTCTCGCTTCGGCCGACATGGCACACCGACGAAGGCGAACGATCAATCTTACGCCCGCCTTGAGCGGACGACAGAGCCTTGCAGGATTGGCTTCCAGGTTGACGAGGAGCGGTCTTGCCCTCTGTATCAAACCGACATTTCAATCGAGAACCTCAAGGACTTCTTCGCGATCGCGACACGCGTCCTCAGGTTCCGGACGCCGGCACCGTCGGGGCGCCAAACGGCCACGCAGGATTGATCGGCCCCATCGTTGCCTAGATACGGATCCAGATACGGTCGATGGCGATCCCGGACAGGCCTCGATCACGAGCATGATTAGAGACAACCGCGCCAGTCCGCGTGCGGTATCATGGATGTTGAGAGTGAGCTGGTCATCGCCGGCCCAGTTCGTGGTTTCTGACGGCGCACACAATCGCCGGTTACATCGCGGGCTTGCTCGACGGTAAGGAATTCAAGCAGACAGCCTATGCGCTCGACCGCGGCTCCCGGAAGGCGGCGCTAGCCCGTTTTCTGCTTAAAGCCGCGGGGGATGGAGCCACGGTCGGGGCACCGCCCTGATGGCAGCAAAGGCACGAGAATATCCGTGGGAAGGGATGCAAAAGCCGCGCTCACACAATTATATGTCGGCTCTCACGCAAGCAGTTTAGATAAGCTGGATAGTCAGAAATGATAAGCGCCCCCACATGGTCGATCTGTCGGAAGAATGCCTGAATGTACTAAACGGCGGCCACTTTACAGTTGTCGAACCGGGGCCCCTTCACACGCCGATTCAGAGTTTCTCGATCCGGCGTGACGAGAAGCTTCGCTTGATCTTGGAAACGGAAGTTCCGCCAAACGCGACTTCGGCGGCGGTTGAGCATCCCCCAGGGACCGTGCGGATGAGCACCGAGCGCGTCTCGTTGCGCAACATCGGCGGGGTCGATGCCGAGCTCATGGGCGTCATCCCCTTCAGCCTCAAATCAAACACGGTCGGCCTCTCCGAGAAGTCGCGCCAGGAATCGGCGCAGGTGCATATTGCCAGAACGAACTATGCCGGGGGCGGACTGGCGACCTACATCATCGACTGGCTGGAAAACCTGCCTTCCAGCCCCTTCGTGTGGCCGGCCTCCTCGCGGGTCGTGAGCACCACCCAATCGAGTCGCGCCATAGCGCTCGACGACGGGATCACCATCGCTCGGGAAAGTGAAAGATTCTCGAGCTCCAACAACGCCGCCAAGCTGACCGTCGAAGGGTGGACGTTCTACATCTGCGCCCTTGATCGCGAGGGTCAAGCCGGGTCGATCAAACCCGGGTGCATCGTATTCGACGGCACGCCAGATGACGCCTTCCGCAAAAAGGTGCGAACGGCGCTGTCGTTAGCCCTGGGCCTTTACCTGGTGGATCTTGGAAGCACCTACTACAATAACAATTGGAGCATCGTCTCGACGCTGGCGCGGAGCGCTTACAGCCTGGGTCGACGCGCCTTCGACATGGGACCGGAGCAACTCGCGCCCCTCGGCCCCCGCTACCTGAATGAACTGAACGCCGCCCAGTTGACCCGGGCGATCACCGCGCTCGTTCGGGAATTCGATGAGTTGGACCTTGCAAATCTCAGCTGGGCCTATTGGCACGCCTGCGCCGCGACGGTGCATATCGCCCCGGCGCACTTCGGTGCGGCGATAGAGGCGCTCCAGAACGCCTACATCAAGAAAAACCCCGGCGTAGTAGCGGAAAGCTGGGCGCCCCGCGCCGGCTGGAAGGTGCTTCGCTCAAACATGGCCGCGGCCATCGACGGCGCGGAGATCTCCGAGCAGGCCAAGGCTGCGATGAAGGTCAAGCTCGCGACGCTCAACACCGTGGATCAGCGCCTTCGTCTGAAGGCAGTGATGGGAGCAATGGTCCTCCAGCTTGGAGACGACGAGGACGCGGCCTGGCGGCGCCGTAACAAGGCGGCGCATGGCACGCCCATCCCAGAAGGTGAGGAGCTGGCGGCTATTCGCGACATGAAGCTGCTGAAGGGTCTGTTCGCCCGCCTGCTGCTGCGCATCACGAACGCCGCGGACCAGTACATCGACTACACGTCGCCTCACTTCGAGTACCGCAGCCTGGCCAGCGCCCCGCCAAACGCACCTAAAATCTGAAGAGATTCGACAATGTCGGATGATGCGCTGTCGTCGGCTACAGCTACCGACACCATCGGTTGGGGCTCAAGCTGAGAGGGATGGGGTAATGACATCCAGCAGACTCCGAGAGAGAGAGCGCACCGATCCCTCAACTGCATCGAAGCCCGCTCGAGGCACGGGCGCCTGGCCTTCAAACTGAAGCTGTTCGACGCATCTTTGAGTAATCTCCGTATCAAGAGCGCCCGCTGCCGACAGATAACGTGGCAACGATGCGATTTCGCTTGGATCAGAGCTCTCCATCAGCCGGCTCTTCAACGATGCGGCTGCAGCGCCGTCCCGACCCAGCCTCTCCACCACCGCTCGGTTCACCACTTCCTGGAAGTCCCAATTTGTACGGCTTGGGCGAGAAATCATCGCCAAGACGACTTGGGCGAAATCATCGGGCGCGCTTCTCGCCGCTGACAAATGCACGGCCGTGACCCAATCGGAATGCTGTTGACCGATATCTATCGGAGCGATTTCAATTTGGTCCAACAGGGCATCGAACGGGGCCAGCAAGGATAGCGCCACCACCTCAGGCCGCTGCCCCCGCTTCAGGGCATTTTGCAAATGTGAAATGACGTCCGGCCGGTCTCGGTACTGGTCGCGCAGGACATAGGCAATCTCCAGCTGCAGTCGCTGCACCGCCCACGGCGAATGTCGCTCGTGCTGTCCAGAAACCTCCCGCCCAAACACGCGCCAGCAATGGCGGAGGAGCACATCGCTTGATGGCAGTTCGCGAGCTAGGGCGAGAACACTTCTGAGTCCGAGCGTGGTGTCAGTGCGATCAATGAAGCTTAGGAAGTCGCGACGGACGCCAGCAGAGGCGCTCAGATGAGGAGCCAGGCAGTCCCACAGGTGTCCTTCGTCCGCACCGAAGTCACCAAAGCGTGACGCTAACTCTTGTCCAAATGCAGCCGACAGCTCGTCCCAGCGCTCGGCCATAAGCGCCATCAAACTGTCGCTCTCCTGTCCATAGCCCGTGCCTGATCTGATATTCAGGGGCTTGTCGCCATACTCGAGCATCGGAACGACTTCGTCGAGGCGGCCGAGGATCAACATGCCGGCGAACGCCGCTGCTCGTCGCTCGTGTAAATCGGGGCCGACGGCGTGAAGGTCTTGACGAAGTTTTGCGAGATGTTCCTCACTAACGCCGCTCGCCTCGCGCGCCATGTTGCGATGATAGGAGATCGAGGCTGCTATCTTGAGCTCGCCGTCGACCTCGATGTCGTAATCCGACAGGACCGCATGCAATGAGGGGCGCGTGATCGCCTCCAGCGCAGCCACGTCCGCAATGTCTCCGCGCAACTCAGCCGGGAGAGGATTCGCGAAGGCCAGGATGGATGCGCGAATTTCGGCATCATCCTTGTACGCCATCGCAAGGACTGCGAGCGAGGGCGCCCGCTCTTTCAATGTGTCGAGAGCGTACAGCCGAACACGAGCGTTGCCGTAAAAATGCGTCAGCAACGACGTTGCGGGATCAAAGGCCGGCGCGCCCTTATCGACCTTTCCGAGAAGCGCATCCACCACCTCATCGTCTGCAGACGTGCAGCCGAGAGCAACGAACCCCTTAGCGATAAGGTCGAAGCGAGCTCTTTTCCCCTCCATCAACGCAAACAATCGCGTGCGGCAAACCTCGGGATCGAGGATAATCTTCGGCAATAACGCTGAGAGGTTGGCGAGCCTGTTGTCCTCCCAGTGGGCTGTCTCGTCCAAAAACTCCGCCACGATCGTGTCTGATTTACCCCAAGCCTCAACGAGGGGTCGTACAGCCCAAAATTCCCCCCAGCCCTGTTGCGAGCGGGATATCGAAATCAAAAAGTCCCTGAGTTCGTCGCCGCGCAGGGCCTGGATGAGCGCCTGGAAATTGTGAAGGCTGTGGCTCCCCCATTCCGATTTGATCGATGCAATGACGGCCGCCCGAATATCGCTGTGCGCAGCAGCGAAGGGAATGAGCTGATCCCAAACATCATCGTGTGAAAGCGAGAACGGATACTGCTCCTTAAGTTCCCGCCGTACCCAGTCGGCAACGGACTGATTGGCGGGAGAACAGCGCACCAAATAGTGCATTGCCGACTCTCGCTCGAAGTCACGGCGTCGGCCGCCACCGCGCGTTACAGCAGTTAGCGCCACTTTAATGACTGCGGGATCGTCCTTCCAAAATCCCGCAAGCAACGCCCTTGCGCTTGGCCTGTCCCAGAAGTCAATTTCAGGGAATTCCGACAGCAGCCCGACGAGATCATCGCGATCTGACGCGCCGGCTCTGCCCGTCGCAGCTCTTCCCGCAATCCCAACGAGCTTGAGTGTCGGGTCAAGCGAGGTGATCGCTCTGTCGTGCAACTCTGACAAGCCGTCGGTGTCGGGCCAACCTACTCCAAGCGCCTCCAGCGCCGCCGCTGCGACCGACAGATCCAGCGTCGTTTCCAAGATTGTGCGGAGCCGTTTCTGAACATCCGCGCGACCGGCAAACACGTGTGCGACTGCTTGGGCCGCGCTGCGCTGATTATGTCGCTCTTCGTCAAAGAGCCCCCCAATGAGCGCGGCCTCGAGATCTGCAGTCGCCGCCCACGTCGACAAAACATCAAACAACCCAGCAAGATATTTCTCTCGCCGAGGGGCCCAACGCGGCATCCTGACATCAACCGGCGTTGCGACTGATTCATCGCCAAGATGGGTTAGAGCCGACTTGAGAACCTCCCTGCGCGCGAGCGTCCAGGCCCCACATTCTATCGTGTTGAACGCGGTGTTGATCAATTCCTGCGCCGTTGAGGAAGGTTTGCGTGACGGTCCGAAAGCGATGTCCGCGAGAAGCACATCGCGACTAATGAGACTTACGCGGCTGGCATCCCCATCGCGCGCAGTCTCGATCGCGGCCACAATATCTTTGACCTCTGTCGGCCGGTCGAGCAGCGAGGTGAGATTCGCAATGACGTTGCGCCAGAGCGGCTCGCCGGATCTCGTGGCCACGAACGAAACGACTTCGGCGAACGGCCAGCTTCGCATGTGCTCGGCAGCGAGAAATTCCTCGAACACCGCGTGCGCGAATCCGACTTCGCCTGGTGCCCGCTCGGCCAGAAGACCAACGGTTTCCGCATTAACGGCGAGCAGCTCTTCAGCCGCACGCTGGGCGCGGTCGGGGGGGTAGTTAAAGGTCGCGCTGTCCGCCAGGTAATCCCTNNGACCGCTTTCCTTGCTTCTTTGAGATCGTACGTACCGCCTCCGCTCGCGGATCGGGCGACGAACGCGAGCCGAGCGATCGCTGAGCGACGATCATCCGCATCCTGGATACTTGGAAAGCGCGATTGCGTATCGCCAGCCTCGGTGGCCCGTTGCACGGGATGCGTTTCAATCAGCACGCCGACGAGGCTGTTAAGGGCCTGCGCTCTGTTTCGAGGAAGCGCAATTTGCCGGAGGGAGAGCGCCACCAGGCCAACGAGAAGCAATGGATTTCCGGCTAGCACCCCTAGTCGGCGATCTCGGCCGAGCTCTGCGAAAAACCTATTGAGCCGGGCTTCAATTGGACCCCTCGCTTCCTGCCCGGTGCTTTGTGAGGCGGCTCGCGGAGTCGATCTTTCGAACCAGACCTCGGCTAGTTTCCGTTGCTGATCCACGGACAGAGGCGCCAGCTCTCCCACGGCCCAACTATTAGGAACGCTGCCGATCTTGTCCAAACCGCGAGGTCGCGCGGTCGCAATGGCGGGTACGTCATGCGTCGCAACAAACGAGAGCATCTGTTGCAGTGTCGTCCGAGCCGCCTGCTCGTCGGACCACTCGTCCAGGCCATCGAGAAGCAAGAGCACGCGCCTCTCATCGATCGCTCTATCGAGGAGTGAAATGAAGTCGGCTGTTAGATTAGGCTGCAGCAGTTCAGCCACAACCTCCTTCAAGCCGACAGCCCGCCCTTCGCGGGCACTCAGACGGCTCCACCGCGAGAACGAGAGATGGATCGGTATCAGACCGCCCCAGCGACGGTTGACCTCCGGAAACAAACCCTGATCCATCAGCAGATCGAGCGCGATGCATCGAAGCAAAGTACTCTTTCCAGACCCCGCTTCACCCACGATCGCCAGATGACGCCCGGCCGATAACCACGACGTCAGGAGCGTTCGACGGACATATTCGCGGCGACGGCCCGGCCCAGTGGTCGCATCGGCGCTCGGTGGAGAGTCTGACTGAACGCCGCTTCCGGTAGCCGTATCCGATTTCGTCGCGCGCTGTTCCTCGAAAATCGTATCTCGGACCAAGACGTCGGGGACGGCGAAGCGTTGCAAAAGGGAAGGAGCCACCTCGGAAGCGACAGCCGGTGACAATGGCAATGCAATTCCGACGTCCAGCAAATGGAAATGAACATCGTAGTATTTGCGAAGTTGTCCGCGGACACGCGCAAACTCCGCGCCATCAAGTCGCGCGCCAAGTTTTGCGGCAGCATCAGAGCCCAAAAATGCTTTGACCCACTCCCTCCCAAAAAAATCGTCAATGATCTCCGGGTGAGCCCGCAAAAGGTTACTCAGCTCATCTCCGTCACGGGGAAGGAAGGCGACCCCGCTCTCCCTAAGCGTGGCAGCTTCATGCTCAATCGCGTCCTGCACTTTCGTATCCGCAAGTGAGGCCTGAACCGCGAGGATCAACTTTTCCGATTTCGTAACCCAAGAGCCCTCGCGGAATGTCTTGACGATGGCCTTCACGTCGCTGGCAGAGATCGCTTCGTATCGCTTCGCCTGCCAAACCTCGTACTTGCCGTTGGTTAGACGGACAAAGATGTCGATGCCCTGTTGCGCCTGCCCAGAGCGCCCATACCGCGCAACGTATTCGACGCGCTCTTCTAGGCTCGCAAGGCGATGGCAAAGCCTTTCGAAGTTCTCCCAAGTGAGTTCACCGAAAGGCAATACCTGCGGACGAGTTGAAACCGGTGGATGCGCCGGCACGCGATCGGGGGGCGCATTTAGGTCAGCAGGGATCAAGGACTGTAATGTTTGGCTTCCTGTCATCGCTTTACCTGAATAGCGCAATGATCCCGACCGACAGAGGGATGAACGGTTTCTTCGAGCAATACGCCGAATCTAGCCGTGGAGCACCCGCCACAGCCCGTTCCCTTCTCCACTGACATGACGGCAGCGATCAAGCTGTCGCGGCAGGTCGTGCGTTCTCCTCTCGTTAAGGGCGCGCATCCCTGATCGCCGACCCAGGCATGGAGCATAGCTACCACTCCCCGTTACGCATCGGCCTGGGGCCAGCGCAGTTTTCCGCGGCCGACGCGCAAGGCTTCCACCAGCCTGGTGTTGCCGGGCAATCTACCCGAGAAGAGGCTGGGCTTGGGATCGACAGCCGGCATCTTGAACGCGGCGAGCCGCTGGTAGTCGGGCGTAGTCAGCCAAGTCCGCCCATCCCCTCCCTCGGTGACGATTCGATAGACACCGGCAGGCGGGGCGGCCGCGATATCGAGCAGGCGTTTATAGTGTTCGACCGACCACTTCTGGATGCCGCCGCTGAGGGCTTCGGTACGGAAGCGAGCCCATAGCGCGGCAGTGTCGGGTGTGGGCCAGTCGCCGGCGTCGGTGTAGGCCGTGATCTCGTCGGCTTCGAGCCAGGCCCGCATCTCGGCGGGCGTGACGAAGACAGGCTTGGCATCCTCGATCGCCGCCATGGCCGCCCGCCGTGACGGAAGGCCCGCACGGATCAGCATCGACATCATGAATTGCGGGACGCCGGTTTCGACCGCTGCAGCGGCGCCGCCCGCCACGGTCTCCGGCGACCAGCCGAGGGACATGCGACGTGTACGGACGGCCTCCAGCGCCCAGACCAAACGATAGGTGAAAGCCTCTTCGACGGCCCGCATGTTCTGCGGTCCGATTTTGGCGACGTCCTCGCCAGACACCCAACTGCGCAGGATGGCCTTCCAGTTCGCCGGCAGCGCGTTCGCCTTGTCGGGGATGAAAGGCCGCATGAACAGCAGGCGTTCACCGAGACCACCGAGAGCGTCGACAAGTTCGTCGATGTCACCGCTCAGCGCTGCAGCGTCGGCACGGTCGAGGAGTTCGGCCAGCTCATCGGCCATAGCATCGATGGTGAGGCCAGCCTCAAGTCCGACGCCCATGGCGAAATGTCCGCGTCGCGCCTGCGCCGTGGTGGTCTTCCAGATGAGATCCGCGCGCGCCTCGAACACCTTCTTGTGCAGCGGGGCGACGTCCTCGTCTTCGCGGGCGATCTGGCGGGCCCAGAGCGATCCCTTGAGTGCCTCGTCCAAGAGCTTCGGCAGGTCGGCGCGATCGGAATCGAGTGCTTCGATCAGCCCGAACACGGTCGCATCAAGGCGTTCGACGATTTGCGAAAGCGGCTCCTCGTCAATGGTCTCTTCCTCTTCCTCTTCCTCTTCATCGCCGCCGTCTTCATCGTCGTCGCCGTCAGTGTCGTATTCCGTGCCTGCCGCCAGGCGCTCGGCGACCTCGGCTTCCTCCCCGGGCGATCTCCAGGCTTCGCGGGCATTGGCGAGATATTCCCAGGCATCATCGCGATCCAGGACACCTTCGCGGGACAGGCGCTCAAGGATCTCGGCGACGATCTGGATGAGGCCACTCTTTAGTGTGCGGGCCTTGGCGGAGGCGACCAGCTTTCGCCACTCCTTCTTTCGCCAATCGATCTTATCGAACATGACATGGACGATGAGGCCTTCGACGTCCACGAAGGCGCGGCCGGCGCGACCGGCGACGTTCGCGAACTCCTCGCCTTTGATCTTCTCGGACGCCCGATACAGCGCTGGCACCAACAAGACGGCGGCGTTGAGGTTGAGGCCCTGCGACAGCGTCGGCGATGCGACGATGACCTTCAGGACACCGTCGGACAGAAGGGCTTCCAGTTCACGCAAGAACGGGCTTGGCAGCCGGCCGTGGTGGATGGCGACGCCCGCCTTCAGGCAGGCGACAGCGGGATGGCCCTCGCCCAACCATTCCTTGCCCACCTCCAAGGCGCGCGCGATCGACGCTTCGTCTTCTAGCAACGAAGCCAGATAGCCACGCTTGCAGAGATCCACGACCTGTTTGCCGTAACTCTCGACCCAATTCGCCTGGGTGGAGAAGATCAGGGTCCGCTTGCCCTGGCCTGCGAATTCCCACGCCGCGAACAAGGCGAGGTGCGAGTTCTTGCGCGGATAGGGCTTCTTCTCCTTCCCGCGCGCTGGTTTCTGCACGACGAATCTGTCGAGGAAGGGCCCGTCGTCGTCGAGGTCGAGCCGGAGCAATGCGTCCTTGCCTCGCCAGGCGAGCGCGCCGAACCGCTGCCGTGTCGGGCGCCAGTCGGAGCGCACCGGCTCGCCCGGTTCGTCGGAGCGTATCCAGGCGGTGAGATCATCCAGCTCATCGCCGCTCGGCAGGATGGCGGAGAGGCAGACGATCCGGCGTTCGCTCGCGTCGGGGCGCCGAAGTAGGCGCTGCACGAGCGTCTCGTAACGGATTTCGCGCTCGCTCGGGCCGATCATGTGGCCTTCGTCTAGGACGATCAGGCCGACATCATCGATCAGCGACGGATCGCTTCGCAGCGCGAAGTCGAGCTTCTCGGGTGTCGCGATGATGATCTCGCGGGTGCGCAAGGCGTCTTCGTCGCCAGCTGAAAGACCGCTGGCGCCGTAAAGGGACGAGACGCTGAATCCGAGGGGCGCGAAGGTCTTTCTGAAGGACCGCTCGGTCTGGGCCGACAGGGCGCGCAGCGGCGTCACAATCAGGACCCTGCGCTCCGACGACAGCGTCATCAGCGCGGCGATCTCGGCCACCCGCGTCTTGCCGGCGCTGGTCGGCAAAGCGACGACCAGATCGTCAGTGACGTCCGTGGAACGCTGGGCCGCTTCGCGCTGCGATGGCCATAGCTCCACCTCGGAAGTTTTTCGCGCGTAGAGCGACGAGATGAAGAGCCGGCGCAGGTCCGGGTATTTTTCCTCCGTCCCCGCTGGCGGCTCCGTCGGCAGGGTCTGGTGCAGCGAATGCTGCCAGAGGTCGTCGATCAGGTGCCGGCAGAGATTCGACATCCACCACAGCGGAACATTCTCCGCATTGTCCGCCAGGTTGACCGCTGTGGCGAGCAATGCCCGTGCGCTATCGATCGGTTCGGGCTCGCCCGTCTCGAGCGCGAAGTCAAAATGCGCCAGGGCTCGGCAGATCGTCGTATTGAGGATGGTCGACAGCACCTCGTCGACGTCAGGTTCTTCGCCCCGTAGCGCCTCGGCGATCTGTTCATCACCATGAGCCCCGGCGTCCAACCACTCGCGAACGAAGCTGCGCAACTGGCCGAGATCGCGCAGGATCAGGTGTCGAATCGCCGTTTCGCCCGGCGAGGCATTGAGATCGGCCGCCGTCTCGTTGAAGAGCGAATAGGCGACGGCTGAGAAGCCGGCGAGATGATAGGCGGCGGCGGCGATGGTGCGACGGAAGCCGCGATCGGGCGATTCTGGATCGCCATTGCGTACCAGGGCTTCAAACGCGTTGGCAGCGCGCTCGAACGCCTTGCTGGTCAGATCCGAAGCGCCAGCTTGAGCACGCAGGGCCATCGCACCCCGCAACAGGGCGAAGCCATGTTCGGCGAGGTCGGTTTCGATCGTCGCGCCGAGGGGCGGCGCATTCGGCGGCAGGACGCCCTCCTCGCGCATCAGCGACCAAGCCGCGCCGCGATAGAGGAGGCGCCCAAGGATACCGTCGATGGTCGCTGTCGTCAGGAACGCCGTCAATTCATCAATCGTCTCCAAGGTCTTCCGCCTCCTGGTACATGGCCGCGATGAAGTCCTGGTGGTCTTCGACGTGAATGTTCACGACGTAGTGGTCACGATTGGTCCCCGTGCCGTCGAGGTCCTCCTTCAGAGAAGCGTGGGGGCCGTTGCCCGACACGGTGAAGAGCATGTGGTCGATGCGATCGGCGCGAAGGGACTTCAGGCCCACCTCATCGCGGAGGCTGCGGCCCAGCGCGTTGTCGTCCGGATCGGTGCTCTCCAACAGGCGATTGGCGACGAACAGCAGCGAGTCGGGCGTGCAACGGCCGCTGTCGCGGTTCAGCACCTTGCGGGCGCTCGTGACGGTGGCTTTGCCGAGTACCTTGTTGCTCTTGGCTTCGCCTTTCAGAAGCCAGAGCTTCTCGCCGGCCCCATCGTACCCGGCGCCGATGAAGTCGTCGCCGCGCATGGCCATGTTGCGGCCGTCCTTGTAGCGGAGACGGCGCACGGGGACGCGCAGACCGATCTCTTCCTCGACTAGCTCCGTCGCGAGAATCTCACCGAGATCGCCGGAGCGGCCTTTGGTGGTTTGCGGCATCGCTTCACCGAGAATCGCAGCCGCGACCTTGTATCCGAGCCGCTCCACGTCTTCGGCAATGCGTTCGAGTCGGTCATAATGCGAGCGGATGGTCTCGGCGAGGTCATCGCGAATCTCATCGCGTCCGCCGTGCTTTTCGACATACGTCCAATAGCGCCTCCGCTTGTCCTTTTCTTTCGTGGCTTCGCACCACTTCTTATATAGCCCCACGCCGCGCTCCCTTGCCGCTTAGATTAGATTCATTCACCTCTCTAACCGGACCCGCAGCCTGCGGGCGCGCTCGCGGAAGGCAGCCTCGCCGCCCTCCAGAATGTCGCACACCGCCTTGCGAATTTCCGCGCTCTCAAGACCGCCCGACACATAGGTGATCGGCGGCAAGCCGCCCGAGGGATGCGGACCCGCCGATGCGACGATGATCTGGTCCGCATCGGTGTTGATGACGAGGTTGGCGTTGTGCGTGACCATGATCACTTGGCGCTTCGCCTTGGCCGCGACAAACAGCGCCACCAACTCGTCGAACACGGACTTGGGATCGAGATTTTCTTCAGGCTGATCGATGATCAGCGGGCGATCGTCGGAATCGTCTAGAGCGAGGTAGAGCAACAGCAGCACGATCCCGCGCGTGCCCGGCGACAGCTTGCGAATGTCGACACCGTCGTAGGAGATCTCGTACCGGACCGTGATGTGATCGGTGCCGAAAAGCCAATGCGCGAACCGTTTCGACCAGGNNTGCTGCGTGGGCGCAAAAGGTGCGTGAGACAGCAAGTCTCTCAGGTATCTTGCCATGAATGCAGTCATGGCCGCCTGAACCTCCACCGCCGAGCCCGTTTCCCAGACCGGCTTGAGCGCTTCAGTAGCGGCCGCGATGAGAGAGCCCCTTCCGTAAAATGGGCCGGTCTTGCGCCGATCAAGGAGTTCTTCCTCCGCAACCGCGCCCCATGCTTGAACGTCGGCGATCCTGCGAACCGCGAAGCTGAGCTTCTTCAGTGTGCCTGACGATGCCGCAAGCCGCGCCATCAGCGGGGCGTAGAGCCCGGCCAGCGCTGTAAAATCGCTTGCAATAT
>PKWC01000232.1 GCA_003131925.1 Alphaproteobacteria bacterium | reverse complement strand
CCGGGGGACCAGCTCAGGATGAGGCCCCCATTTGAGCTTGCCCGCTAGGCCGCGCGCGCGAGCCGCGGCGAGTCGGCGAGCATGACATGGTTGGTTCAATAGGAATGGAACACGCCAGGGATTCCCGATTGGAAGCCATCACCGCTGCGGTTGACCGCCGGCGGGCTGATTCAACTGTTCGAGCAGCGGGCGGAGCGCATTCAGTTCCGCGCCGAACCCGCTCCAGTCTCCCGCCTTCAATTTGGCGAGCGCGCGGTCGTAGTGGGCGAGCGCCTCGCCGGCGCGATCGGAGGGCGGGCCGACCGGGACGCTTGCGGCGGAAGCAGCTATGGGTGCGCGCGCAGTTTGGGTCGTTGGCTTGAAGAGCGCGGCCAGCGCGCCGGCGAGGGTTTCTTCCATCACCACGCGGTCGCCATAGACCGCGATGACCCGCTTGAGTTCGGGCAGCTGGCCCGACTGGGCGCGCAGATAGAGCGGCGTGACGTAAAGAATCGAATTCTCGATGGGAACGACGAGAAGATTCCCCCGAATGACGCGCGAGCCGCTTTGATTCCACAACGTGATCTGCTGCGACACTTCGGTATTCTGATTGATCAGCGCCTCGATCTGGAAGGGCCCGTAGACGAGCTTGTCCTTCGGAAACTCATAGACGATCAGCTTGCCATAGTCGGGCTGATCGCAACGCGCCGCGAGCCACGCGATCATGTTTTCGCGCTGGCTCGGCGCCATGGGAAGCATGAGGACGAATTCCGTGTGCGTCTCGCCGGGCAGGCGCATGTTGATGTAGTAAGGCGACATCTTGCTGTCGCTCGTATCGTCGATGCCGTTAGGCTGACGGGGAAACTGCCAAAGGTCTTCGCGGTTGTAGAAAACCTCCGGCCTGTTCATGTGATAGGCGCGATAGATCTGCGCCTGGATAAGAAAGAGATCCTCGGGATAGCGGGTGTGTTTCTGCAGATCGGCGGGCATCGCAGCAAACGGCTTGAACAGCGTGGGAAACATGCGCCGGTAGGTCTCGACGATCGGATCGGCGGGATCGGTCACATAGAAATCCACACTGCCATTGTAAGCATCGATAACGATCTTGACGGAATTTCTGATGTAGTTCGTCGGGTCGCCCTCCATCCGCTGGGCGTAGGGAAACCAGCTGCTGGTGGTGTAGGCGTCCTGGATCCAGTAGAGTCGGCCGCCGCTGACGACGATGTAGGGATCGTGATCGAGGCCCAGGAAGGGTGCGATTGCGCTCACGCGCTCCTGGATGTTGCGGCGAAACATGATTCGGCTTTCGGCCGTGACATACTGGCTGAGCAGAATGTTCGAGTCGCCGAAATACCAGGCGAACAGGGCACGCCGGGCGACGCCGCCGATCGAGACCCCGTCCGCGCCATTGTAGGCCCGGTAGACGTTGTCGTTTCCCATTGGATAGTCGAACTCCGGTGTGCTGCTTTTGACGATCACATAAGGTGCATCGCCCTCACCGAAATAGATTCGCGGCTCGCCGACCGGCGGCCCGCCGGAGGTGACCGGCGGAATGTCCCGCAGATAGAAGATCGGCAGGCCTTCGGGCGATGTGCGCGTCACCGGCGACATCACGACGCCGTTGCCATGCGTGAACAGCACGTGGAGGTTGACCCAGGTCTGGGCGTTTGGCGGAAGGAGCGTGGATTCCAGCTCGCGCGCCGACAGCATCACCTGCTGGTACGAGCCGCCGAGCACATAGCGATCGATATCGGCATCGTTGAATTTGTAATAGGTGCGGATTTCCTGGAGCTGGGCGTAGGTGTCGAGCAACGGCTGCCGGTCCCACAGCCTGATGTTGTCGATCGTTGCGCGATTGTCTTCCAGCGACTGGCTGGTGAGCGACTGGTTCGCGGTGAAGGGTTTGACGACGATGTTCCTGAGATTGTAGGCCTCGCGCGTCGATGCGATGTTGCGCCCGATATAGGGTTGCTCGAGCTGCAGCTCGTTGGGCTTCACATAGGCGCGCTGAAACAGCGCGGTGGCGAGCGGCGAAACCACCAATGACGTTCCAAGGATCAGCGCGGCGGACACGATCGGTATGCGGATCGAGCGCAGCCGCACATTCGCGAACGAGGCGATGGCCGCAACGCAGCAGAGCGCGATGAGCGCGGTCAGGATCGGCAACCGGACGTGGACGTCGGTATAGCTCGCGCCCACGACGACTCCATTGTCGCCATAGAGAAGCAGGTAGCGGTCGAGATCGAAGGACCATGCCTCGATGGCGAAGAAGAACCCGAGCAGGACGGAGCCGTGTGCGGCGGCGGCAGCCGAGACGAAGCGGCGGCGCGCATTGAACGCGATCTCGCCGCAGGCCCAATAGACGATGCCGGCGACGAGTGCGCTCAACACGAGCACGAGCAAAAGCCAGTCCTTCATCGCAACGAACAGGGGAAGCGCGAACAGATAGAAGCTGAAATCATTGCCGTAGAGCGGATCGCTGCGTCCATACGGCGTCTGGAAGATGTAGTTGAGCGCCATATTCCAGTTGTCGGACCAGCCGAGCGCGACCAGCGTCGCCAGCACGATGGCTGCAATTGCGACGGCCGGCCGCCAGGGCAGGCGGCGCATGAAGCGCTCGATCACCGCCAGCAACTGCTCGCTCCCCAGCGATTCCCAGGGCATATTCGCCGGGCGCCGGGAAGCGCGCGGCGCCGCGAAGCGCACCGCAACCGCTCCGCTCAGCCAGATCGGCGCCGCGCTGGCCACGAAGACGGCGCTGAACAGCGCGCTCTTCACGCTGATGATCGTCCAGAACACTGCGAGATAGCCGACGGAGGAGAACCAGGCCCAGTCGACGAGGAAGCTGCTTGCGAGCCCCAGCAGGATCAGGCATGCGACGATGATCGCGATTGCTGCCGCAGTTCCTCTGGCCAGAATCATGCACGCATCCTCTGTATAGGCATGAACAATAGCGCGTTGCTCGAATGCCCGACAGCGAAACCGGGCCCGGTGACGATTTGGGTGTGCGGCGCGTTTGGCCGAAAACCCTGCCACCGCGGCAAACCGGGTCCGTTCGGCGCCTTGGCGGCCGCCGCCGCGGCAAATTCACGGGTGGTGTCGCAATTTAGCGGGCAGGTCGCACACTCTTCGGGCCCTATCTGCTAGGTTTTGTGCACCGGGAAATTCGGGCAGCGGACCTAACGCTGAAGGCAACGCGGGAGGGAGACATGACTCCAGATGCGCTGATGCGAGATGTCGCGGAAGCATTCGAGAATTCCGATCTGCGGCCACTCCTCGAAGCCATCGACAACAAGGTCGTCTGGAAATCGGGCTCGACCGTTCAAGGTTTCTTTCGCTTCGGGGGAGAGTACCCAGACTATCACGGCGTGATGGAAGTTACGTCCCAGATCGCCATGACCTATTCGTTCCGTCGCTTCAGACCCAAAGAGATCATGTCGAGCGGGGAAATCGTCTGGGGCCTGTTCGAGATCGAAGCCGATTTCCGGGAAGCCGGACCGGATTCGCAGAGTCCGAAGTCGGTGAAATTCGAATGCGCGATCCGATGGCGCGTGCGGGACAACAAGATCGTCGAGCACCAGGCATTCTTCGACACCGCCGCGTTGTTGTTTCAACATGGTCAGCTGTCGCCAGATTAGGGTTCCGCGGCCACTTGTCCGCGCCCTCTCTTTTCAAATGGTCGACATAAAGGATGCCGATTACAAACAATATGAGGGGCGAGATCGAATCCATGCACGAGATTCCTCACCTGCTTCTGATCGGCGACGGCCGGCTTGCCCGCCACCTCGCGCGCTACTTCGCGCAGCTTGGCATGGGCCATGCCGCCTGGTCGCGGCGCATGCATGAGGAAGGGCGATGTCCCGATCTGGCCATGCTTGTCCGCCCGCAGACGCATGTGCTTCTGGCGATCAGCGACAGCGCGATCGAGACTTTCGTTTCCGGGCATCCCGAGCTGGAGCCGACCGTTCGCATCCATTTCTCCGGCGGGCTGGCGACTTCTCTCGCCATTGGCGCACATCCCCTCTTCAGCTTCGCCAATGCGCTTTACGAGCGCGAACTCTACGAGCGGATTCCCTTCGTCATCGATGAGGGAGCCCCCCGGCTTTCCGCGCTGATTCCCGGCCTGCCGAATCCGTCCTTCTTCATCAGGCCAGATCAGCGCGCGCGCTACCATGCGCTTTGCGTGCTCGCGGGAAACTTCACGACGCTTCTCTGGAGAAAGCTGTTCTTCGAGCTCAACCGCGAATACGGCATCCCACGCGATCAGGCATTCCCCTATCTTGAATCCGTGGCGCGCGGTCTTGCGGAAACGGGCTCGCCGCTATCTGGTCCGCTGAGCCGTGGCGATACGGCGACAATCGCGCGCAATCTCGAGGCGCTGAAGGGCGATCCGTTCGCGCAGGTATACCGCGCTTTCGTCGAGGCGTACGAACGGCAGCAGGGCCTGGCAGAGAGCGGCGCCGGAAAGGACTGGCTCGCACGGTAAGCGGGCGGAATTCTGGCGATGCAGGCAAACCAGTCGAGACTGCGCCTGCGGATTTCGCTATTCAGCGTCGCGATTGCGCAACTCACCCGTTGGGTTGAATTGCGCGACGCTCGGCCGTCATCCTGGCGAGACGCCAAAACGCGGCGATGCAGAGCGGACCGAAGATCGCCACAGCCGCAACGGCGGACACAAAGAGCGGATCATTCCCGCCTTCCGTGACCAGCCTGTGCGGATGCGCATCGTGTGGCCACAGCACCAAAAAACCTTCGAAATCTGCCAGGCTGTGAACGACCATTGCGGCATAAAGCGAATTGGTCAGATAAGCGATGGTGCCGAAGATCAGTCCAGCCAGGAAATAGAGACCGAGCTTCGGTAGATACAGGCCCTGCGTGAAATGCACGGCCGCGAACAGGATCGACGATCCGACGATGGCGGCGGGCGCCCATCCCCAGGCATGCTCGAGAATGCCCTGCGCATAGCCGCGGAACGCCGCCTCTTCGCTCAGAGGCGCTGCAACCGATCCCATGATCAGGAATGACACCACCGTTACGAGCGGATAGCCGGCCATCTTCGGCGTGATGCCAGGCGGGATGTGGATGAAATCGGAAGTGGCGATCCACGCGCCACCCATTGCAACAAGGGAAAGAAGCCCGGTGAGAATTGCCCAACCGAAAATCGGCAGCGGGATGGGGTTCCATCTGAGCAGGCTTCGGCGCGTTGCACGCGTGCTCCGCGGCCAGCCGGCGCCGGAGAGATATAGAAGGAGCAGCGCCAGCAGGACGGCCATAACGACGGCGGCCCAGGGAGCCTCCGGATGGAATCGCAGATTGGCCATCACCATCAGGCCCCAGAGCCCCTGGCCATAAGCTGTGATCAGCAGTGCCAGGAGCGCGGCGGCCAGCAGAGCCGTGGCGTACTTCACGAATTTCGGCACGGAAGCCTCCCTCGTGCGGAAAGCTTGGGGCTTTCTTGCGGATATTGCGCGGGTCATTTTTGCAGTTAATCACGGAATAATACCGGGCCCGTGTACGTCGCCCAGCGCAACGGGTGTCGAACGGAACATCTTCCGAGAGGGTACGGACCGCACGTTTCTCCCAACCGGGTGGCCCGCCCCCCCGGTCCGCGGAAAGCGCGGCCGGAGGACAAGCTTTCACGCGCGGGCCATGACGGTCTTATTTTGATTCATTCCTTTCGGAAACCGCTCTACAGCGTGTGCGGGTTCTCCAGCGTCGACACCATGTGGTCGTAGGATTCGGCGAGATCGAGCAGCTTGCGGCTCGTCTCCGGCGAAATCACTTCCTCGGAAATCGCGCGCAACATCTCGGCGCGGAGGCGACAGCCGTGCGCGCGCGCTTTGCGGACGTCCGCACTGAGCGGGACGCCCGGCTTCCTGATCAGAGATGGTTTTTCGGGGCGCCGGACACTGTCGAGGTCCGTGACCTTGCCCATGGGGATGCCGCCTTCGGGTTGCAATGAGACGCCCGCTCTCGTCCCGACAATCCCTCCAAACCGGACACGCCGCAAGAGGCGAAGAGCCGTTTTGAACGATCCGCGGGGCGGCGAGTTTGAATCCCGGATCAAGGGAGGCCCGTCATGCCGAAGAGAGCCCGCTCATCGAAGAAACCGCACGGCGCGTCAAATGACAATGTTTCCAGGAGCGGCCGGCCGGCTTGGCAGGGGCACATGAGACTGTCGCTGNNTGTCGTGCCCGGTGGCCCTGATCAACGCAACGACGCGGGCAGGCGACATTTCCTTCCACCTCATAAACCCCGAAACCAACAACAGGATCAGGATGGTCTCGACCGATCCCGAGACGGGCCCGGTCAACCGCTCCGATCTGGTGAAGGGCTACGAGGTTTCGAAGGGAGAATATGTGCTGCTCACCCCGGAGGATCTGGAGAGCGTGAAACTGGAGACGACGCGCACGCTCGATATCCAGCGCTTCGTCAACGCGGACGACATCGACCGCCTTTACTGGGAGGATCCCTATTTTCTCGTCCCCGACGGCGACGAAGGCATCGAAGCCTATTCGGTGATTCACGAGGCGATGCTGCGCTCTAACCAGCTCGCGCTCGGCCGTCTCGTCATGCACACGCGCGAGAGGCTTCTCGCCATCGAGCCGCGCGGGAAGGGGATCGTCGCCTATACGCTGCGCATGGCCAACGAAGTGCGCGATCCTGACGAAGCTTTCAGGAACATTCCCGACAAGAAGCCCGACAGACAGATGACCGACATCGCGCTCAAGATCATCAGCCAGCAGGAAGGCGCGTTCGAGCCGGGCAAATTCGTCGACCGCTATGAAGAAGCGCTGAAAGCCTTGATCCGCGAAAAGCGGAAGGGGCACAAGCCCGTCCGCGCCCCGGAACCGGAAGACACCAACGTCATCGACCTGATGGCNNCTTCGCTTCGGCGAAGGCAGGCCGCGCGAGATGAGCAAGAGCAGGTTCGGGCATTCCGGAACGGGCGCGGCTGTCACCCGTTAGGCAGGTGGAGGAATGACGCCATGACAAACGCGGCAGACTTTGGTCCAGAACAGGTTGGCGAGGCGCGGGTGGCCGCGGGCAGCGAACGCGACCTGTGCGAAGAAGTGGAAGTCTATGTCCGCCGGCAGCCATGGCGCGCTCTGTCGATCGCGCTTGCCATCGGTTTCGTAATCGGACGATTCATTCTTTGAAGGCGGTAGCACGTCTCACCGTGAGCAGAAGATGAAAAAAGAGCACCTCAGCACCGACACGCATCCGAAGAGCAAAGAGGAAAAGCTCGACAACCAGTTGCGCGACAGTTTTCCCACCAGCGATCCGCCCTCCTTTTCTCCCGGCGCCGTCGGCGCACCGAAGCACCGCGCGAGCCGCACAACAGGCGATCGGCAGAAGGCAGTCGCCACCGCGCCGAAATCGCCAAGAGAGACGTGACGTAAGTTGAGTGGCGACCCAGGGACGGGATCGACCGCCGCCCANNCATCGTGCTGCGCGCCTCGATCGTGAAGGATGGGCGCATGCATGTGCAGGCCGGCGCCGGCATCGTCTATGATTCCGACCCCGGCTATGAGGAGCGCGAATGCGTCAACAAGGCCAAGGCGCTGTTTCGCGCCGCTGAAGAGGCGGTGCGGTTTGCCACCAGCGCGAGGCGCGGACAATAGCGACGACCCCTTCGCCCGCTTGCGGGAGAAGGTGGCGCGAAGCGCCGGATGAGGGGGAACACGGGCTCCGTGTACCGAAGGGAGTTTGCGCTGATGCATCTCTCCGCCTCGCGCGTTTGTTTGTCTGCCAACGAAAGGTCTAAGCTGCCGCGCGCCGAGCGAAGGAGCGACCCATGGATTCGCCCGCATTCACGTTTTTTCATGTTGCAATCAGCCTGATCGCAATTCTTTCGGGTCTTGTGGTGATCTACGGCTTTCTCGCCGCCAGGAAGCTCGAAGGCGTAACGCTTCTCTTTCTCGCCACCACGATTGCCACGAGCGTCACGGGCTTCTTCTTCCATCGCGACCATCTCCTGCCTTCCCACATCGTCGGGGCGATCTCGCTTCTGCTTCTGGTCGGCGCAATCGTGGCTCTTTATTCGTTCCATGCGCGCGGCGCGTGGCGCGTCGTCTATGTGGTAGGCATTGTCGCCTCGTTCTATCTCAACGTCTTCGTGCTGATCATTCAGTCTTTCCAGAAGGTGCCGTTCCTGCACGCGCTCGCTCCGACGCAGTCGAGCGAGCCGGCCTTCGTGGCGGTGCAAGGCGTGGCGCTCGTCGCCTTCGTCACCGTCGGCGCGATATCGCTGATGCGTTTCCGGGCGCCTGCGACGGCTTAGGTAAGACAAGACAACGGCGGAGGGCTTCTGTTTGGTATGGAGCAGCCAGACAGCCGGGGATGTTTGCGTCGCGCGCGCGGCCGGCGAAGCGCGCCACGAATATCCGGCATTGGTATTGGCCGCCTCCATCCTCGCCTCGAGCCTCGCCTTTGTCGACGGATCGGTCGTCAATGTCGGACTTCCGGCAATCGGCCGCGATCTCCATGGCGGCGCGGCGGATCTGCAGTGGGTCATCAACCTTTATCTGCTGCCGCTCAGTTCGCTTCTGCTTCTGGGTGGCGCGGTAGGCGATCGCTTCGGACGCCGCGACATACTCGTCTTCGGCATCGGAATATTTGCCGTCGGCTCAGCGCTCTGTGCCGCTTCCTCCGGTCTCGCCTGGCTGCTGGCCGCGCGCACGATGCAGGGAATTGGCGCGGCCTTCCTGCTGCCCAACAGCCTGGCGGTGCTTGGCGGCGCTTATTCCGGCGCGGCGCGTGGCCGCGCGATCGGCATTTGGTCGGCTTCAAGCGCGATCACCGCGGCGATCGGGCCTGTCCTCGGTGGCTGGCTGATCGACTCTGTGGGATGGCGCGCGATCTTTCTCGTCAACCTGCCGCTCGCGGCCGTGGCCATTGGGCTCGCGCTTGGCTTCGTCCGCGATCCGCCGCGCAGTGATGGAAAGCAGCCGCTCGATGCGTGGGGCGCTGCGCTTGCAACGGCGTCGCTCGCGGCATTGACCTGGAGCCTGACCGCCGGCGGCGGCGCTGGGGGATGGACCGGCGGCGTGCTCGCCATCGCCGCAATCGGCGTCGCACTCGCTGGCGTGTTCCTGTGGACCGAAAGACGCCGCCGCGAGAACGCCATGATGCCGATCGCCCTGTTCGCCTCCGCGGATTTCGTCGGCCTGACCGGTTTGACGTTTCTGCTTTACGGGGCGCTTGGCGCGCTGCTCGTGTTCGTGCCCTTCGTTCTCATCCGCGGCGCGGATTATTCGGGAACGATGGCCGGCGCGGCGCTCCTGCCGTTCCCCCTCGTGCTCGCTGCGGCTTCGCCGGCGATGGGCGCGCTCGCGGGCAGGGTCGGCTCGCGTGTTCCGCTGATCGCTGGACCGCTCATCGTGGCGGCGGGATTTGTTCTTCTGTTGCGCGTCGATCCCGCTGCGCGTTTCTGGAGCGAAGTCTTCCCGGCGATGCTGTTGATCGCGTTGGGAATGTCATGCATCGCGGCGCCCCTGACGACGGCTGTGCTGGCATCCGTCGACGCGCGCCACACGGGAGTGGCGTCGGGCTTGAACAGCGCGGTGGCGCGGAGCGGCGGCATGGTTGCTACCGCGCTGCTCGGCGGCGTCTTCGCGGCGCAGGGCAAAGCGTTGTTCGGCGCGTTTCACATCGCCGTCATCGCCTGCGCCATTGCGTCTCTTCTGGCCGGTGTTTTCGCCTTCACGCTGATCGGCATGCGCGCGCGGTTGCGGCGGCCAGCCTAGAAAGCTTTCATCGCATCTCGGGATGCGCCGCCGCGTGCAATTGCTCGAGCGCGGTCTGGCATCCGGACGAGAGCTGGCCGCCATGCGCCCTTAAACATTGCATGGGCCTGCCGCAGCCCGGCGCCACGCCTCGGCAGAACGCTGCCTGGTCGGCGGCGCAAGCCTGCCTCTCGACACTTCGCGCCGCCAGCACCTGCGGAGTGGGCGCGGACCTCGGCACGGAAGCCGGTCGATTGCAGGCCTGCGGCGAGACCTGCGCCGCAGCCGGGAGCGTGATGAATAAGAACATTGCCGCAATCAAACCATATGCACGCATGACAACTCCTATCTGCCCGTCCCTCGCACCCGAATGATGATCCTCCGAACGCCCATGCGCAACTTGCAAGTCGTTCCTCCACCACCGTCGGCGTGGCAAGGACGGCTCATCGAGGCGCGAGATACTCGCTACGCAACACGTAGCGCGGCGGCGCCCGGGAATTTTGGATCATCGCCTCCGGGCGGGTCAGCGGCCCGATCGTAGTGGTCGAATTGAATGCTGCACTGTGCGCGCTGTTGGGTTAAGGAGCCGAGCGAGTCCGCATATCCGAACAAGTTCGCGAGAGCCACTCTCGCGGTCACAATCTGGAAATTACGCTGTGTTTCAGTTCCAAGTATCCAACCACCCCGGGAATTGAGATCGCCGATAACGCCCCCCAGGAATTCGTCGGGCGCTACGACCTCGACCTTCATGATCGGCTCGAGAAGTTTCACACCGCCCTTCGACGCCAGCTCACGGAACGCGGCCCGCCCCGCGATCTCGAAGGTCAGCGCGTTGGAATCGACCTCGTGATAGGCGCCGTCGATGAGGCGTGCGCCAAAATCGATTACCGGAAAGCCGGCAAGTAGACCGCTCTCCTTCTGCGATTTGATGCCCTTGTCGACAGACGGGATGAACTCCTTGGGAATCGAGCCGCCAACGACGTCGTTCTCGAACACGTAGCCCGAACCCGGAGGCAGCGGCGCGAATTCGACTTTCACGCGCGCGAATTGTCCCGCGGCCCCCGTCTGCTTTTTGTGGGTGTAGTCGATCGTCACCGGCCGCGAGAGCGTCTCGCGATAGGCGACCTGCGGGGCGCCCACATTTACATCGATTCCATAAGTCCGGCGAAGAATTTCGATCTTGGTGTCGAGTTGGAGTTCACCCATGCCCTTGAGAATTGTCTGGCCGGATTCCTGATCGATTGAAACACCCAACATGGGGTCGTCCTGGACGAGCCGCTGGAGTGCAACGTTCATCGCTTCCGCATCGGTCTTCGATTTTGGTTCGAGCGCAACTTCCAGGGGATAAACCAGTTCTTCCATGGTTCCGTACGTTCCGCCGGTTTGTCGCACGGGTTTCCGAGCGATCGCGTCAGATTCGTCTTGCCAGCAATCTATACAAGCCGCGCGTAATAGTGAGCAGTACCGCGTATTGGCGGCGCTTCATGCCGAAGCCGTTGAAGAACTCGTTATAGAAGGACTGCGCTTCGCCCCGCTCGTAACGGGCGTCTTTCCAGTCCCGGGCAAACTCGGCCGCGCGCGCCCGCACTTCGTTGGTGTTAAGCAAGCAGGCCGGCCCCGCACACAGAATCGTGGGTCAAGCAATAGCACGTTTTCGCACTGGCGGAGGCGTCGGCGCCGCGGACACGCAACTTGTACCCGATCGCAGCGTTTAACGGGTAATAGGGGGAGCGTGTGCCACGCGTGTTGCGCCGTTTGTTGCCGTTGCATTTGTGTGTGCCGCGCAGGTCGCGCAATCCCAGATTGTTGCGGCACCGCCAATTTCGCCAGCTATTGCTTCCCTCAATGCTCCCGAACCACTCACCCGTGATGGACGCCCAGCGCAGGGCGCGGTTCCGGTGCTCGACCTCTCAGCGATCGCGGCCAACGCGGCGCGCGTCCGCATGGCGCCCGGTATATCGTTGGCGAAACTGCCATCTGCCCCGCCGCCTGCCGGAATTACGCTTCCATCGATTTCATTCGGATCGGTTCGCGCAGAAATCGGCGGGACCGCGAGTGGGCTCAAGCACGGTGCGAATTTCCGGCTGGAGGGCGTAAGTCTCTTTGGCAGCAGCATTTCGGGCAGCGTCGACGGCCGCTCCGCGCGTCTCACCTTCACCTGGCCCACGAACTTCTGAACTTCTAGGGCACGCCGAATTAACCATCGAAGGATGTGGGGTGTTGCAGCGCCGCACCTTTCTCCCTATCGCTCGTTGTAGTATGATCGCGAATCAGGGGTATGGGTGCGATGGACATGGACAGAGCCGAACAATACCGCGGTCACGCAGAAGAGTTGCGCTTGATCGCCCGCGACTGGATCAGCGATGAATCCCAGGTTGCGCTTCTGAAGGTCGCGCTCGATTACGAGCGGATGGCGAAGGCGCTTGAGCGCCTCAGCGATTCGAAAGAGATTGACTCCCGTCTGAGCATCGCGTCGTAGCGGATCGCCGCACTCACGTCTTCGCTTTACGCGAGTTTCGACGAAGCGGGGCGAAAGCGATTTGCGAAGCGGCTTCGCGGGAAGAAATGAGTCGGTGGTTGGGCTAGAACAATCTCAAATCATTGTCCAAGGGAGGGGCGGTCCCCCTTTCCACAACCGCAACGCGACGCTCTTCCTGCCAAATCTCAACTGCGAAATTCGTGGCGAGGGTGCAGGCTTTCGCCAACGCGCTCAAATCATCGTCGCAAGCACGCTCGATATGCGTTATGACGCGATTGTCTTTGTTCAGAAAACATAGCCGATAATCCGGCATATCTGCCTCCTCGATCCCGCCAGGTCGCGAACGTCATGCTGTAGGATGTTTCCCTACGGTCGCCCGATCGCGGCGCCATTCGCCATCCCAGCCATGTTCGAATCATATATCCGGCCTGAATCGAGGTCTGTGCAGTTTTGACCACCTCGCGCGCGGCGCAAGAAAAAATTTACGACGATCCCTGCCGCGTCCCGGGGCCGTGAATCGCAGCTCCGCGCCGAAAAAGAAGCTGCACTCCGCCGGTGAGCAATTTTGCTCAGCTTTGGACATTGGCCGGGTCTAGCTTTCTTCTCCCAGTGGAGATGTTTCCCGGAAGCATCGAGGGGTATCTCCGGCGTTTGCGTTCGCGCGCCGCCACTTCCTCTGTGTCTCAGTGGTGCAAAATACTTCCTCCGCGGCTCCGCATGAAACGTTGTCCGTTTGGCGGCGTGGCGCCTTGGCGGTTTGCAGGTCGCGCACGACGGGCGCCCGGAATGGCAGCGCAGGTGCCAAGTGTCTGATTCGATGCGCTAGCGGCGTTCCGGCGGTGATTGGTCAGCTGCGGTCACTTCTTCGACTTGCGCGATTTCCGGCGCTTGGATTTTGCTTTTTTCGGAACCTTCTTGCCCTCCTTGCGGGCTTCCGACAGGCCGATGGCGATCGCCTGCTTGCGGCTCTTGACCGTGCCGCCGCGGCCGCCCTTGCCGCGTTTGAGCGTGCCCTTCTTGCGCCGTTTCATGGCGCGTTCCACGTCGTTGCCGGCGCTGCGTGAATATCTGGCCATGCTCGTCTCTCCCGTCGAAAGTCCCTGCGTACCGGGCAATGCAGATTGAACGGAAATGCCGGCATGGAACTTCGGTTGCACGAACCCGGGTCTCGTGCCGGAGGAAGCTGCCGATGCGGCGCATGTATGAGGGCGGCAACCGAACGCGAATTGCAAACGTTGGTGGAGAATGAAGCCCGTTTCTGCCGCCACGCTCGCGAAGAGGCTCGGCCTGCGCATCGCGAAGCCCGCTTCGCTCACCATTCGGCGCAAGCCGGAAGGGGAGAGCTGGACCTACTGGTCGGGCCACGGGCGGCGCATTTCCGACAAGCGTGTCGTTCTGCGGCTCAATAAGCTCGCCATGCCGCCGGCCTATGAGGACGTGCGCCTGGCTGCCGACGCCAGAGCCCATATCCAGGCCATCGGCCGCGACGCCGCAGGACGCCTGCAATACCGCTATCATCAGGATTGGGAAAAGGTCCGCGACATCCGCAAGACGCAGCAGCTGATCGATCTCATCGAGGTGCTTCCCCGAATCCGCCGCGCGCTCGCCGCGAAACTGGGCGAGGACACGCTGTCCCGGGAATTCGCCCTTGCGGCGATCATCGAACTCATCGCCGCGTCCGCCATCCGCGCCGGCAGCGAGGAATATGCGCGCGATCACAAGACACGCGGAGCCGCCACGCTGCTCAAATCGAACGTCCGCTGCGGCGACGACGGTGCGATCCAGCTCTGCTTCCGCGCCAAGGGCGGCAAGCAGGTCCGCAAGGAGGTGAAACACGCGAGATTGTGTGCGGCGATCGGGCGTTTGCGCGAACTGCCGGGCGCGCGGATGTTCCAGTTCCGGGGCGAGGATGGAGCGGTCCGCGCCGCCAATGCCGCCGATGCGAATGCGTATCTGAGGGAAATTGCAGGCTGCCCGATCTCGCTCAAGGATTTCCGCACGCTGTGCGGCACTGCGGAGGTCATTGAGACGCTGGCGGCGATCGAGCCGGCGAAGAACACCCGCCTGTGCGGGAAACAGATCGTCGAAGCGATCAAGGCCGCGGCCAAAACGCTCGAGAACACGCCCGCCGTGTGCCGCAAAAGCTATGTGCAATCCGCCGTGCTGACCGCGTTCGAAGCCGGAATGCTGAAGGAATTCGCTACCGTCCTGAAAGCCGCGCGCTCTTCCACTCCGGCGCAGAACGCCGTTGGTGCCGTGCTCGAAGCCTCCGCCGCCGCTGCATAGCGAACCGCCAAGCCCCGGATTTAATCCGGGGCAACGCGCCGAGAAAAATATCTCACGCGGAGACGCGGAGGACGCGGAAAAGCAAGGATCACAGGGAGACAGTCAGGCAGTGAGAAGGGAACCGCGCGCCTTTGGCGCGCAATATTTCTCCCACCCGGTTAAACCGGGTGGCTTACTGTCTCCCCGTGAATTCTTTCTTCCCACGTCTCCGCGTTTCCACTCTCGGCGTCCTGGTGGTTTTGGTGGACACGGCACGGCCCAGTGTAGGATTGCGCACGACCGATTCCCCGATTGTCGTGACCGAAATCCGCAAGATCATTCACGTCGACATGGACGCGTTCTATGCGTCGGTGGAGCAGCGCGACGATCCCGCGTTGCGCGGGCGTCCCGTCGCGGTCGGCCACGGTGCGAAACGCGGCGTCGTCGCGGCGGCGAGCTACGAGGCCCGCGCCTTCGGCGTGCGCTCGGCGATGCCCTCGACGACGGCCATGCGCCAATGCCCGGAGCTGGTGTTCGTGCGGCCGCGCTTCGATGTCTATCGCGCCGTGTCGCAGCAGATTCGCGCGATATTTGCGCACTACACCGCCCTCGTCGAGCCGCTGTCGCTCGACGAAGCCTATCTCGACGTGTCCGGGAATCTTCGCGGCCTCCCTTCCGCATCGGCAACCGCGAGCGAAATCCGCGCGCGGATTTTCTCCGAGACCGGCCTCACCGCCTCGGCAGGCATCTCCTACAACAAGTTCCTGGCAAAGCTCGCCTCCGACCACCGAAAGCCCAATGGGCAATTCGTGGTGACGCCCGCAACGGGGCTTTCTTTCATCTCCGCACTGCCGGTTCGGAGATTCCACGGCGTGGGCCCGGTCACCGCCGACAAGATGAATCGTCTCGGCATTTTCACCGGCGCGGACCTCGCACGGCAGTCCCTAAACTTTCTCAAGCAGCATTTCGGCAAGGCGGGACCCTGGTACTATTCGATCGCCCGCGGCGAAGACGATCGGGCGGTGACGCCGCACCGCCTGCGCAAATCGTCGGGCTCCGAAACGACGTTCTCCGACGACCTGACGGATATCGCCGCCATCGAAGCGGGCGTGACTGCGATGGCGGACGAAGTGTGGGCGTGGTGCGAGAAGGCGCAGAGCTTTGGCCGCACCGTGACGGTGAAGATCAAATACGCGGATTTCCGTCAGGCGACGCGCAGCCGGACCTTGCGCACCCGTGTCGCATCGAAAGACGCATTGCGCGATATCAGCATCGGCCTCGTGCGCACGATATTTCCGCCCATCACCGGCATACGCCTGCTCGGCGTGACGATGTCGGGCTTCGAACGCGACGAAGCACCTGCGCCGGTCCAGCTGGGTCTCGATCTGTAAGCGGCGCAACTACTGGCGCACCCGACAGGATAGAAGTGGGAACTGGAATTTGACAGTACTCCGGACTCGGTTCCTTGAGCGCCCGCAATGGATCATTGCGGGTGGGAGCCAGGAGGAACCGCCTTCATCGCCACACGTGTCAAAGCTTGATAAGCTTCGTGACCAAGATCAAACGATGCAAACGCTGCGCTAGTCGCGATCGATCGAGTCCGGTTGGATGAATTCGAACGGCCGACGTAATCTGCCGCTCGCGGGGAGAGGAATGGCGGAATCTCACAAATACAAAGCGTTCATCAGCTACAGCCGGAAGGATCGCGAGGCCGCGCGGCGCCTTCAGCGCGAGCTCGAAAGCTATGTGTTGCCGAAAGCGGTCGAGGTCGACGGACTCGATCCGCGAACATCGAGGCGTCCGCTGAATCCGGTTTTCCGCGATGAAAGCGATCTGGTCCCGGGCCAGGACCTGCCAGAGCGCATTCGCCGCGGGCTCGCGCAATCGGAGTCCCTGCTCGTCGTTTGCAGCCCCGACGCTACGCAAAGCGAATGGGTCGAAAAGGAAATCGTCGACTTTACGAAGCTCGGAAAGGGCCGGCGCATCCTTGCGGTCGTCGTTGGGGGCGAACCGAACGCCACGGCGCGAGGCCTTGCAGCGGCGAACGAGGCGCTGCCGCGCGCTCTGCGCTTCCACGTCGATACCGATGGCACAATCGGCACCAAGCCGGCCGATCCGCTTTGGATCGACCGCCGCGAAAGCGTCGCCGACCGACAGAAAATGTTCCTTCGTATCGTCGGCGCAGTCCTCGGCCTTCAGTCGCTCGATGACCTCATATTGCGGGAGCGGCAAGCCGAGCGGCGCCGCCGGCTCGTCGCGCAGGGGATTGCGGCTGCGTTGGCTGTTCTCGCGGTCCTCGCTTCGGGCGCGGGCTGGATCGCGTATCAGAAACAACTGGAGGCCGAAGACCAACGCGATCAGGTGGTCCAGGCCCAATCACGGCTGCTCACCCAAGCGGCCGCCGAGCGCCTGAAGAATGACGATGTTGCGGGCGCGCAACGCATCATTCTTGAAGTTCTCGCGCAGAGGGGCGCCAACCGGAGCGATCGGGCGGCGGCCATCGGTGTGTTCCAGGAAATGCGCGCCACGGACCGCCAGCTTGCGGTGCTGTCGGGAGACGGGAATGCCGTCGACTCCGCCGCCTGGTCGCCCGACGGCAAGCGCATTGTCACGGCGTCGTTCGACAGGACCGCGCGTATCTGGGACGCGGTCACGGGCGCCCAGCTCGCCGTGCTCGCCGGGCATGGCGATGTCGTCGACACTGCCGCCTGGGCGCCCGACGGCAGGCGCATTGTCACGGCGTCGGACGACAAGANNACAAGACCGCGCGCATCTGGGACGCGGCAACAGGCGCGCAAGTCCTCCAGTTGTCCGGGCACGGAGATACCGTCAACTCCGCCGCCTGGTCGCCCGATGGCCGGCGCATCGTCACGGCGTCGGACGACAAGACCGCGCGCATCTGG
>PKWC01000094.1 GCA_003131925.1 Alphaproteobacteria bacterium | reverse complement strand
AGGTTTTTCAACAGCCTGCTAGCACATCGCCTAAGGCGTAAGAAGTCGAAAGGCCAACTGCGGCGGCGCCGATGATCGAAGCGTCAATCAGCGCCACAGCGAATAGTATGCCCGCGGCTCGTCCTACATACTTTCCGAGACCCGCGGCCACGCCGCCCGCATCGGTGAAATGGCCGAATTCCCGATGCCCGGCGAACGCCGCCCCAGTAAAGGCGATCATCGCGATCGCCCCTACGATGACGATCACGATTCCCAACCATAGGTCCATCTTCTCATACGTCATAAATCGCGGGGTGATCCGCTTGTCGATTATGTAAGATTGCTGAAAAAACAATTGCCAGGGAGCAACAGTGGTACCGACGATTCCAATGATGAGAAGGACGACTTGGGACAGGTCCCCGCCCTTTGGCATCGCCGGGATCAGCAAATCGTGGCCCACTTGGCCAAAACTGGGATGAACCATCACAAAAATGGGAATGAGAAGGAGCGATCCGGCGACCAGAACCATGCAGATGCGTTCAAAGCGCTTGAAAGACCCGGTGCTGGCAGCAGAGACAACTACGATTGCAGCAAGAAGTACGCCGGCGACTTTTGGGAGACCGAGGTAATCCAGGCCCAGGCTGATACCGATAAACTCGGTGACGATTGTCAGTGCGTTGAGAATAAACAGGTCGATCACGCTGAAAGCGCCCCAGAATCTCCCAAAGCGTTCCAGAATCAACCGGGCATGCCCGACACCCGCGACGACGCCCAGGCGCAGTACCATCTCCTGGTTCACGTAAAGCACGGGCACGAGCAGGATGAGTACCCAGAGCAGGCTGGTTCCATAATTCTGTCCCGCTTGCGTATAGGTGCCGAAGGCACCCGCATCATTGTCCCCGACCATAACGATTAGGCCGGGGCCGACGACGGCCAACAACGTTCTAAGCCGCGCCATCGTCCCGGTGCGGGGGGCGTCGTCGCCAAGGCGGATTGTGCCGAACGCCCCTTCCATGTCGCCGACGTGTGCCGAGTCGAGCGCTGCCGTGACCTGGGAACCGGTGCTTTTGTCACTCATGGACGTGACCTTCGTGTGGTCGCTATTCGGGCCTTGGAGCACCGGCGTTCAGGGGGATCACTGCCGCCGAGGTTGGGGAGCCCTGATACATAGCCACAAACGGCCGGATGAGAACGCAGAACATTCTTGCCTCCTCTCGCTTAAGCGGTTTGCCTAAGCCCGGGAAGCAGGTGTCTATCGGATCAGCGGCGAGCTGCCGCTCCGATCCGAACTGTCACATGCACGTCCCGAGCGGCGGAACGGACCGGCGAAATTGCACCAGACGCGAAGGGTCCACTGTCGCAATCGTCGGACCGGCTGCTAGGTCGCGGGTTCATTTGTTTCCTAGTTGCGTTGATGCGGACCCAGTATCCGGGCCAAGCTTGGAGAAAGAGTGTCTCCCAACACGGGTTTTTCGCCGCGCTCGAAAACCCCTATATACCCCCATGGATATAACGCAAGTACCCTAAGGGGTATGATAGAGGGGACAAAATGGCGCACGTCGTCGCCGAAAAGCAGAAGCTTCTCAACCGCGTCCGGCGCTTGCGCGGACAGATCGACGCGCTGGAGCGGGCACTGGACGCCGATGAGGGTTGCAGCGAGGTGATGCGGCTTCTGACGGCCGCGCGCGGTGCGATCAACGGCATCATGGCCGAAGTCGTGGAGGATCACATTCTGATGCACATGGTCGATTCCGATCGCAAGGCATCGCGCTCCGAGCAGCAGGCGGCGGACGAGCTCTTGGACGTCCTCCGCACCTACATCAAGTGAGCCCTGACGTTTCGGGCGTGGGAGACGCAACCATGCATGACCATTCGATCGATAATTTCCGGCACGAGCACGTCTTTCTGGGCTCTGGACACGGCAGGAACGAACGCCGCAGTTGGATCGTGATCGGAATCTGCGGCGTGATGATGGTGGCCGAGATCGGTGGCGGAGCCTTGTTCGGCTCGATGGCGCTGATCGCCGACGGTCTTCACATGTCCACCCATGCCGGCGCATTGTTCATCGCCGCGCTGGCCTACACCTACGCGCGCCGCCTCTCACGCGACGACCGGTTCACTTTCGGCACGGGCAAACTCGGCGACCTCGCCGCTTTTACCAGCGCGATCGCGCTTGCAATGATCGCGATGCTAATCGGCTATGAGAGCATCAATCGACTGTTTCATCCCGTGCACATCGCGTTTAACCAGGCGATTCCGATCGCGTTTCTCGGCCTCGGCGTCAACCTTCTCAGCGCCTGGCTTCTCAGGGACGATCATGAGCATGTCCACACCCATGATCACGCGAATCAAGCGGAGCGCACTCACGACGATCACCACCATGAGCATCGGCACAACCCAAGCGGCCGCGAGGACCGTCACGCGGCGCGCGACAACAATCTGCGCGCGGCCTATGTACACGTATTGGCGGATGCGGCCGTGTCGGTCCTGGCAATCGCAGGGTTGCTCGCCGGACGCCAGCTCGGTTGGGTATGGATGGACGCTGTTATGGGCATAGTGGGCGCCTGCGTCATTGCGAGCTGGTCATGGGGGCTCGTGAAAGCTGCCGGAGCCGTGCTGCTCGACATGCGGCCGCGCGGTCTGCTTGTCGAGTCCATTGCCCAAAGGCTTCGCAACCGGACGGACAAGATTGCCGACCTGCATGTGTGGCGGATCGGGCCTGGTCATTGTGCGGCTGTTGTCGCGCTGGTTTCCGACGATCCCAAACCGCCAAGCGCATACAAGGCCATGCTCTCGGATATTGCCGGCCTCAGTCACGTCACGGTGGAAGTCGAGCGGTGCCCGGGCGCCCACTGACCTAGATAGCCCCATTTGCCCAACGAAATTGTCGCAGTCGAGGGCGAAGATTCTCAGTGCGGGAATGCCACCGAGCGAGGCAAATTCTGGCGAACGTCAATTCACATTCCTGGTTCCATCCTCTCCGATGCACCGGTTCGCCGAGCGGGAAGATTTTTCTCGACATCGCAAGTAGGGGTGTGGACAATGCCCGCACTGGCCGCCAGATGGGGCGTTCGCGTGGTGCCCGGGAGGAGTCCATGAGCGCGGGCGTGACGTACCGGTTCGATCTGCTCAACGACAGCGGCACGCGCAATTGTCTCTTTATTGCCCAATGTTTCGGCGACGAACACGCCGTGCTGCTCGCCCGCGCGTTGTTCGAAAGCACCTTCGTCCGCTTGAAGTGCATCAGGGTCTGGCGCGACGACGTGCTCGTGCACGAGGCCAACAAATCGAAGAAAACCAAGATCAACTGAACGCGCGGCGCCGGGGGGGCCGCTCAGGCCGGAGCGACGAATTCTTCGCGGGCACCATCGAGAAGATATCGCTCCACTGCCTTGGCGAAACCGTCGTCGTCGCAGGAATCCGTCACCACGGCCGCCTCGGCCTGCACATCGGGAGCGGCGTTGCCCATTGCGATGGAAAATCCGCTTGCCCGGAACATCAGCACATCGTTCGGCATGTCTCCGATGGTGGCGATTGCCGATGTGGCGATGCCGAGCCGGCTCGCGTGATAACGCAGGACAGCCGCCTTGTTGGCGATCGGATTGGTGATGTCGATATAGTAGGATTGTGACAGCGACACCGAGGCATCCGCCCCCAGCACGCGGTTGAGTTCGTTGCTCGCCCATTGCATACGCGCCTGGTCGTCACTTACCCCTACGATCTTGACCGCCTCCGAATAAAACGGGTCGAAGGTCTCTGCGACGCTTGGTGCGAAGACGACAGTGCGCGCCTCGCGCGCGACGTGAGGCGCATCGGGATCGCGCACGTACCAGTCATTGCCCGTATAAAGCCACGCATCGAGTCCATGTCCGGCGAGTAGCTCGACTGCCTTGCGCGCCGCATCTGGCGACAGCCCGTGGCTTTCCAAAACGCGCAAGTCCGGTGCGACGTACACACCGCCGTTGAAGCCTGCAATCGGCTCGACGAGTCCCAGCGGATCGACAAACATCGCCATGCCGCGCGGCGGCCGCCCGGAGGTAATCGCGAAACGGATATTCCGCTCGCGAAGGCGGATAACCGCCTGCCGTGCCCTGGGCGTGAGGACTTTGTCCCGTGTGACCAGGGTGCCGTCCACGTCGGCAAGCAGAAGGGAAATGCTGGGCTTTCCGGCCATCGGAATCCTCCATTGGGCGGGACGCGGTCCCGTTCCAAAACGTCCAGACGAGGGTTTCTACAGCACGGCCGAGCAGGCTGCGACCGCGGCGACGATTCCGTCTGCGACGCGCCCGCCCCGTGCGGAGTCCACATAGTCGGCAACGATGCGGTTCCACCGTGCGGCGCCAACCCGTTCATGGGTGTCGCGATCGGCCAGGATTTCCGCGTACCGCTCGCCCAGCGAGACAAAGAAAAGCATGCCGCCCTTGCGCTCGTGGCTTGCTAGAACGCGCGCCGCGAATTCGCGATGCGCAAGCAATTGCGCATGCCAGTCGCGAACGTACCGCGGCACGAGCAGAAGACGAAGCGGCCACCAGTCCAGCAAAAAACTGAGCGCTACGAAGACAATGGCCTCGATCGCGAAGCCTTCGCCAAGCGCAAGATGCGGCCGCGCGAATGCCAGGGCGCCGCCTGCGACCAGAGCGGCGACCGCGGCCCAGACGAGCGGATAAAGCAGATAGCGATCGCTCGCAGGCACGATCGATACGGCAACGTGCACCTGTGTGCGCGCTTCCGCGGCGGCAACCGCGGCAAGGATGCGCCCTTTCTCGTCGGCGGAAAGCTGTCTGCGCATCACCACCGTCCCGATGCGCCGCCGCCGCCGAAAGAACCTCCGCCACCGGAGAATCCTCCGCCGCCAAATCCGCCTCCGCCGAAACCACCACCGAAACCTCCTCCGCCGAAGCCGCGGGAACCGCCGCCGAGGAAGAGAAGCGGCCATAGAAAGCGGCCGAACACGATCCAGATCAGGAACACGATGAGGAACCAGGGTATGCCGCCGCCGCCGCTCCGCTCCCGATCCGGCGAGTTGTCGGCGCTCGGCTGCAGGGCGACGCCGCCAAGCACCTTGATGACAGCCTGCGTTCCCGCTGTCACTCCGGCATCGTAATCGCCGCGCCGAAAGGCGGGCAGCATGAATTCATCGATGATGATTTTGCTTTGCGCGTCGGTCAGCTCGCCTTCGAGTCCGTATCCCACCTCGATTCGGACGTCATGCGTGCCCTGCACGACGATGATCAGCGCGCCGTTGTTCTTGCCCTTCTGTCCGATACCCCAGGCGCGTCCGAGCTGATAGCCATATTGCTCGATCGTGTAGCCCTGCAGCGATTTGAGCGTGGCCACGACGATCTGATTGCCGGTCTGCTTCTCTGCCTGCGCGAGAAGCGCGGTGATGTTGTTCTGTGTGCCTGGCGAAAGAATCCCGGCGTTATCGACAACGCGTCCCGTAAGCGGAGGAAAGACAGGCGCGGCCGCCGTGCCCTGCATCACGAGCAGGAGGCAGGCGAGCCCGCAGATAATCGAACGCAGGAAGATTCGCTGCATCAGATGGTCAGAATTGAACCTTGGGCGCCTGCTGGGCCTGCTCACTGATGGTGAAGGTCTGCTTCACCTTCGCGTCCGGATAGAGGATTGCCGCAACCCAACGGCTCGGTATGGTGCGCAACGTCGTGTTGTAGATCTGCACGGCATCGATGTAGTCGCGCCGGGCCACCGCAATGCGGTTCTCAGTACCCTCCAGTTGCGATTGCAGCGCCAGGAAATTTTCGTTCGATTTGAGATCGGGATAGCGCTCGCTCACCGCCAAAAGCCGGCCCAACGCATTTCCAACGCGCGCCTGGTTTTGCTCGAATTCGTGGAAGGCCTGCGGATTGGACAGAATGTCGGATGGAATTGTCATCTGCGTCGCGCGGGCGCGGGCCTGCGTGACTTCCGTCAGCACCGTGCGTTCCTGGGTCGCATAGCCCTTCACGGTTGCAACCAGATTGGGAATGAGATCGGTGCGGCGCTGATACTGGTTCAGCACTTCGCTCCAGGCGGCTTTAACCTGTTCGTCCTGGCGAGGCACGTCGTTCACGCCGCAACCCGAAAGGCCAAAGGCCAAGAGAATTGCCGCGCAAAAGCCCGCCGCGCCGCGCCTATGTGGTCGAGTCATGAGAGCCCTTCCCGATACACCCGTTCCCGCATCCTCATATAGGCAGGGGGTCTCCCCTGCCAAGGCTAGGCGCCGAGGACGGCGGCATAGCGGTCCAGGCTCATATTTCCCCCGGAGAGGACAGCTACGGTCGTCCGGGGGTCGAACCCAGCGGCCAATGCGCCTGCCGCGGCCACCGCGCCACTTGGTTCGGCGACGAGCCGCGCTTCGCGCGCGACTCGCCGCATCGCTTCGGCGATGGCATCTTCGGACACCGTCACCATGTCGTGCACGAAGGCCTGGATCTGCGCGAAGGGCAACGCTCCGAGTTGAGGCACGCGAAGTCCATCCGCAATGGTGCGCATCGCGAGTTGCGGGTCGACGCGCACAATTCGGCCTGCGCGGAAGCTGTCACGTGCATCTGCGGCCAGCTCCGGCTCCACGCCGATAATACGAATTCCGGAATCGGATTGCGCAGCCGCCGCGGCGATTCCGCCGATCAATCCTCCGCCCGAGACGGGAACGGTGATGACCCGCGTGCCGGGGCACTGTTCCAGGATTTCAAGAGCAATCGTGCCTGTTCCGGCCATGATCGCCAGCGAATTGTAAGGCTCGATAATTGCGTAGCCGTGCTCGCGTGCGAGCGCTGCGCATGTGGGCGCGCGGTCCAGCCCCGCCGCATCGACCAGATGAATTTCGGCGCCCCAGTGCCTCGTCGCTTCGAGCTTGGCAGGCGAAGCGCCCTCCGGCATGACGACAACGGCCTTTATGCCCAGCTTATGAGCCGCATAAGCGACGGCCTGGGCATGATTGCCGCTCGAATGTGCGACGACGCCGGGGCGGCGCTCTGCTTCCGAAAGGGACAGGATGGCGTTGAAGGCGCCGCGCAATTTGAATGCCCCGACGGGATGCAGATTTTCTGCCTTGAGGCGCAACCCCGTGGGAGTCATCGCGACGACGGGCGTCCGCCCCACATAGGGTGCTGTCCGCGCGGCAGCTTCTCGAACGGCTTCGAGAGACAAGAGTTGGTCGGATTTGACGCTGGTCATCTCCCGCCAGGGCCTAGCACGATTTGGCGTCCGCTTGCAGCTTTGCGTCTTTTGGGGCGTTTCAACCCTTGGCTGGTAGAGGATCGATGGTCCGGGAATTTGAGGATTCCGATGTACAGGAACCGGTTCGCATTTGCGCTCGCAGCTACGGTGCTGAGCGCGAACATCACATCGTCGGCGGCACAGACGGCATCTGGTACGGCCGTTCAGCCGACTCGATTGGCGCAGGGCGAAAGCGGCGGGGCCGCTACGTCGGGGGGCGTTGCTTCGGGCGGAGCCACCGCCGAGACTCCAGCGCCCGCGCCTCCGCCTGCCTCTCCGGAACTGTCGCGTGGCCCGCCAGCTGGCGAGGATCGGGCGATGTTTCTGTCCACGGATACGCTGATCGTCGGCGGCACCGTCGCCGCCGCCGTAATCGTCTGCGCGATAACCTGCTTCGGAAACTCGACCAGCACGACGACGTCGACGACGGTCCACAAGTAGGTTTCGTATCGGACGTCCGTTGTGGCGCGCGAACCATGCCCGACCTATCGCCAGAACGGTCCGGCGCCTTCGAATTTTCGCCAGGCCTTGGCCAGCCTTTTTCTCGCCTCGTTCTGCCGCGCCAGATTCCATTTGTGAAAGGCCCCGCGGCCGGCGCCCGCGCCGCGGAATGCGCGGGCGCTATCTCCTGCACCTGCACAAGACGGAAGGAAAAACGTCAGGATTGCGTTAGCGCGTGTGTGCGACTGCGGCGCACCGTAGAGGATGAAAATGGGAACTCGTGGATTGCCGTGGTCCGAAAAAAATCTGCCTGCGTGCCTTAGTAGCCGGTTCAATTACTCACGTGGCAATGCGGACATCTCGGGCGCCAACGGCCGCCAGCATCGTCTCTACTTTTGGATAGAGAAGACCGTGCCGCAGCCAACCTTTGGGCATGCGCTGAGGTTACCGCCGGAACTTGTCGTGCCGTAGAGATAGCCATTCAACAAAATAAGGCTACCGTTTGGCCTATTAGCTTGCTCTTTATTAAACTTAAATAGCGTTGTTCCCGTACCATCAGGCGTGACTTTGAAGATCACCCCGCAACCGGCCCCGCCCTTGCATCTGGCGCCTCCCGCGTCGGTCGTCCCATAGAAACTGCCCTGCCGGTCGGTAACGAGACTGCCCACAGGGCCCCACCCATCTGTGTAGTTGAATGAAAACAGCACGGTCTCCGTCCCATCGAGAGCAAGTTTGAATACCGCGCCTCCACCGTTCGGGCCGCCGAAATACGTCGTGCCGTAAAGATTGCCGTTGCTATCTGCGATCAAGCCGCCCTGCGGGGTGCTTCCATCCGCGCAGTACTGAAGACTGCAGAAGACATAGAGCACAGTTTCGGTACCATCCGGTGCAACCTTGAAGACGGTGCCGCAAGGGCCGATACCCGAGGCACACCCGCTGTCGTATTGTCCAGGGCCATACGTCGTGCCATAAAGATTTCCTGAAGTATCCGAAATCAGGGGGCCGTTGGGCAGCGCACCATCGCTCTCGCCCTGAAATGCATAGAGCACGGTTATGCCATGGTTACTGTCCAGCCTGAAGACCGTACCGCAGCCATAGTGTTCGCACTGGTAGCCATTATAATTTCCGCCAGTTTCGGTCGTGCCGTAAAACGTGCCATGCTTATCTGCGAGGAGGCCCGCGTTAGGTTCACAACCGTCGCTACCGCCCGCGAAGGCATGAATCACTTTCTCGACACCGCCCGGCGCAAGCTTGAATATCGTTCCGCAGTCAGCTGTCCCGCCTCCCGAAGTGGCGGCACCGTAGAAATTGCCTGCCCTGTCCTCTATGAGAGCCCCTATGGGCGCATAGCCATCTTTTCCATTGTCTTCAACGGTGAAGGAATAGAGCACGCTTTCAGTGCCATCCGGCTCAAGCTCGAAAACGGTGCCCATCCATCGGATCCGCCAAACTCCGTCATGCCGTAGAGATTGCCCGATTTGTCGGAGATAAGGCCACCGCGCGGCTGTTCGCCATCCGGACCTTGAAATGCATAAAGAACGTTGAAGCTCGTCGCGTTTGCAGCGGCGAGCGGAGCGAACACGATCGTCGCCACTCCGCAAGCGAAGATGCATTTGTTGGCAATATGCAGAATTCGGAGCACGGAAATCCTTATATTGACGAGCGTGACCCCGGCCTGGTCAAATCGCTACACGCAGCCTAGACGCGAACGGCGACAATTAACAGAGGTCTAGAGCGTGATGCACTCATA
>PKWC01000179.1 GCA_003131925.1 Alphaproteobacteria bacterium | reverse complement strand
CTGCGGGTACTCGAGCGAAAGTGCACAAAAGCAAAAAGACGTGAAGCAATAGCGTTTTCTTGCTATTGGTCTCGCTGGACTCACCTGCGCATGGAGCTGTCGGGCCTCCGGCCGGATCAGCAGCAGCTCTCGGCGATCTGCAGTCTTGTCGGCTTCAACTAAAAAAGCAGGCTATCCGGGATACAGGGACACGGGCACTACGATCGGGCGAGCGCCCAATCGAAACGATCTTGAGCAGGCGCTACCGTCGCCCGACCTGGGACGCGCACCGCCTCCTGCGCGCGCATTCGCTCTCGTGGAATCCGTACGGTGACGATGGTTCCCGCGTCCACTTCGCTGTCGATCTCCAGCTTCCCGCCGTGGAGTTCGACAAGGATTTTCGTCAGCGGCAGGCCGAGACCGACGCCATCATATTTGCGCGCCAGGCGGCTGTCCACCTGCCCGAAGGGCGCCAGCGCGAGTTCGATCTTGTCGGCGGGAATGCCGATCCCGGTGTCCTCGATACGAAACATCAGATCGCCATCCGCATCCAGGCCGATCGTCAAGGTCACCGTACCTGAAGGCGGCGTGAACTTGATCGCGTTCGAGAGCAGATTGATCAGAATTTGTTGCAGCTTTGTCGGATCGGCGAAGACGTGGGGAAGCCCCTCGTCGATGTCCGGCACGAAGGCGACATCGGCCCTCTGCGCCATCACCCGGACTATTTTTTCGCAGAAGGCAACGACATCCGCAATTTCAACCTCCTGCTCGTTCAGCGTCAACCGGCCGGCTTCGGCCCTGGCGAGGTCGAGGATGCTGTTGATGATCGTGAGAAGATGCGTTCCGCTTTCCTCGATCACCTTCGAATATTCGAGGTATTTGTCGGGCATCGGTCCAAACATCTGCTGGTGCATGACGTTGGAGAAGCCGATGACGGCGTTGAGCGGCGTGCGCAGCTCGTGGCTCATATTGGCGAGAAACTCGTTCTTGGCGCGGTTCGCGCTTTCCGCCGCTTCCTTCGCCGACACGAGCCGCACCTGGTTTTCGCGCAGCTCCTGCGCGACGCGGCTCGTGCGCAGCATATATTGCACGCGGTAGTTCAGAATGATCCATTTGATCGGCTTGTTGATGAAGTCCGTCGCCCCCACGTCGAACGCCTTGACGATCGAGGGGACATCATCGAGACCCGTCGCGACGAGAATGGGAATATATCCGGTCTCCGGGCGCTGCCGGAGTTCCTGGCACAGCTGGAAGCCATCCATGCCCGGCATGAGGACATCCGCGATCACCAGGTCCGGAGGATTCTCGATGCAGAGTTTGAGTGCGGTTTCGCCGTCGGCGGCCGTCGCAACATTGAATCCCGCGTCTTCGAGCGTGGCCGACATGAATTCGCGCACAACCTCGTCGTCATCGACAATGAGGATGGAGGTCGTTGCTGGGCCTTCAGGCAGCGACATCGGCGGTCTCCATGAATAGCTGTAACCCCCCGGTCGCGGCGGCAAGATCGGCGTCGAGCGGCAGAAGGTGCGGCGTCACCGGCTCCAGTCCATTCTCCCGCGCCAGCAGCTCGATCGTGGCGCAGCGCGACGAGAGTTGCAGGGCTCCCAGCGCCGCGGAGCTGGATTTGAGGCTGTGCGCCGCGCGCCATACGGCGTCCCGGTTTCCGTCCGCATGCATCGAGCGAATGGTTTTCACAAGTGTGGGCGCTTCCACAAGGAAACGGGAGAGTATCTGTCTCAAGCGCGCCGCGCCCTTGGCGCCCTGGAAGGCGCGAATCTCGGCGAAGACACTCGTATCGATTGCGGGTGCAGGCGCCGGAAGCGTATTTGTTTCGAGCGCCGGCTCGGTCGTCACCGCCGCGCGGACGACCGGCGTCAACCAGCGGCGCAATGCCTCGCCCATCTGCATTTCGTTGAACGGCTTGGTGAGGAAATCATCCATGCCGGCCCTCAGGCATCTTTCGCGAACCTCGATCAGGGCGTGCGCGGTCAGCGCTATGATGGGCGTCCGCTTTGTTTCATCCCCGGGGCCTTTGCGCATTTCAAATGCGCGGATGCGCCTGGCGGCTTCCAGGCCGTCGATGACCGGCATCTCGCAGTCCATCAGCACGACATCGAATTTGTCCTGCATGAACAGATCGAGCGCCACGCGACCGTTCGGTGCCGTGACGACCTCCAATCCCATGGATTCGAGAATGCCGGTCACCACTTCCCGATTCACGAGATTGTCTTCCGCCACCAATATGCGGCCCTCAAACGACAGGTGCTTCTCGCGCTTTTTCCGTTTCGCCGAGAAGGCTCGAAGGTCGCGCTCTCCACTCGCGGCGGCCAGATGCACGAGGCAATTGTACAATTCGGAAGGACGAGCGGGTTTTGCGAGTGTGGCGAAGGCGCCGAGCTCGCCAATGCGTTCGTCCGCGATCGTGGCTTCCATGCCGACGAGCAGAATCAGCTTCGATGGCGGGTGGCCGCCCTTTATCGTTCTCGCGAGATCAACGCCGGCGCGTCCGAAGCCCTTGAGATCGATGGTCGCGACTTTGAAATCGGCGCCCTCGTTCGCAGCCTCCCGCCACCTCGTTTCCGCCTCCGCCGTGGTGGTGACGACGTCCGCATTGATGTTCCAGCTTTCAAGATATCGCGACAGGACTCGCGCGCTGGCCGCGTTGCTGTCCGCGACGAGCACACGGAAGGTATCGGGGAATGTATGCTTCGCCGGGGCATCACGTTCAGCGGAAGCCGGACAGCCCATCTGCACCGTAAAGCGGAACCGCGATCCGCGGCCGCTTTCGCTCTCGAATCCGATATGGCCGCCCATCAGCTCGACCAACTGCTTTGTAATGGCGAGACCGAGTCCGGATCCGCCCCGCACGCGAGTCATCGATCCGTCCAGCTGTTGGAAGGATTGAAAGACCTTGTCGTGGTCGGCGGCGGCGATGCCGATGCCCGTATCCTCGACCGAGCAGGCGAGGACCACCCGATCGGCGGCGCGGGACTCGGATGCTACCTTCAGAAAGATCTCGCCGCGTTCGGTGAACTTGATGGCGTTGCTGATGAGATTGACCAGAACCTGGCGCAGGCGAACGGGATCGCCGCGCAGGTGCGAAGGCACGTCTTCGGCGATCTCATAGATGAATTCGAGCCCGGCACTCGCGCAGCGCTCGCAAAAAAGATCGATCGCGTCGCCGATCATGTCGCGCAAATCGAATTCGACCTCGAACAGTTCGAATCGCCCGGCCTCGATCTTGGAGAAATCGAGAATGTCGTTGATGACGCCCAGCAGCGCCTGTCCCGACCGGTTCAAATTCTCGACAAATCGTTCCTGGCGATCGTTCAGCGATGTCGAAGAGAGCAGGTTCGCGATGCCGAGAATTCCGTTCATCGGCGTGCGGATTTCGTGACTCATGGTCGCCAGGAATTGCGATTTGGCCGCGTTGGCCGCCTCCGCTTCCTTGCGCGCCCTGTCGCCACGCGCAATTTCTTCCTTCAGGTTCTGGGCAAGTTCGTTCTGCTGGCCTGCGAAACTCGCCACCATCGTGCACGCCGCGATCAATCCCACAAACATCGTTATCAGCATGGCGAGCAGCGTCGGCGGAAAGACCATTCCGTTCTGGACCAGCGCGTTGTCGAGCGGATAAAACAACGACGCCTGCATCGCCGTGTAGTGCATCCCGGCGACAGCAAAGCCCATCACCGACGCGGCGACGAGCGTCGAAAGAAATTTCGATGCCCGCGAGCGCAGAATCCAGAAGCGGATGCTGAGCGAAAGGAACGCGAGCGCAATCGCGACTCCGACGGACACCGCGATCAACAGCGGATCGTATCTGAGCAACGCGTTGGCCTCGACCGCCGCCATGCCGGAGTAGTGCATGGCGCCAATCCCGCCGCCCATGAGGATGGCGGCAGTCGCCATGGTTGCAAGCGTGGGCGTGCGCAATCGGCCGACGATGTTGAGCGCGACGCCACTCCCGATCATGCCGGGAACCATCGACAGCATCGTGCCGAACGGATTGTAGGTGATACCGCAGGGCAGCGAGAAGGCGAGCATGCCAATGAAATGCATTGCCCAGATGCCGCCGCCCATGCTGATCGCGCCTGCGCCTGTCCAGGCCAGCCGCCCGCGCTGAGTGGTGGCGGCGCTGACGCGCGCCGATATCGACAGGGCCACGAACGATGCCAGGATCGCAACGAAAACCGACGTTGCGACCAAGCCGATCGAATATACGCCCGAATAGGCTCGTGTTGAGCTTACGGGATCGAGAACCGGCAACAGGCGCCAGTCGAGATGCCAGATGGAATGGATCGGCCACACTCCTCAACGCCGGACGGAATTCTCGCATCCGGGCCTGAACAACTGCTTAAACCGGTGCCCCGAGTGGCGACGCAGTTTCCGCGCCGGCGACAAAATGGACGGCATTCGGATGTCCATCCACATGCAATTCGGGATGAGCGCTGTCTAAGGATCGCCGTCAGCGTTAATGATGAGTCAACCGCAGGGCTTGAACATCGCAGCGACGGACATGCCTGGAACGGTATCGCGCGATCCCGCGAAGGCAGAGACAGCGAAGCAGGTTCCAAAAGATCCTGATGTACGATTCAGGGTTACTAGAGCGCGTTCCGCTCGGAATGAATCGTCACCCCCAAAGAGTGTCATTCCCGCGAAAGCGGGAACCCAGAAGCAGTGCTTATGGAATTTCTTCACGGTCCTGGGTCCCAGCTCTCCACTTCGCGTCGGCCGGGATGACACGCTTTGATACTAAACGAGCGGAACGCGCTCTAAGCGTGTTTGGGAATACCTTGAATAGATAAGCGCTCTCGTGCCCAATCGGCTGCCGTTTTGTGTATCATGTCGATGAATTCATCGCGGCGGCCCGCTGAATTCGCATTCGAGCACGATTTCGACGTCGTCGCCGACGCCGAAATTGGAACCGGGAGCAGGAATGCCGGCCACAATGCCGAAATCCGAGCGCTTGAGGGAGCCGTGCGCCGAGAAGCCGATGCGCGCCCGGCGGTCATACTTGTTGCCCACATAGCCGCCGTTGAACACGGCATCGAGCGCCACGGGCTTCGTGACGCCATGCAAAGTGAACTCGCCCAAAATGCGCGCGCTGTTGGGTCCGCTGAGCGTGATGCTTGTGGACCGGAAGCTCATGCGCGGAAATTGGCCCGCATCGAGCCAGTCCTTGCCGCGCAGCATCTCGAGAAATCCCGCGGGCGGGTTGTCGCTCTCGAGCGACGCGGGATCGACCGTCGCCTCGACCTGCGAGAGGGTGGGATGCTTCGGATCGAATTCGAGCGTCGCGTCGAACCGCGCGAAATGCCCCGTGAAGTGCGAAAAGCCCAGATGGCTGACGCGGAAGAGCAGGCTCGCATGCGGCTTGTCGAGCACATAGTCGCCCGCAGGCGCATCGGAGGTGACCGTCCGAATGTCGCCCGGCATCGGAGCGGCTGTGGTCGCTGCCAATGCGGGCATGGCCAAATGGGCGACAAGAATGCAACCGGCGAGCACGGCGCGCGAGAACCTCGTCAGCATGGAAATCTCCTTGAGCTGTTCGAAGGTATGACGAAAAGTGCGCGGCAATTCCGACACGTTATCGAGAAATGTCGAAAAAAAATCGGCGGTGATCGCACATTTGTTGCCCACGCCGCTACAATCCCAGGGACTGCTGCGCCGGTTGGGGAGAGCCGAGGTGGATGCCCTCCAATGTGAGCATCTTGATCTTTGTGGCCGAGCCGCCGGGCGCCGAGAAGGCGCCGACCTTGCCACCGGCGGCGAGCACGCGGTGGCACGGGATGATGAGCGCTACCGGATTTTTCGCCATCGCCTGACCGACATCGCGTGCGGCTTCCCATCCGCCGCCGAGTTCTTTTGCGAGCGTGCCGTAGGTGGTTGTGTGGCCCCAGCCGACGCGCCGCGCGGCGGCATAGACCTGCTGGAAGAATTCGTCCTGTCCGTCGAGATCGAGTTGGACATCCGAGAACGCGACCTTCTCGCCCGCGAAATAGCGCTTCACGGCGGCGACCGTATCAGCGACCTGTGGCGTAGGCGTTCCCGGTTTCGTGCCGGGCAGGCGCCGCAGCAAACTCCGCTCGGTCGCTTCGGCGCTCTGTCCCGGCAACTGGAACCGCGAGACGCCGGCGCTGCTCCAGGCGATGCCGCAAGTGCCGCACGCGGTTTCGAAGATGAAATAGCGGTGCGCTGTCTGGCTCACGGCACGACTCCGACGTTCAATCATTCCCGAAAATGGGGCATCCCACGCCGGAATTCCACCCGGTTCTTGCGGATCAACCGTGTGTTCAATCTGCAACCGATACCGAGGAGCGAGAATTGATCGCCATCACTGCAGAAACAGGCGCGGGTTGACCGCTGCCGATCACGGAATCGAGTCCGGGCACGCGCCGCAACGCCGATGATAGCGCCCAGCTGAATGCCATCGTGCCCGCGAAAACGATCGAAGCCTTCACGATCGCAGGCCAGCCAGCCGGGAGAAGGGCGAATTGCAGCCACGCAACGAAGAGGTAGTGCAGCAGATAGATTCCGTAAGCGTCGCGCTGCAGGCTGTCGAGTAATCGGGTACGCGCCCGTGCAAAACGCATTGCCAGGGCAAGAGCGCAACAGCAGCTGGCAAAGCATGCCGGCGGCAAAACGATTGCGTTCACGAGATTCCATGCGAGCGACGTCGCGGCGGGATTGCCATACGTCATCGCCGAGGCGCCGAGCCACGTGCCGAAGAGCAAAGGCGCGGCTGCGAGCCACAACTTCCACTGCCGGGCGAGCGACCGTGTGAGCAAACTCTCCTCGACGCCGCAGGCGCCGATGATGATCCCGGCGGAAAAATAGACCGCGTAGAGTCCGGGGAAACTCAGCTGGAACGAGAACGGCCCCCATTGAAACCATGACATCGGACCGAAGAGAATCCCGAAGGGGACATACGCCAGAGTGGAAGCCGCGAGCAGACCGGCGAGAAAGTGGGCGGGATGCTCGCGAGCGATGCGTGACAGCCCGAGCACGATCCGGTGCCCGCGCGGCAACAATGCAAAAAAGAGGGCCGCTGGAATGTCCGCGACCAGCAGCACCCAGAGGAACCAATTCGGCCCGGCCGGCCAAAAGGGCAGCGCGCGCCAGTGCAGCCAGAAATCGGCAAGCCCGGGATGTGAGGCCGTCTGCATGTAAGTCGTATAATTTGTGAGCGGCATCAGCACCGCGATGCCGAAAACGAATGGTGGTCCGAGGCGCAGGGCGCGGCGATATGCGAATTCGAGGGCACCGTTGCGTTCCAGGCTCTGCCAAACGAAGAGGCCGGATATCAGGAAGAAGAGTGCCATAAGGAAGAGATCGGCCCAGGCGCAGAGTATGTCGAAGCCGATGAAGTGATGCGTGTCGACGATCGGAAAGGTCCGCCAGGAAAAGGGCGGCTTGTCGAAAGCAAAAGGCCGCGGGGGCAGAGACCACAGATAGGCGATTATGGAGTGCGCTGCGACCACGAAGACGACGACGGCGGCGCGCAAATTGTTGATCGCGATACTTGCACGCGGTGCTCGCGGCGCGGCGAGATGTTCAGGGGCGTTCATCGAGACCTACCATCGCGTAGGCTGCCATAACCGGCGCCCTTCGAACGGCAGCCGGTTTCCCGGGCTGCTTGTCCATCGCCACTTTGCGCGGCGGCCCCATCAACGCGGGCTGGAACAGCACGGCGGCCATCATCGTGCAGACGAGCGAGAGCGACATCAGCTCTCCCATGCTCGAAGTGCCGGGATGGCGAGACAGCCACAGGCTGCCGAATGCGGTCGCAGTCGTCATCGCGCTGAACACGACGGCGCGGGTCAATGTCGATTGCACCAGCGCCGTGCGTCCGTGCCGCCACGCCATGATGTAATAGATCTTGAAAGCGACACCGACTCCTAGCAGCAGCGGAAACGCGATGATATTGCTGAAGTTCAGCGGTATATTCAAAATGACGCACAGTTCGAGCGTCAGAACCGCAGCCAGCAGCAGCGGGATCAGAGTCATCAACACGTCCGACAAGCGCTGCAATGCGATCCACAACAACAGCGCGATTGCCACGAGGGCGAGTATTCCGGCTTCGACGAAGGCATGCATGATCGTATTTCCGGCTTCATACAGCATGACGGCCGGCCCGGTCGCGTTGGGCTCGCGCACGAGCACTGCACGCACGAAATTGCGCAACGAAGCGGTGTCGTCAGGATCTCCCTTGGGAAGGACCTGCACTCTTGCCCGCCCGTCCGGAGTCAGCCAATCGCGCTTCAGATCGGGTGGAACGTCTGCGATGGAGACCGGCCGCGCCTTCAATTCCTGCCGAAGACCCTCGAGTGAGATTTTCAGCGGCACGACCATCGCAACCGTTGCGCGAAGGCGCGCGCCCGGATCGGCGGCTGCGAGCTTGTCGAGAAGCGCCGACAGCCGCTTTGCGGCATTTCCTCCGGCGCCGCCCCGCGGTGCATATTCGGACAGCGTACGGGCGGTCGACCGCAGCGCCGCAACGTTTTCGTGATCGCTGGGTGCCGGGCGCAACCGTGCAGGAGTCAGCGCGGTTGCAAGCGCGGCCGAGAGCTGGCGGATCAACGCGAGCTTGAACTGCTGATCGTCTGGAACAAGGCTTGCGAGCGTGCGCGTTCCTGCCACCTGCGGCAAAGCGGCGAGGTTTCTTGCGTCCCCCTTCGCTTCAACAAGATCGGGCGCAATCAATTCGGCCGCATTGGCGGCCGTCAACGGGTCCCTTCTCAATTCGAGGAAGGCGGCGACCGATTCGGCTTTTGGGTTTTGCAGATGCAGCGGATTGAAGTCGAACCGCAGAAAAAGCAGAAGCGGCGATGCCAGCGCGACAACGGCGAGCGTACCGGCAAGGACCGCAAAGCGGTGGCGCTGCAGAAACCGGTCGACCGGTGCGAGGGCGGCGAACCCCATCGGATGGGGCTCCGCCGGCGGATTCAGAACCCGAAGCAAGGCCGGCAACAGTGTGATGCTGGTTAGAAAGGCGATGATCATGCCAGGTCCGGCGATCCGGCCAAGTTCCGACAGTCCGCGATACTCGGTCGGCAGGAAGGCCGAGAAACCAAGTGCAGTGGCCGCACCCGCAAGCGCGAGAGGCCAGCCCGCCTTTCTTGCGGCACTGACCAGCGCAGCGTTCAGATCGCCGGTTTCGTGCCGCTCGGCACGGTAACGGACACTGAATTGAATCCCGAAATCGATGCCCAGGCCGACGAACAGGACAAAGAATGCGACCGAAAGCAGATTCAGCGACGCGACGAGGAATAGTCCGAACGCGGCGGAATAAGCGAGGCCACACGTCACGCTGACAAGGGCGGCCACAATAATTCGCCACGAGTGCAGCGCCAGCCACAGGATGATCAGCACGGCCCCTATGAAAACGGCCGCATTCAGCGCGGCGTTCTCCTTGACTGCGGCAAACTGTGCGTCGTTCATCGGGACGAGTCCGGTGACGCGAACCCGCGCCTGGAAATCGTTCGCCAAATGGAGCCGGCGTGCCGTTTGGGCAATCGCATCCGTGACCGCGCCTCCGGGCGACAGAGCCTTGAAGTCGAGGACGGGAGCGATCTGAATGAACCGATGGTTTCCCTCGTTTCGTGTCATCTCGCCCCCGATGAGCGACTGCCATGAGAATTGCGCGGGGCGTCCGGACAGCACGTCGCTGATCGTGTCGGCGCCTGCGTTCATGGCGGGAGCCAAGGCGTCGATTCCGTAGAATCCATTCTCGACTCCCATCAGCCCTGTGGAAAGCGCGCCTAGAACGCCCCTGAGGCTCGGATCGGCCGCGAGTGCACCTGTCATGGGTCCAGACTGCTGTGCGTTCACCGTCATTTGAGCGAGCTGTTTGACCGGCACGAACAGGAGACCGTTTCGGGCAAAGAATTTGTCCCCTTGCGGTTCCTCCACCGCGCGTACGTGGTCGCGGTCCGCCCTCAATGCCGAAGCCAGCTCGGCACTTGCCACTTCCGTCAGCTCCGGGGTCGGCGCCTCGACAATGACGAGCACGTCGTACTGCGGAAATGCCGAGAGAAACTGGTCGGCGCGCTGCGTCCACGGCAAGTCGGTAGGAAACAGCTGCCTGACATCCGTTGAAATCGAAAAGTGCCGCACCGCATAGACAGTGCAGAAGGATGCCAGGACCAGTGCGAACAGGATGACGGTCCACGCGAACCGCGTGGACAGCTCAACGAGGCGGACAATGGGGGCTCTCAGCATCTGGGGGGATCGTCCGTAATCCCAACCCGCGGCCCAGCCTCCCGGTTCCGCGAAATGTCATTTGGCAACGAGTCAGAGTCACCCCAGCGAAAGATTTTTGTGGTTTATCTCGGATGGGTCGGAATAAAAGAACGAACGCCCAACTTGGCGAGCGGAAACGGCTCGAAACGAGAGGCCTTATAATGCACCTGTACCGCATCTCTCTGGGCGCGCTGGTCGCGTGGTCGACGCTTTTTGCCGCCGGTGCTCATGCCGCGTCGGACGCGACGACGGTGAATTTCGCCGTTTTGCGCGATGGTACGCAGATCGGCACCAACTCGGTCCGATTCGGGCATTGCGGTCGGGATACGACCGTGCAGATCGTGACGCATGTGGAAATCGGCCTGGGGTTCCTCACACTTTACAAATTCGATCAGACGGAAGCCGAGCAGTGGGCCGATGGCCGCCTCGTGGCGATGAATTCGACGACGGACGACAACGGCACGCTGCATCGCACGAATGCGGCCGCCGGCGACGGCAAGATCACTGTGAAGGGCGACGGCCGGGAAAGGGAACTGGCGCTGACGGCGATACCTCTCAGCCTATGGAACCCGGCAGTTGTGGCGCAGAAAACCGCGATTGATCCGAGGGACGGCAGCGTTCAGCCGGTCAAGATCGTCGACCGCGGTGAGGACGATCTCATCGTCCGCGGTCACGCCCAACACGCACACCACTATGAAATTATCACCACGTTTTCGCAGGACGTCTGGTACGACGAAACCCATCAGCTCGTTCAGGTCGAGCTGAAAGCCATCGACGGATCCACCATTCGCTATCAGTTGGTGTAGTTCCCAACGCCTTCGCCCACCGCCGTCCACTCCTGCACGAACGCGCCCACGCGGGCGATGCCGCGCCGCGCTTCCGGCATCAGCGGCGCAAATGCATGCCAGACATGCGGCATGCGCGGCCAGACTTCGAGCGTTACATTGCAGCCGGCTTCGCGCATCCGCTCCGCAATCCGAATGGAGTCGTCACGCAGGATTTCGTCGCTGCCGACCTGAAGGAGCGTCGGCGGCAGGCCTCGCAGATCGCCGTAAAGGGGCGAGGCGTAAGGATGGCGAGGATCAGCGCCGTCCAGATACTGCGCGGCGAAGGGCTTCAGACAGTCGGATTTCAGCATGGGATCGGCAGCGTCCTGCGAGCACGACTCACCGGTGATCGCGAGATCGGTCCAGGGCGACAGTGCGACGACGGCTGCGGGCAGCGGGCCTCCCTCGTCGCGCAGCCTGAGCGCCAGCGCGAGCGCGAGGCCTCCGCCAGCCGAGTCGCCCAGTATTGCGCATTGCCGCGGGTCCACGCCATCGGCGAGCAGCGCCTGCCAGGCGGTGAGCGCGTCGTCCAGGGCTGCCGGGAACGGATGCTCCGGCGCCAGCCGGTAATCGATGGCAACAAGTTTTGCCCGCGCCGCCGCCGCGAAACGCCACATGACGTGACCGTAAAGTGCCGGTGATCCGGTGATATAGCCGCCGCCGTGCAGGAAGAGGATATGGCGGCCGGGTTCCGCCTCGGGCCGCGTCACGCAGGTCGCCCGAACTGTGCCCAGCGCCTGTTCGATCGTCTCGGTTCCGCCCGGGACTCGCCGCACCCAAGGCTCGTACGCCTGCAGCCGTTGGCGCCGGACGGCTATGCTGATGCCGGGATGCATCCCCGGCTTCAGAAAAAGACGAATGCCCAGCCTTAGCAGCTCGGCTGTCAAGCTTGCTTTATTAGGTACCATCACCTGTTCCTTCGACGCGCCAGCCCTACGTCATTGGGCGAGGATTGGCCAGCGACAAAACTCGGTTTCCGAGCCGTTTCGGCCAAGGTCCATTTAGCGCCTTGGAACTTTATTTTCCTTACCGCTTTGATTTGATACGCTAGGTTGCAGGGCAAGGGGATGGCCAGGAATGCTCAATCGGCTCCTCGCATCGATCGTAAAAAAAGGCAGCCTGACGCTGATCGCGCCGGGCCGCCGGCGTACGACGTTTGGTGTCGGCACGCCGCAAGTGACCATGCATCTGCATGACCGCCGCGCGGTCGTGGAACTCGCACTCAATCCGGAGTTGAAACTGGGCGAGCTCTACATGGATGGCAGGCTCACCGTGGAAAACGGCGACATCGCCGACCTTCTCGATCTTTTGATGTACAATCTCTCGCTTGCCTCGCCACGCGGCGTGCTGAAGGCTGAAAGAGTCTGGCGCTGGGTCACACGCCGGTTTGCCCAACTCAATTATTCCTCACGCGCGCGCAGAAACGCCGCCCATCATTACGATCTTTCGGGAAAGCTCTACGATCTTTTCCTCGATCGCGACCGCCAATATTCCTGCGCGTATTTTTCCGCGCCAGGTGAAACGCTCGAAGAAGCGCAGGTCGGCAAGAAACGGCACATTGCCGCCAAGCTCCACCTCGACACACCAGGCCTCAGAGTCCTCGACATCGGGTCGGGCTGGGGCGGGCTGGCGCTCGATCTCGCACGAGACTGCGGTGCCAACGTGCTGGGCGTGACTCTGTCGGAAGAGCAGATCGCGCTCTCAAGGAGCCGGGCCGAGAATGCCGGCCTTGCGGAGCGCTGCCGTTTCGAACTTGTGGACTACCGCGCGCTCAGCGGCACGTTCGACCGCATCGTGTCGGTCGGCATGTTCGAGCATGTCGGCGTGCCCTATTATCGGGCCTTCTTCGATAAGCTGCGCGCACTTCTCGCCGACGATGGCGTCGCACTCCTGCATACGATCGGGCGCACCGACGGACCGGGCGTCACGAGCCCCTGGACGGCGAAGTACATTTTCCCCGGCGGGTACGCACCCGCGTTGAGCGAGGTGCTGCCCGCGATCGAGCGTGCTGGTCTGATCGTTACCGATATAGAAGTGCTCAGGCTGCACTATGCCGAGACACTGAAGGAATGGCGCCGGCGGTTCAAAGCGCATCGGTCCATTGTGGCTGAACTTTACGACGAGCGCTTCTGCCGCATGTGGGAGTTTTATCTTGCGGGCGCTGAAATGGCATTCCGCCATGATGGGCAGGTCGTGTACCAGATTCAGCTGACCAAATGCATCGGCACGCTGCCGCTGACCCGCGATTACATGTTCGAATCCGAGCGGACCATGCGCTTTGCGGGAACCGAAGCGATGCCGCGCCAGGTCCGCGCGGCGTAGCGGCACACCGGCAATTTAGCTGTGGGCAATGATGCGGGCGGCCTTGCGGCGGCCCCGCTCTCTCGTTTGATTCGCCTCCCCTCCACTTGCGCAATCGGGCATCCGCGGAATGGAACAAGAGGTCTATCGCCACGTCCCCTATGATATCGACGTCGAGCAGGCTCTGCTTGGCGCGATTTTCGTGGACAATCGGGCGATTGAGCGCGTGTCCATGCTGCTCAGGCCCGAGCAGTTCTACGATCCGCTGCACCAGCGGCTGTTCGAAGCAATCGCGACGAGCTTCGAGCGCGGCGGGATCGTGATCACGCCACTGACCCTGCACGCGCAGATGAAAGCCGATCCGGGGCTGCTCGAAGTTGGCGGCCTTTCCTATCTCGCCAATCTCGCGGCGGCCGCGCCCGCGCTTCCCAATGTCCGGGACTATGCGCGCATCCTGCACGATCTTTGGGTGCGGCGGACGCTGATCCATATCGGCGAAGACATCGTCAACACGGCCTATGAAGCGCCGCTCGAGAAACCGCCGCAGGAGCAGATCGCGGAAGCGGAAAAAGCACTCTACCGGATTTCGGAAACTTCCCGTTACGGCGATGGTCCGCTCGACTTCGCCGAGGCGCTGCGGCGCACCGTCGAGATAGCCGAGAAGGCGCAACAGCGAGGCGGACGCATTTCCGGAGTTTCGAGCGGTTTTGCCGACATCGATTCCCTGTTGGGCGGATTGCAGCCGTCAGATCTTTTGATTCTGGCGGGACGCCCCGGCATGGGGAAGACGGCGCTCGCGACCAATATTGCCTTCAACGCCGCCCGTTTCCATTCCCAGGACGTGGCGGATGGGGTTCCGGTTTCACGCGGGGCGCCCGTGCTCTTCTTTTCGCTCGAAATGGCGGCGCAGCAGCTCTCCGCACGCATACTCTCCGAGCAGACCGAGATCGAGATGTCGAAGATTCGCTCCGGCCGGTTTGCCGAGTCCGAATGGGAGCGCTTCGTGCTGAAGATGCAGGATCTGAGCACGCTGCCGCTCTACATCGACGACAGCGGCGGCATTTCGATTGCGCAGATCGCCGCGCGTGCGCGCCGCTTCCGCCGCGAGAAGCAGATCGGCCTCGTGGTCATCGATTATCTCCAGCTCATCGAGCCCACGCGCCGCTCGGACAGCAGGGTGCAGGAAGTCACTGAAGTCACGAAAGGATTGAAGGCGCTCGCCAAGGAGCTGAACGTGCCGGTTCTGGCCTGTTCGCAACTGTCGCGTGGCGTCGACAGCCGCGACGACAAGCGGCCGGTGCTGTCGGATCTGCGCGAGTCAGGCTCGATCGAGCAGGATGCCGACGTGGTGATGTTCGTTTTTCGCGAGGCCTACTACCTCAAATCACGCAAGCCCGAAGAGGACGATCCGGAATTCACCAAGTGGAGCGAAAAGATGGAGCGCGTCAATCACCTGGCTGACCTGCTCGTCGAAAAGCACCGCCACGGCCCCACCACCAAGATCGAACTCTTCTTCGACGACCGCTTCACCCGCTTCAAGGATCTCGCCGATCGAGCGGCTTAGGCCGAGTGTGACGTCATTCACCGCGTCGTCGGGCCTATGCAGGAAGTCCGGTGCGAAGGCTTTGACCGCGGTGCTTCGACACGTCATTCTCCGCCGCTCATGAACAATCCCGATATCGAAACAGCCACTCTGTCAGTGCGGCTTGCTGCCGTCGTGGACAATTACCGCACCTGTGCTCGGCTCGCAGATACGCGCATCGCCGGCGTGGTCAAGGCGGGCGCCTACGGGCTGGGTATGGAACCTGTGGCGCGCGCCCTCGCCAACATTGGGTGCGATACGTTTTTTGTCGCGCGCCTTGAAGAGGGGGCGAGGCTCCGGCCGATCGTTCCAGACACGCGTATCTTCGTTCTCGATGGTGCGCCATTACACTGCGCGGAAGCGCTGATTGCACATCGGCTGACGCCGACGCTCAATTCGCTGGACGAGATCGCGGTCTGGTCGGCAGTTGCGCATTCGCGGCGTACAAGTCTCGATGCAGCCGTTCATATCGACACCGGGATGAACCGCTTGGGCCTGCCGGCCTATGAAGCGACGGTGCTCGTATCCGAGGCACGCGAAAGATTGCGAGATTTGAATCTCGTTCTGGTCATGAGCCATCTCGCCTGCTCCGACGATCCCTCGGCGAAGATGAACGCGCAGCAACTCGCGCGCTTTCGCGCGGCGCTCGCAATGCTGCCGCCCGCGCCGGCGAGTCTCGCAGCGTCCGGCGGAGTGATGCTGGGACGGGACTACGCGTTCGACCTGGCACGGCCGGGAATCGCGCTTTACGGGGGCAATCCCCAGCCTGGTACGCCGAATGCCTTCAAGACCGTAGCGTGTCTGACGGGCCGCGTCCTGCAGCTTCGCTGCGTTGACAAGGGGGAAGTCGTTGGCTACGGAGCCACCTTCCAGGCAGAGCGCCCGACGACGCTGGCGACCGTGGCTCTCGGATATGCAGATGGGCTCATGCGCGCGATCGGCAACAGGGGAATGGGCGCCATCAATGGGATGAGAGCGCCTGTCGTGGGCCGCGTCTCCATGGATCTCATCACGCTTGACGTCACCGAAATCCCTTCCGCCACCGTGGGGACGGAGATCGAGTTCATCGGCGATACGATTTCGCTGGAAGAGGCCGCGGCAGCAGCGCGGACGGCGAATTATGAAATCCTGACGGCAATTGGTGCGCGCGTGCCCCGCGTCCATGTGAGCGCGCCATGAACATTCTGGCCGGCATCGGCCGCGCATTCATCGCTTTTGTCACCCAGACGGGGCGTCTCGCCCTTTTTACATTCTCCGCACTCGTCGCCTGCGTGCGGCCGCCGATCTACTGGTATCTCATCGGCCAACAGATGCTGCGCATCGGGTATTTCTCCTTGCCGGTCGTCGGCCTGACGGCGTTCTTCACCGGCGGCGCACTGGCACTGCAAATCTATATCGGCGGCAACCGCTTCGGCGCCGAGGCGGTGGTGCCTAACATCGTCGTGCTCGGCATCACACGCGAGCTCGGCCCGGTGATCGCCGGCTTGATGGTGGCCGGCCGCGTGGCCGCCGCCATCGCGGCGGAAATCGGCACCATGCGCGTGACCGAGCAGATCGATGCGCTGACCACCCTGTCCACCAATCCGATTCGATACCTGGTCGTGCCGCGTCTCGTCGCCGCCGTCGTGACGATGCCCGTGCTCGTTCTCGTCGCGGACGCCATCGGTGTTTTCGGCGGCTATGTCGTCTCGACTCAAAGTCTCGGGTTCAATGGCGCGATCTACGTCAAGAACACGCTGGATTTCATGACCACGGGCGACGTGCGCAGCGGTGTGATCAAGGTGGCGGTGTTCGGATTCATCATCGCGCTGATGGGCTGCTACAACGGCTTTCATTCCAAGGGCGGCGCGCAGGGCGTNNGTGGGCACGGCGACGACGAATGCGGTGGTCACCTCGTCGATCCTGATCCTGGCGGCAAACTATTTCCTCACTTCCATTCTTTTCTCGCGGTGAGGGCGGTGGCGGGCAGCACGGCCAAAGTGGAGCTGCGCGGTATCAAGAAGCGCTTCGGCCCGAAAATCGTATTGGACGGTCTCGACCTCGACATTCAGTCCGGCGAGTCGCTGGTCGTCATCGGCGGTTCCGGCACCGGCAAGTCGGTGA
>PKWC01000216.1 GCA_003131925.1 Alphaproteobacteria bacterium | reverse complement strand
CATCAGGATCGGCCGCAGCCGGAGACGCGCCGCTTCCATCGCCGCCGCAACCGTTGTGCGCCCCTGAATCTCCAGCTCGCGCGCGAATTCCACGATCAGGATCGCGTTCTTGCAGGCGAGCCCGATCAGCACAAAGAGCCCGATCTGGGTGAAGATGTTGTTGTCGCCGCCAGTGAGCCACACGCCGGTGATCGCGGAGAACAGACACATCGGCACGATGAGGATGATGGCGAGCGGCAGGAACAGGCTCTCATACTGCGCGGCGAGCACGAGGAACACGAGCAGCACGCAGAGCGGGAAAACGAGAAGCGCGGTGTTGCCGGCCAGGATCTGCTGAAAGGTGAGATCGGTCCATTCGAAACCCATGCCCTTCGGCAGATTGTCGTTCAGCAGCTTGGTGACCGCCGCTTGCGCGTGGCCGCTCGAATAGCCGGGCGCCGGCGCGCCGTTGAGATCGGCGGAGCGGAAGCCGTTGTAGCGCATCGAGCTGTCGGGGCCCGCGGATTCGCTCACATCGACGATCGCACCGAGCGGCACCATCTGCCCGTCCGCATTGCGGGTCTTGAGTCTCAAGATGTCTTCGGGCTTGGAGCGGAACGGGGTGTCGGCCTCGGCGATCACCTCATAGGTGCGGCCGAAGCGGTTGAAATCGTCGACATAGATCGAGCCCAGATAGGTCTGCATGGTGTCGAACACATCCTGGACGTCGACGCCGAGCTGCATCGCGCGGGTGCGGTCGAGCTTTGCGGTCAGCTCTGGCACGCCGATGTTGAAGCCGGAGAAGACGCCCGCAAGCTCCGGCGTGTTTGCCGCTTTCGTCTGGATGTCCTTCATCGCGCGGTCGAGCGCCGCGTCGCCCTGGTCGGTGCGGTCCTCCACCTGCAGTTTGAATCCGCCGATCGTGCCCAGCCCCTGCACCGGCGGCGGCGGGAAGATCGCGATCTGCGCGTTGCCGAGCGCGGCGTATTTCTTCTGCAGCGTCTGCGCGATCGCCATGCCGGAGAGATCGGAGGTGCCGCGCTGGTCAAACGGCTTCAGCGTCACGAATACGATGCCGGCCGAGGGGCTGTTGATGAAGCCGTTGATCGACAGTCCGGGGAACGCGACCGCGCTCTGCACGCCAGGCTGTTTCAACGCGATGTCGGACATATTGCGGATCACGGATTCGGTACGGTCGAGCGTCGCGCCTTCGGGCAATTGCGCGAAGCTGACGAGGTAGCCCTTGTCCTGCAGCGGCACAAAGCCCGGCGGCACCAGCTGGAATCCCACATAGGTGAGCGCGAGAAGTCCCGCATAGACGACCATCGCGCCCGATTTGCGCTTCAGGATTCCGCCGACACCCGCGCCGTAGCCATCCGAGCTTCGGTGAAACACCGCGTTGAAGCGCGAGAAGAACGGGCCAAGCACTTTGTCGATCACGCGCGCGAACACGTCTTTCGGCGCGCCGCGCGCCTTGAGCAATGTGGCGGCGAGCGCCGGCGAAAGCGTCAGCGAATTGAAGGCGGAGATCACGGTCGAGAAGGCGATGGTGAGCGCGAACTGGCGGTAGAACTCGCCCGTCAGGCCGCTGATGAAGGCAATGGGCACGAACACGGCGCAGAGTACCAGCGCGATGGCGATGATCGGGCCGGTCACTTCCGACATCGCCTTGAGCGTTGCATCTCTCGGCGCGAGGCCCGCCTCGATATTCCGTTGCGCATTCTCCACCACCACGATCGCGTCGTCGACCACGATGCCGATCGCGAGCACCATGCCGAACAGCGACAGGTTGTTGAGCGAGAAGCCGAAGGCGGACAGCGCCGCAAAGCAGCCGATGATCGAAACCGGAATGGCGACGATTGGCACCACCGCCGCGCGCCAGCTCTGCAGGAAGAGCAGCACCACAAGCGCGACGAGCAGGATCGCCTCGAACAGCGTGCGCTCGACGGCGGAAATCGATTTCGAAATGTACTCGGTCGGATTGTACGGAACCTGGTAGGTCATGCCGGGCGGGAAGCTTTTCGACGCATCTGCGAGTTCCGCGAGCACCGCCTGCGCGGTCGAGAGCGCATTCGAGCCGGGCAGCTGGAAAATGCCGATGCCGACGGTGGGGTTGCCGGAGAAATAGGCGTTTTCGGTGTAGTCCTGCGCGCCGAGCTCGACCCGCGCCACGTCGCGCAAGCGCGTGAGGCGGCCGAGGGAGTCGCTCTTCAGGATGATGTCGCGGAATTCTTCTGGCGTCTGCAGGCGCCCTTTCGCCTCAATGCCGAGCTGAAAGGCGGTGCCGCCGCGGTTGAACGGCGGAGCACCGACGGCGCCCGCCGTCACCTGCGCGTTCTGCGCCTGGATTGCGGCGACGATTTCGTCGACGGTGAGATTCACTTCCGCCGCGCGGTCGGGATCGATCCAGATGCGCATGCTGTAGTCGCGGGCACCGAAGACGCGCACGAGGCCCACGCCGTGCACCCGGGAGAGGCGATCGACCAGCTGCAGCGTCGCGTAATTGGAAAGGTATTGCTGCGGTAGGCCGTGGCCGGGCGAGACAAGGGTCGCGACAAGAAGCAGATCGGGCGAGCTCTTCGCTGTGACCACGCCGATCTGCTGCACCTGGATCGGCAGCCGCGGCTCGGCCGTGGCCACGCGGTTCTGAACCAGCACCTGGTCCTCGTTGATGTCCGAGCCCGGCGCGAAGGTGATAGTGATGGTGAGCGTGCCGTCGCTCTGCGAGGAGGACGACATGTAGAGCATGTTCTCGACGCCGTTGACCTGCTCTTCGATCGGCGTGGCGACCGTCTCCGCCATGGTTTCAGCCGTGGCGCCGGGATAGGTCGCAGTGATGGTGACCGTCGGCGGTGCGATCTCGGGATATTGCGCGACCGGAAGCGTCGGATAGCTGATCGCCCCGAAGAGCACGATCAGGATCGACACCACCGCCGCGAAGATCGGCCGCTCGATGAAAAAATGCGGGAGGCGCATCGCGCTAGTGCCTGGCTTTCAGCATGGGTGACTCGTTTCCAGGTCGCATTTTTAGCGCGGAGGACGCAGAGGAAGCGCAGTGGACGCGCAGGAGAAACTGCGCGCCTTCGGCGCGCGAAGCGCGCCAACAATTTCTCTGCGACCTCTGCGCATCCTCTGCGTCCACTGCGCTAAACCTTCTTGTCGCTGTGCCGCTCATGATCGATTCCGGGGTCTAGTGCGGCGTCGCCTGCGAGGACGGCGGCGCCGTCAGCGGCTCGGATTGCGGCGCGGTGTCCGCCGCGCGCGCGGTGAGCTTCGTCACTGTCGCCTCGACTTCGGCGCCGGGCTGAAGCCGCGCGAGTCCGTCGAGCACGACTTTCTCGCCCGCTTTCACGCCGCTCTTGATGACGCGCAGGCCGATCACGAGCGGGCCGGTCTCGACCTCGCGCGCCGCGACCTTGCCGCTTCCGTCGACGACGTAGACGAGCCGGCGGGTCTGGTCGGTGATGATCGATTCATCGGGGATCAGCACGGCCTGATAGGCGCCCGAGGCGAGCAGGCGCGCGCGGCCGAACATGCCGGGCGTCAGGAAATGATCCGGGTTGGAAAACTCCGCCTTGGCGCGGATGGTGCCCGACAGCGGATCGACGGCATTGTCCACAAACACCATGTGGCCGCGGTGCGGATAGCCCGATTCATCGGCGAGCTGGATCTCCAGCGGATTGGGCGCGATGCGGGACGAGCGGCGCTGTCCGGCTTGCGCCTCGCGCTGGTATTTCAGGAGGAAGCTCTCCGCACCTTCGAAATTGAACCAGATCGGATCGAGCGTGACGACGCGGGTGAGCGCCGTCGTGTTCGCCGTCACGATGTCGCCGATGCTGACGTTTCGGTCGGACATGCGTCCGTCGACCGGCGCTTTGATGGTGGTGAATTCGACATTAAGGCGCGCGGTTTCGACCGCCGCCTTTGCCGACTCCACCTGCGCCGCCGCGGTCTGCTCTGCCGCCAGTCGCGCCTCGTACTGCTCGCGGGCGAGCGCGTCGACCGCGATCAGCTTCTTGCCGCGCTCGAAATTTGCGGTCGCGTTGGTCAGGGTCGCTTTCGCATTGTCCAGATCGCCAACGGCCTGGTCATACGCGGCGCGGAACGGCCTGGGATCGATGATGAAGAGCGGCTGGCCGGCCTTCACGTCCTGGCCGTTGCGGAACAGGATCGAGACGAGCGCGCCCGACACCCGCGGCATCACCGTCACGTCCTGGATCGCTGCGAAGCGGCCGGTGAAATCGTCCCAGTCAATGATTTTCTTGACGATGGGATAGGCGACGCTGACATGCGGCTTCGGCGGCGCTGGGGGCGCAGGCGGCCCGCAGGCCGACAGAGCGGCGACGGCAAGAACGAGCGCCGCAATGACCAGCGGCCGGACAATAGAATTTCTCAGCGAACCGCCCTCCCAGGCTCCCGCGTCAACCGATCCTAGCAGCACCGCGAAGAAGCGGGCACGAGCAAAAAAATATTCCGACGAGCAGACGCAAATCCGGACGCGCGACGCAACCCCGAACCGCCAAGAATTTTCACAGGGAGACAGCGACGCGGTGAGAAAGAACCGCGCGCCTACTTTTCCTCCTCCAACGTGGCTAGGGCATCTACAAATCCGGCCGGTGCAGCAGTGCGCAGGCGACGATTTGTCCAACCTCCCCCTTGTGGGGAGGTCAGGTGAAACGTCGGCCGAAATTCGAATTGCCGCATCGGCTTTTGTGGCGAGTGTCCGGGAGCAAACATTTCGAGGACCCAACGCAAGTCAGCCAGGGATGCGAAGACCCTGATCTGCTCCGCATCGAACGCATGGCTGGCGTTCGCAAAACGCTGGCCGACGAAAAACTCTTCCAGATGCGAGGCCTTGGCGAAGCTGAGGAGCGGCGGTTCGGTCATGTCGCTCTCTGCGCCTCGCTTGAATTGTTGCCAATCGGATGTTACTTGCATCATGCAAGTTAGTGCCGGAATCCATGCAACGCTGAAGGAGACTGACATGACCAAGACAACACCCGAGCAGAACAAGGCCATCGTCCTCGAAGCCTTCGAAACCCTGTTCAACAAGCGCGACTACGCCGCCGCCGAGCGGTACTGGTCCGATCCTTACATCCAGCACAGCGCCCATATCGCACCAAGCCGTGCGGGACTGTTCGACCTCATCCGCTCACTGCCGAAGACGTTGCGCTATGAGAACCAGTTGATTGTGGCTGAGGGCGACTACGTCATCGCCCATGGCCGTTTTTCGAACTTCGGCCGCCCTGCCGCCTGGATCGCGGCCGATGTCGTGCGCCTCAAAGATGGCAAGCTCGCCGAGCACTGGGATGTCCTTCAGGACGAAGCGACGCGAGCCGAATCCGTGAGCGGACTGCCGATGTTCGGCAACCGCTTCCCCGCCTGATCGCGCGATCGCTCACCGCGCCCAGGGACACGAGAATTCTCACGCGGAGACGCAAGGACTTTCGAACAGCCGTTCGATGCCACCTCAGTCGCGCCGACACGATCTTCGCCCGCGTGTTCGGCGCGTAGCCGGCGAAAAGTTTTCCACGCGGAGACGCGGAGACGCGGAAGAAAAAGACATTGTGGGCCAAACAAAGCGTGTCATCTCGGCCGACGCGACAGCGGAGAGCCGGGACCTAGGAAACACGTGTTGCTATTTTATTCGCAGCGCATGTGTTTCCTGGGTCCCCGATGACGCGCTTAGGAGGGATTCACTCCGCGTATCCGCGCCTCCGCGTGCCACTCTTTCGGGTTGCTATCTCGGCAATGCAAACGCGATGACGCTGTCGCCGCGTTTGGTGTTGAGCTTTTCGTGGCCGCCGGCGGCGATGACGACATATTGCCGGCCCTTCCAGACATAGGTCATGGGCGTCGCCTGACCGCCGGCGGGGAGGCGGCCGCGCCAGAGTTCCGTGCCCGTCTTCGCGTCAAAGGCGCGCAGATAATCGTCCATCGCCGCGCCGATGAAGACGAGGCCGCCTGCAGTCGCGATCGGTCCGCCGAGATTGGGCACGCCAACCTTTCCCAGAAAATATTGTGAGAACGGCATCAGATCTTCCGTCGTGCCGAGCGGGACTTCCCACTTCACATGGCCGTCATGCATGTCGATCGCGTGCAGCATGCCCCAGGGCGGCGGATTGCACGGCAATCCGAGGGGCGAGACCACGACCTCGCGCTTCATGGCGAAGGGTGTCCCGCTCTGCGGCGAGATTTCCGCATCGGGGAACGCCTGCTCCGCAGCCGCCAGATCCTTTTTCGGAATCAGCTTGACGAGATGCATCATGCTCGACGTGTTGACGTAGACCGTGTCGTGCGCGGCATCGAAGGCGAGGCCGCCCCAATTCGTGCCGCCGCCGGTGAAGGGATAGAGAATCGTGCCGCGCAATGATGGCGGCGAGTAAAGCCCCTGCGCGCGCGCCGCCGCGATCTTGTTGCGGCACTGGCCGCGGTCGTACCAGGTGAGGCCCCAGGCGTCGTCGGGCTTGATGCGGGTGGGCGCGAGCGGCTTCGGCGCCAGTGGAAAAGGCTCGGTGGGCGACAATTGCTCGCCCGGTGCGCCGCCGCGCGGCACGCGCCGCTCCTCCACCGGAATGAGCGGCTCACCGGTCAGCCGGTCGAGCGTAAAGACGAGCCCCTGCTTGGTCGGCTGGATGACGGCCGGCACCGTCTTATCCTGCCAGGTGACGACGCCGAGCGTCGGCTGCGCCGGCACGTCGTAATCCCAAAGGTCGTGATGGGTGACCTGGAAGGACCAGGCGACGCGCCCATTCTGCACATGAAGTGCCACGACCGAATCCGCATAGCGGTTGTCGCCCGGGCGCGCTCCGCCATAGAAATCTGGGCTCGGGCTCGTGGTCGGCGCGAAGACGAGCCCGTGCTCTTCGTCAACCGACATCGGCGCCCACACATTCGCCGCCCCCGTGCGCGCCGCGCCCGCGCTCGTCCAGCTCGCCGCGTTCGGCGCCACCGCATCGCGCGGGATCGGATCGAAGCTCCAGCGCAACCCGCCGCTTCTCGCGTCATACGCATGCACCGTGCCGCGCGGTGCATCCACACGCTGGTTGTCGTCGATCGAGGAGCCGACAATGACGAGGCCCTGCGTCACCACCGGTGCGGACGTGATCTGGACTTCGCTTTTGTAGATCATTGCCGGCGCAGGCTCGATCGGCACCGTGCCGCCCCGCCCAAATCCGTCGCACGGTTTACCCGAAGCCGCATCGAGCGAGATCAGGCGGCGATCATTGGTGGCGAGGAATATGCGCGTGGCGCAGAATCCGTTCTTCGGTTTCGGATCGCGCCACCACGCGACACCGCGGCACACGAAACTGTTGGGATAGCGCAGACGCGGATCGATCCTGGGATCGAACCGCCAGATCTCGCGGCCCGTTCCCGGATCGAGCGCGCTGACTTCGTCGAAAGGCGAGCAGAGATAGAGACGGCCGTCGTCGAGGATCGGCGTGACCTCGAAAGAAGCGTGCCGGATCGCGTCGCCTTTGGTGACGAGATCGCGCGTGGAATAACTCCATGCCTGCTGCAGACCGCTTACATTGGCCGGCGTGATCTGTGCGGCGGCCGAATAGCGCTGCCCGCCCTCATCGCCACCGTAAAAAGGCCAACCCGGCTCCGCGGCATGCGCAACGCCCGCGGCGAAAAACAGAGTGATGAGGGCGAGACGCGCTACGCGCGCCTCGCGAGCGCCAGATTGAACAATATCTCTTTTGATGGGCCGCCCTCCCCCTCCGGCCCTTCGGGCCACCTCCCCCGCGCTGCGCGCGAGGGAGGAAATCACTTACGCGCTTTGCGCACCGGTTTCCTCCCCCGCGTGCGGAGCACGGGGGGAGAGCCTGCCCCGCACTTGATGCGGGGTGCCCGCCCCCCGGACCGCGCGAAGCGCGGCCGGAGGATAAACTCCGCGGGCGGAAGGGGGCACGTTTCGCTCGAACGAACTTTATCCCTTCTTCGTTTCACGCATCACCTGCTCTCTCGCCTCCACGAGCAGTTCTTCCATCTTGCGGTGGATCACGTGATCGGACAGCGCGATATTTCGGGCGTCGAAATCGGCGCGGATCTTCTGCGCCAGATCCTCGTCGCGGCCGCCTTTGACTTCGAGATCAAGCAGATCATGGGCGTAGGACTCGGCGGCCGCCCCCGAAAGGCCCATTTCGGCCGCGGCCCACAGGCCCAAAAGCTTGTTTCGCCGCGCCAAGGTCCGAAAGCGCACATCTTCGTCATGCGCCCACTTGGCCTCATAGCTCTTCTCGCGGTCCTCGAACGTCGCCATCAACTAACCTCTTGAAAAAGCGGAGAGAACACAATTTTTCGCCGGCCCGGGCCGCGATATTAGCCGAGGCCAAAGCCCCGCGCGACCGCCCGCCCACGTCCGTCCAGCGAAGTTGCCGCAGGTCCGGCCCTTCCGCTAGGTTGCACGGTTGACGGGGACGTGACAGTCCCCTCCTTCGACAAGCTCAGGATGAGGCCCTCAATCAGGATGAGACCTCATGGTGAGCCTGTCGAACCATGAGCGGCCCCCGGGCCAAGGACGGTTCCCATGAAACGCCGCCGCATGATCTACGAAGGCAAAGCCAAGATCCTCTATGAGGGGCCCGAGCCCGGAACGCTGGTTCAATACTTCAAGGACGACACCACCGCCTTCGACGCCACCAAGCGCGCCACCATCGAAGGCAAGGGCGTGCTCAACAACCGCATTTCCGAATATCTGATGTCGCAGCTGACCGCCATCGGCGTGCCGACCCATTTCGTGCGCCGGCTCAACATGCGCGAACAGCTGGTCAAGGAAGTGGAGATCATCCCGCTCGAAGTGGTGGTGCGCAATATCGCGGCGGGGTCGCTCGCCAAGCGGCTCGGGATCGAGGAGGGCACGGTGCTGCCGCGCTCGATCATCGAATATTACTACAAGAAAGACGAGCTCCACGACCCGTGGGTGTCGGAGGAGCACATCACCGCCTTCGGCTGGGCCAACCCGCAGGACCTCGACGACATCGTCAATCTCACCATCCGCATCAACGATTTCCTGTCGGGCCTCTTCCTCGGCGCCAATATCAAGCTCGTCGATTTCAAGGTCGAGTTCGGGCGGCTGTGGGAGAACGATTATATGCGGATTGTCCTGGCCGACGAGATCAGCCCGGATTCCTGCCGGCTGTGGGACGTGTCGACCAACGAGAAGCTGGACAAGGACCGCTTCCGCCGCGATCTGGGCGGCGTGGTCGAAGCCTATTCCGAAGTCGCCCGCCGCCTCGGCATCATGCCGGAATCCGTGCAGAGCGAGCAGAAGGGGCCGGTTCTCGTTAAGTGATTTGCGCAGCAAATCATCCCCGCGAAAGCGGGGATCCGGTAAGGGACCCAGCAAATAAGCCGCAGGTCCGACATTCGATTTGTGCAGGCTTCGCCTTCGAGAATCGCACTATGTTCGCCACATGAAGGCGCGCGTTTTCGTCACGCTGAAGAACGGCGTGCTCGATCCCCAGGGCAAAGCGATCGGCCACGCGTTGCACGGCCTCGGCTTCCGCGCTGTCGGCGAAGTGCGCCAGGGCAAGGTCATCGACATCGAACTCGCGGAGCGTGACGAAGCGAAGGCGCGCGCGATCGTGAAAGAGATGTGCGAAAAACTCCTCGCCAACACAGTGATCGAGAAATACGAGATCGAACTCGATGGGTGACGTGTTAGCCCAAGGACTCCTTACTCGCGCAAGCCCTGCTCTTGACCTCCCCCTTGTGGGGAGGTCGAAAAACGCCCTTCGCGTTTTTCGGGTGGGGGGAACGGCGCCGGCGCACAGACCCCCACCCGGCTCGCACACCTTGTTTGCTGCACGTCGCTCTGCAGGCTCGCCGACCTCCCCACAAGGGGGAGGTAAAGGATAAGGGCAACCTTCGCGTGTGGCGTGGAGAAGCCGCATGAAATCCGCGGTCGTCGTTTTCCCGGCTTCGAATTGCGATCGCGACGCGGCGGTGGCACTTGAACAGCTCACCGGCAAAAAGCCTGCGATGGTGTGGCACCACGACTCCGAGCTGCCCGATGTGGATCTCGTCGTGCTGCCGGGCGGATTTGCGTACGGAGATTATCTGCGCTGCGGAGCGATGGCCGCGCAATCGCCGATCATGCGCGACGTGAAGACGAAAGCCGAGAAGGGCCTCTCCGTGCTCGGCATCTGCAACGGCTTCCAGGTGCTGACCGAAGCCGGAATGCTGCCGGGCGTTCTGATGCGCAACGCCGAGTTGAAATTCGTCTGCCGCCCCGTTTCGCTCGACGTGGAAGAAACCCAGTCCGCCTTCACGCGCAAATACGAGAAGGGCCAGCGCGTGAGCTTTCCCGTCGCGCATGGCGACGGCAACTACACCGCGGACGAAGCGACGCTCGACCGCCTCGAAGGCGAAGGTCGCGTGGTGTTCCGCTACGCGCCAGGCGACAATCCGAACGGATCGGCGCGCAATATCGCGGGCATTCTCAGCCGCAAGCGCAATGTGCTCGGCCTCATGCCGCATCCCGAACGCGTCTGCGATGCGGCTCTCGGCGGCACTGACGGCCGCCCCTTGTTCGAAAGCCTCGTCGAAGCGCTGTCGTGAGAGTCGCCATTCGTTTTCAGCCGCTTGCCCCCTCCGCCCGCTTCGCGGGCACCTCCCCCACGCGCAAGCGCGCGGGGGAGGAAAGTGAATTGCAAGACACGAACTCTCCTATTTCCTCCCCTGCGCGCTTGCACGTGGGGGAGGTGCCCCGAAGGGGCGGAGGGGGCTCTTGACCGAGATCACGCCCCAACTCGTCCGCGAGCACGGGCTTTCGCCCGCGGAATATGCGCGCATCGTCGAGCTGCTCGGCCGCGCGCCCAATTTCGTCGAACTCGGCATCTTCTCCGTGATGTGGAGCGAGCATTGCTCCTACAAATCGACGCGCGCGCATTTGCGTCGCCTGCCGACGAGGGCGCCCTGGGTGCTGCAGGGGCCAGGCGAGAATGCGGGCGTGATCGATATCGGCGACGGCGACGTGGCCGTGTTCAAGATGGAAAGCCACAACCATCCCTCCTTCATCGAGCCCTATCAGGGCGCGGCCACCGGCGTGGGCGGCATCATGCGCGACGTCTTCACCATGGGCGCGCGGCCCGTTGCGATGATGAACGCGCTGCGCTTCGGCGCGCCGGAGCACGAGAAGATGCGGCACCTCGTCTCCGGCGTCGTCGCCGGCATCGGCGGCTACGGTAATTGCATGGGCGTGCCGACAGTGGGCGGCGAAGTGAATTTCCACCCCTCCTACAACGGCAACATTCTCGTCAACGCGATGTGCGTGGGGCTCGCGCGCGCCGATCGGATTTTCAAATCGGCCGCGAAGGGCGCGGGCAATCCCGTCGTCTATATCGGCTCGAAGACGGGACGCGACGGCATTCACGGTGCCACCATGGCGTCCGCGGAATTCAGCGAGGATTCGCAGGAGAAGCGCCCGACAGTGCAGGTGGGCGATCCCTTCACCGAGAAGCTGCTGCTCGAAGCCTGCCTCGAACTGATGGCGACCGACGCGATCGTCGCCATCCAGGATATGGGCGCGGCGGGCCTCACCTCGTCATCCGCCGAGATGGCGTCGAAGGGTGGCTCGGGCATCGTGCTCGATCTCGATCGCGTGCCGCAGCGCGAAGAGAAGATGACCGCCTACGAGATGCTGCTGTCCGAATCGCAGGAGCGCATGCTTGCCGTGCTGAAGCCAGGGCGGGAAGCAGAGGCCGAGCGCATCTTCAAGAAATGGGAGCTCGATTTCGCCGTCATCGGCACGACGACGGATACAAGCCGGTTCGTGGTGCGTCACGAAGGCAAGACCGTCGCCGACATTCCCGTGCACGCGCTCTCCGAAGAAGCGCCAGTCTATCAGCGGCCGTTCGAGAAGCGCGCGGCGATTGCGGAAGAGCCTGCTTTCGACCGCACCAAGCCTCTCATCGAATCGCTCGTGAAACTCATTGGTTCGCCCGATCTCTGTTCGCGGCGATGGATCTGGGAGCAATATGACTGGAGCGTGATGGCCGACACGGTGCAGGCGCCCGGCGGAGATGCGGCCGTCGTTCGCGTGCATGGCACCAACAAGGCGCTCGCCATCACCACCGATGTGACGCCGCGCTATTGCCGCGCAGATCCCTTCGAAGGCGCGAAACAGGCCGTCGCGGAAGCGTGGCGCAATCTCACCGCAGCCGGCGCGCGGCCGCTCGCCATCACCGACAATCTCAATTTCGGCAATCCCGAGAAGCCCGACATCATGGGCGAGATCGCGTCCTGCATCGACGGCATCGCGGAAGTCTGCCGGGCGCTCGACTTCCCCGTCGTGTCGGGAAACTGCTCGCTCTACAACGAGACCAATGGCGAGGCGATTCTGCCGACGCCCGCGATCGGCGCCGTCGGTTTGATTGTGGATGTCCGGCGAATGGCGACGCCCGCGCTCAAGCGCGAAAGCGACGCAATCATCCTCATCGGGGAAACAAAGGGGCATCTCGGCCAATCTCTCTATCTACGCGAGATCGAGGGAAAAGAAAATGGTGGCGCGCCTGTGGTCGATCTCGCGGCGGAGAGACGCCACGGAGATTTCGTCCGTGGCCTGATCGAATCCGGAAAGCTGGACACGGTCCACGACGTTTCGGATGGCGGACTGCTGGTCGCGCTGACGGAAATGGCGATGGGCGGAGGAATGGGCGCGCGGATTGCCCGCGGCGACAGCGCCGACGCAATTCCATTCTGCTTCGGCGAGGATCAGGGCCGGTATCTGTTTGCTCTTCCGGCCACGGAGGCCGATCGCGTGTTGCGAGAGGCAGCGAGGGCCGGGATTCCCGCCATTTTGCTCGGGCAGACCGGAGGAGATAGAATTGCCATCGCCGGGGTGGGTGAAGTGAGCATCGACGCTCTCAAGCGCGCGCACGAAGCCTGGTTCCCCGGCTATATGTCCAATGCCGAGCTGCCGCCGACGAACTGACGGGATTCCCGATGGCAATGTCCGCGAGCGAGATCGAGAAACTGATCCGGGAGGCTTTTCCGGATGCGGCGGTGACGATCACCGATCTCGCCGGTGACAACGATCATTATGCGGCCATGGTCACCACCAGCGCCTTCAAGGGAAAGACGCGCGTGCAGCAGCATCAAATGGTGTACGACGCGCTGAAGGGCCGGATGGGCGGCGTGCTGCACGCCCTGTCGCTGCAAACCGCCGTCAAGGATTGAGCGGCGCCCTTGACGCTCGCCGCGCCCGACCCTAAGTCCACCAACGCCTGTTGAAAGAGGTTTCCATGTCCGTATCCGTCGCGGAACGCATCGCCGACGATGTCAAGTCGAACGACGTCGTGCTGTTCATGAAGGGCACGCCGGTGTTTCCGCAATGCGGGTTCTCCGCCGCGGTCGTGCAGATCCTCACCGATCTGGGCGTTAAGTTCAAAACCTTCGACGTGCTCAAGGATCCCGAACTCCGCCAGGGGGTCAAGGAATTCTCCAACTGGCCAACCGTGCCGCAGCTCTACGTGAAGGGCGAGTTCGTCGGCGGCTGCGACATCATCCGCGAGATGCACGAATCGAACGAGCTCGAAGCCCTCCTCAAACAACACGGCGTCGCGCTCGAGAACGCGTAAGAAGCTCTCCGCACCGCGCGGCTGCCCCCTCCGCCCCTTCGGGGCACCTCCCCCAACGCTTCGCGTTGAGGGAGGAAAATACGTCTCGCACTTCACCCGCTTTTCCTCCCCCGCGCGCTTGCGCGTGGGCGAGGTGGCGCGAAGCGCCGGAGGGGGCTTTCACTCCGCCACGATCTCATCCCGCGGCAATTTCTGCTGCACGATTGTCTCGACGTTCGGCAGGAACATCGCGAAGAGGCCGAGCAGGGGCAGGAAGGCGCAGAGGCGGTAGATGAAGGTGATGCTGGTGAGATCGGCGATCTCGCCCAACACCGCCGCGCCGATCGCCGCCATGCCGAAGGCGAATCCGAAGAACATGCCCGCAACCATGCCGACGCGGCCGGGCACCAGTTCCTGGCCGTAGACAACGATGGCGGAGAACGCCGAAGCGAGGATGATCCCAATGGCGATGCTGAGCGCGGTCGTCCAGAACAAATCAGCGAAGGGGAGCGCGAGCGTGAACGGCAACGCGCCGAGGATCGAGAACCAGATGACGTATTTGCGACCGATGCGGTCTCCCATCGGGCCGCCCAGAAACGTGCCGGCCGCAATCGCGGCGAGGAAGACGAAGAGATGCAGCTGCGCGCTCTTCACCGAGACGTGGAAATTCTGTATCAGATAGAAGGTGTAATAGCTGTTGATGCTGGTCAGGTAGATGTATTTCGAAAAGATCAGCACGAGCAGGATCGCGATCGACTTTCGCACCTGGCCCGGTGACAGCGTGGCGTGCTGCGCCGCATGCCGCGCGGCTTTGAGCCGTGTAACGCCGTGGGTCTTGTACCAGACGCCCACGTTCCAGAGGATGATGATGGCGGTGAGCGCGGCCAGCGAATACCACGCGATGCTTTTCTGCCCCCAGGCGAGCACGATGAAGGCGGCGGTGAAGGGGCCGAGCGCCGAGCCGATATTGCCGCCGAGCTGGAAGATCGATTGCGCCAGACCATATCGCCCGCCTGACGCCATGCGCGCCACGCGCGAGGATTCCGGATGGAATACCGATGAGCCGAGGCCCACACAGGATGCCGAAACGAGAATCATCGTGTAGGAGTGCGCGACAGAGAGCAGCAACAGCCCGACGAGCGTGAACACCATGCCGGTGGCGAGCGAATAGGGCATCGGCCGCCTGTCCGCGACGAGTCCCACAAGCGGCTGCAGGAGTGAGGCCGTGAGCTGGAACGCCAGAGTCACGAAGCCGATTTCCGAGAAATCGAGATGGTAATCGGTCTTGAGCGTCGGATAGATCGCCGGCAGCAGCGCCTGCATCATGTCGTTGAGCAGATGCGCGAAGCTGACCGCAAAGAGAATGACGAACGTCGTCTCTTCCGCTCCGTGCCGGACGGAGAGGAAAGCGGGCCGGTTCATCTCGTCGTCACGCCGCGCATGTGAGCGACCGGCATACATGGCCGGGCCTCCCCACGCCACATCTGCCGCATGAGCCCGACGCATAACAGCCAAGATCGAAGGCCGTTCGCGCTGGACCGCCCTGCCCCCTCCGCCTCGCTACGCTCGGCACCTCCCCCGCGCAAGCGCGGGTGAGGAAAGGGACTTGCGAGGCACAAGCGCTCACCTTCCTCCCTCGCACGAAGTGGGGGGGAGGTGCCCCGGATTTAATCCGGGGGAAGCGCCGGAGGGGGGCCGCTGCCGATCGGATTTCGACCCGCATGTTGTAGGCGCGGACAAAACCGCCCTAACCTGATCGCGCAGGATTCGGCGGGGCAGGAAACATGAAACGCATTCGACTTCTGCGGATCGGCACAGTGCTTCTCGGCGCGGTTTACATGTCGAACGTCGCTCAAGGTGCGGCGAACGATCCGTTCAAAAACATCGCCACAATCGACGGAACGAGCATCGCCAATCCGAAACCGGAAGACTGGCTGTCGAACGGGCGCGACTATCGCGAGCAGCGCTTCTCGCCGCTCGCCGCGATCAACACCGGCAATGTCAAGGATCTCGGCGTCGCATGGGAGTTTCGCACCCATTCCGTACGCGCCCTCGAAGCGACCCCGATCGTGGCCAACGGCGTGATGTTTATTTCCTCCGCCTGGAGCAAGGTGTTCGCGCTCGATGCGAAGACGGGGCGGCAGCTGTGGAGCTACGACCCTCATGTGCCCGGCGTCTGGGCGCGCTACGCCTGCTGCGACGTGGGCAACCGCGGCGTCGCGATCTGGAAGGGCGCAGTCTATGTGGGCACGCTCGATGGCAGGCTGGTGAAGCTCGATGCCGCCACCGGCAAGCCGGCCTGGGACATCAGCACCATTGACCGCAGCAAGGCCTACACCATCACCGGCGCGCCGCGGATCGTGAAGGGTCTCGTCATCATCGGCAATGGCGGCGCGGAATACGACGCGCGCGGCTATGTCGGCGCCTATGACGCGCAGAGCGGAAAACTGCGCTGGCGCTTTTATGTCGTGCCTGGAGATCCTGCGCGTCCGCCCGAAAATGCCGCGATGGCAGCGGCGCTGAAAACCTGGTCGCGCGGCAAATTCGAGTGGTGGAAGATGGGCGGCGGCGGCGCGCCCTGGGATTCGATGGCCTTCGATCCCACGCTCGATCTGCTCTATGTCGGCACGGGCAACGGCGCGCCCTGGAACCGCAACATGCGTTCGCCCGCAGGTGGCGACAATCTCTATCTCTCCTCGATCCTTGCGCTGCGGCCGGAGACGGGCCAGCTCGTTTGGTACTACCAGACGACGCCCGGCGACACCTGGGATTTCGATTCCACCTCGCACATGATCCTCGCCGATCTTCCGATCGGCGGCGTGACGCGCAAGGTCATCATCCAGGCACCGAAGAACGGTTTCTTCTACGTGCTCGATCGTGAAACCGGAAAGCTCATTTCGGCGAAGCGTTACGCGGTGGTGACCTGGGCGAAGGGCATCGATCAGACGACCGGGCGCCCGATCGAAAATCCCGCTGCGCGTTACGGTAACGGGGCGGCGGTCGTGATGCCGTCCGAAACGGGCGGCCACAACTGGCAACCCATGGCCTTCGATCCCGCGACCGGACTTGTCTACATCCCGGCGATGGACGGAACCGGGCTCTTCGTGCCGCAAAAGCCTTTCGTCTACGAACCGCGCGCCTGGAACACCGGCAACGACTTCGCTGCCATTACCGGCGCCATTCTCGGAGCGGTCAAGACCGGCAAGCCGCCGCCGCCCTCACTTGGCTACATCAAGGCATGGGATCCAGTGACGCAGAAGGAAGTGTGGCACGTGCCGATGGCGGGCAGCTGGAACGGCGGCCTTCTGGCGACAGCGGGCGGTCTCGTCTTCGGCGGCGGCGCGGACGGTAATTTCTCCGCCTACGATGCAAGGTCCGGCGGGAAATTGTGGTCGATCGATCTGACGACCGGGATCCTCGCACCGCCGATGAGCTACGCCATCGATGGCGAGCAATACATCGCGGTGCTCGCGGGCTGGGGTGGCGCAGGGGGACTCTCCGCCTTCAAGGATCCCCATGCCGCGCTCAGCAAATATGGGACCAACGAAGGACGATTGTTCGCCTTCAGGCTCGGCGGCCGCCAGGGAGTGGCGGCACTTCCCGCGGAGGAAGGAAACATCGCCGTCGAACCGCCGCCCGAGACCGCGGATGCCGCGACGGTGCAGAGAGGTTTCGACGTGTTTCACCGCAACTGTTCGGTGTGTCATGGCTTCTTTGCGCAGTCGGAAGGCGTCGTCCCGGATCTGCGCACCGTCCGGTCGGCGATCTGGGACAGCTACGACGCGATCGTGCTCGGCGGCGCGCTGGTCGATGGCGGGATGGCGTCGTTCAAGGACGCGCTGTCGAAAAACGACGTCGCCGCCATCCGCGCCTACGTGCTCTCCCAGGCCCACGCATTGTGGGATGCGAAGAAGGGGAAGCAGCCCGCGCATTGATATCGCGGTGACGCGCACTTTCTTTTCCTCCCCCAACGTGNNCCACGTTGGGGGAGGAAAGGTGCAGCTCTGCGGGCCCCTGTGGTACTCACTTTGAAAGACGAGTTTCGGGCCAGACGAATGACCGACGACAAAACTTCACGTCCCAAGGCGCGGGTGCCGCGAGGATTTCGTGACCGCGGGGCGGAGGAGATCGCGGGCGAGCGCGCCTGTCTCGACACGATCAGGCGCGTGTTCGAATCCTGGGGCTTCGACGCGCTCGAAACGCCGGCGTTCGAATATACCGACGCGCTTGGAAAATTCCTCCCCGATCTCGACCGCCCCAACGAAGGCGTGTTCTCGCTTCTGGACGATGACGGGCAATGGCTATCGCTGCGCTACGACCTGACCGCGCCGCTCGCGCGCTACGTGGCGGAGAACTATCAGAATCTGCCCAAACCCTTCCGCCGCTATCAGGTTGGGCGGGTCTGGCGCAACGAGAAGCCGGGGCCGGG
>PKWC01000185.1 GCA_003131925.1 Alphaproteobacteria bacterium | reverse complement strand
GCGCGTTCGTGCAGCGCCTCGCGCTCGACATCGCTGTCCTTCAAATGGCGTACGCTCGCCAGCACGCCCGCCGCGACCGCCGGCGGCAAGGACGTCGTGAAGATGAAGCCGGGAGCGAAGGAACGCACGCAGTCGATGATTTCGCCGTCCGCCGCGATGTAGCCGCCCATGACGCCGAAAGCTTTGGCGAGCGTCCCCTCGATGATATCGACGCGCTCCATGGCGCCGTCGCGCGCCGCCACGCCCGCGCCGCGCGGACCGTAGAGCCCGACGCCATGGACCTCGTCGATATAGGTGAGCGCGCCATGTTCTTCGGCGAGATCGCAGATGCCCACGACCGGACCGAAATCGCCGTCCATCGAATAGACCGACTCGAACGCGATCAGTTTCGGCTGGGAGCGATCGACGGATTTGAGCTGCGATGCCAGATCGGAGAGATCATTGTGGCGGAACACCCGCTTGGCGCCGCCGCCGCGCCTGATGCCTTCAATCATCGATGCGTGATTCAACTCGTCGGAAAATATGACGAGACCGGGCAATAGTCTGGTCAGCGTCGACAAGGTCGCGTCATTTGAAATGAAGCCTGAGGTAAAGAGAAGAGCCGTCTCCTTCGCGTGAAGCGCTGCGAGTTCCGCCTCGAGCTCGACGTGATAATGGGTCGTGCCTGAAATGTTGCGTGTACCCCCCGAGCCCGCGCCAGCCTGCTCGACGGCCTCCCGCATCGCCGCAATTACCTTGGGGTGCTGGCTCATTCCCAGATAATCGTTGCTGCACCACACCGTGACGGGTTGCGATTGCTGGTTCGTGTACAGACTGGCTTGCGGATAGGCGCCGCGCCGGCGCACGATGTCGGCGAACACGCGATAGCGGCTCTCGCGCCTCAGCGCGGCGAGCGACTCGCGAAATCGGAACCGGTATGGAAATTTCATGCCGCCTCTCGGCCGCTTGTCCTGGTACGTCCAGCGGGCCCGGCCAAGATAGCCCAGCCCGCCTCCCCGCTCCATGCGAAATATCGCCATAGGCGAAAGGTCCCTGGCCGCCGGTACGATCGCCCGGAGGGGCGCGAAAACCCGGGAAATGGAAAACTAGAGCTGGAAGCGGACCTGGTCGATCCAGAAACGCTCGATGCGCCTGAGGCTGGTGCTGACCGTTTCAAGCTCGCCCGCGCCCACATTGCCAACCGCTTCGAGAGACAGGAGATGACGCTCGAACATTCCGGCCAGCATGTCGCGCACCGCTTCGCCTTTATGCGTCAGCCGCACCAGGACGGACCTGCGGTCGACGACGGAGCGTTCGTGATGGACGTAGCCGGACTCGACGAGCTTCTTCAGATTGTAGGAGACGTTCGAGCCCAGGTAGTGTCCGCGCGAGCGCAACTCGCCGGCGCTCAATTCCTGATCGCCGACATTGAAGAGCAGAAGAGCCTGAACGCTGTTGATTTCGCGTTCGTCGCGGCGGTCGAGTTCATCCTTGATGACGTCCAGAGCCTGGCGATGAAGGCGCTCGATCAGGCTGAGCACTTCAAGATAGCGCTTGCGCAGAGAGTGATCGCCCTCCAGCGCTGCAGCCTGCAACTGCGGCTTTGCCATCGCCGTCATATCTAACCCCAAACCCGATTCGCTTTCACGAAAGACTAGGCGCGAGACCTTAAGGGCCGGTAAATCGTCACAGCTCGCCGCGCAACATGCGGATGATTCCGGAAAAATCGAGCCCACCGTGACCCTTGGCCGCGAACAGCGAATAGAGCTGCGCGGCTTCGGCGCCCAAGGGCGTCGTGGCACCCGAAGCGTGGGCCGCCGCCTGGGAGAGTTTCAGATCCTTCAACATCAATGCGGTAGCGAATCCGCCCTGATAATCGCGATTTGACGGCGCGGACGGCACCGGTCCCGGGACCGGACAGTAGGTCGAAAGCGACCAGCACTGCCCCGACGACGTCGAAGCAATGTCGAACAGTTTCTGCGCGTCGAGCCCGAGTTTCTCCGCCAGCACGAAAGCTTCGCAGGTTCCGATCATCGAAATGGCCAGGAGCATATTGTTGCACATCTTCGCCGTCTGGCCTGCTCCCGCACCGCCCGCGAGCACGATGCGCTTGCCCATCTGCTCGAGAATCGGCCGGGCGCGTTCGAAGGCACGGTCCGTGCCGCCGCACATGAAGGTGAGCGTGGCGGCTTCCGCGCCGCCCACGCCGCCGGAGACCGGCGCATCGAGAAAATCGAAGCCCGCCTCCGCCGCCGCCGCGTGAACAGCGCGCGCGGAGTCGATGTCGATCGCGGAGCCGTCGATCAAAACTGCGCTTTTGCGCGCGTGCGCGAGAATGCCCCCTTCGAGATAAACGCTCCGGACATGCTGGCCCGCCGGAAGCATGGTGATCACCGCATCGGCTTCGCGCACAGCTTCCGCCGCCGAAGCCGCGCGGCGCGCGCCTGCTTTGATGACCGGTTCCAGAACAGCCGGACTGAGATCGAAGGCGGTCACGCCGTGCCCCGCTTTCACAAGATTGCGCGCCATGGGACCGCCCATGTTGCCCACACCAATGAAGGCGATGTTCGTCATGCTGAGATCCTCACAATTGCAGCTCTTGGTCGCCGAGCGGAGCGAAGTACGAATCCACATCGGCGTCGCCGACCTCCGCCAGCGAGTCGGGCCGCCAGCGCGGTGCGCCATCCTTGTCGATGATCGTCGCGCGAACGCCTTCGTAGAAATCATGGCCCGCGATGATGCGGTTCACGATGCTGAACTCCATCCGCATGCAGGCGTCGAAATCGAGAGAACGTCCCTCGCGCAACTGCCTGAGCGTGACCTTGAGACTGGTCGGAGATTTCGCCCGGATCGTGGATGCAATCGCCTGCGCCCACGCCGTTCCTTCCGCATCGAGCGCCGCAAGGACCGCATCCACGGACTGGAGTGAAAAGTCACGATCGATTTCGGCGCGATGCTCGGCCAGCGGCGGCGGTTCGATCAGGTGCGAAAGCCCGTCCAGCGCGCCATCGACGTCATCGCCACCGGCCAGCCTTCCGATCAATTCGTCCCACTGCGCCGCGGGCACGGTATGCGTCGAAATTCCCGTATACGCCAAATCCGCGGCTTTCAGCATTGCGCCGCTCAGTGCCAGATACGTGCCGGTCTCGCCCGGAAGGCGGGGCAGGAAGAAGCTGCCACCGACATCCGGAAAGAGGCCGATTCCGGTTTCGGGCATCGCGACGACGGCACTAGGGTCGGCGAGGCGGTGACTGCCATGCACCGAAACGCCCACCCCCCCTCCCATGACGATGCCGTGCAGCAACGCCACATACGGCTTTGGAAAATGCTTGACCGCGGCGTTCAGCCCGTATTCGTCGCGATAGAAGTCGATCGCGTAGGACGTGCCTGCGCTGCCCGATTCATAGAGCGCGCGAATGTCGCCGCCCGCGCAAAACGCCCGCTCGCCGGCGCCCCGGATGGCGACCGTTTTGATGGCCTCGTCCGCTTTCCAGTGCGAAAGCCTGTCCCGCATCGCGACGCACATCGCGTGCGTCAGCGCGTTGAGCGCTTTGGGCCTGTTGAGCGTGATAAGGCCAAGCGCGCCTCGCCGCTCGAAAAGGACATCCTGCTCTTCGCCTGCCGCGCTCACTGCCGGAACATTTCCCGCGCGATGATCACCCGTATGATTTCATTTGTGCCTTCGAGAATCTGGTGGACGCGCAGGTCGCGCACATGCCGCTCCGCGGGAAAGTCTTTCAGATAACCGTGGCCGCCGTGCGGCTGAAGCGCATCGTTCGCCAGGCTGAATCCCACATCGCTTGCGAAGCGTTTTGCCATCGCGCACAGCACGGGGGCCCGCGGATCGCGCAGGTCGAGTTCCGCGGCGGCGTTGCGGATCATCAGCCGCGCCGCTACCAGCTCGGTCGCCATGTCGGCGAGCTTGAATTGCGTGGCCTCATAAAAGCCGACCTACATCGCGTCAATGCGCACGTGGTCTAAAGAAGAACCGCCAGGGCGCCAAGACGCCAAGAAAAATTTACGAGGAGGTTGGGAGAAGAAGCGACAGGAATTGCGCGCCGAAGGCGCGTCATGATTCTCATCGCCTCCCTGCCCCATTGTAGTCTTTGGTGCGATATCCCTCTTGGCGTCTTGGCGTCTTGGCGGTTACTTTCGAAGAGATCGACCGAGTGGCAGGCAAAGCGAGAATCCATGAGTGAGCCATCCTTCCCCGCCATCCGCATGCGCAGGTTGCGCCGGCATGAGTGGACGCGCAGGCTCGTGGCCGAGTGCACGCTTTCTCCGGCCGATCTGATCTGGCCGCTCTTTCTCATCGAAGGCGACAATCGTCGCGAACCGGTCGCCTCGATGCCGGGCGTTGAGCGGCTGACCATTGACCAGGCCGTCATCGCCGCGGAGGAAGCGGCCCGGCTTCGCATTCCCGTCGTTGCGCTGTTCCCGCACACGGAAGCGAATCTCAAAACGCCCGACGGGCGCGAAGCGCTCAATCCGGCCAACCTCGTCTGCCGTGCCGTGCGCGCCATCAAGCGCGCTGTGCCTGAAATCGGCGTTCTGTGCGACGTGGCGCTCGATCCCTATACCAGCCACGGTCATGACGGCGTGCTCGTCGATGGTTATGTCGGCAATGACGAGACAGTCGAGATTCTCACGCGTCAGGCCGTTCTGCAGGCGGAGGCCGGCTGCGACATCATTGCGCCGTCGGACATGATGGACGGACGTGTAGGCGCGATCCGCGCGGCATTCGAAGCGCAGGGTTTCAGGGACACGCTGATTATGGCCTATGCGGCGAAATATGCCTCCGCNNCTCGACATCGCCGAAGGCGCCGACATGGTGATGGTCAAGCCGGGAATGCCTTATCTGGACGTGCTGCGCCGCGTGAGGGAGACATTCGATCTGCCGGTCTTCGCCTATCAGGTGTCGGGCGAATACGCGATGCTTGTGGCCGCGGCGGAGCGAGGCTGGCTCGACCGCGACCGCGTGGTGTTCGAGAGTCTGATCGCCTTCAAGCGCGCCGGCGCTTCAGGCATTCTCACCTATTTCGCCCGCGACGCTGCCACGGCATTGCGCAGCGCGTGATCGAAACACGGCTGGCGAAAAATGGCGTAATCCGTTCGGCCGATCGCCACAAACCGTACGCCGAGCGGCGCACCGGACAGGATAGAGATGCGAACTGGCTGCTGGTCCTGACGCGTTTGAAGATACGAAAGCTGCAGCTGAAGGATCAGATCGCGCGCATCGAAGATGCACTGCTGCCGGATATATTGCGTAGGCGGGAATCCTCGCCTTAGAGCTCCTGAAAATTCAGCCGGGCGGGCGGGTGAAAAACCAGTCGTGTCCCTCCGGATCCCGCGCCCAATAGGTGCGTCCGTAACTCTGATCAGAAATATCCTGAATGATCTCCGCCCCCGCCCCTTTCGCGCGCGCGCAATGGGCGTCGACATCTGCCAGATAGATAAAAACGCCGGACGTATGAGCCTTTGCCTGGATTGGGGATTGGCTATCGAATCGATCGGCGGCTGTCCCCATCATCACAATACCGGAACCGAAGCGTATTTCGCCGTGATGACGGTCCTCGCCGCTCGGATGAACCGCGACCTTCTCAAAGCCGAACGCTTTAACCAGCCAGTCCACGGCTTTGGGCACATCGGCATAATAAAGATAGGGGATGACCTGCGACATGCCCTCGGGCGGAACCTTCGACATGAATCCCTCCTGCGATCCGCTCTTATAACCCGACATTCCCCGGATGACGCGGGTTGGGAAGGACAATAGCGGAATTTTGAGGCACTCGTTAACCAGGGTGACTGCGATGGCGATGGGCTGTTTCAGAGCGCTGCCCCAGCGCACCGGTCAGGATTCGAACGGCGGCGCGTCGGCGTAAGATTCGAGCACCGGTACGAGCGCTTGCTTGAGCGGACCCAGCCACGGTTCGTAGTTTCGCCACTGTTCGACGCCATCATTGAAAATGGGTGTTCGCACCTGCTCGTTACCGGCCGAGTCGAAGGCGCGGTCGTTGTCGTAGAACCGCAGGCAATTCTCTTCGAACGGCAGGCCGAGATGCCCGAGCAATCGGCGGATCTCGGTTTCCGGCTCCGCAATCAGCCGCTCGTAGTGAACCCGATAGACTTTTTCCGGCAACACGCGATCGAAATGCGCCATCACGTCTGCGTAGTCCGTGCAGTAACGACCCAGATCGCTCAGCCGATGGGAAAAACCTTGCCCATGGTTGAGGAACGTCGAAAAATTCGAAAAACAGCAGGCGGCCGTCCCTCAGGGCGGTCGCAGCCTCTTTCAGGCGTGTATGGCGCAGCGGCCGAAAGAAGCGCAAACGAGATTCGGCGGCGGCAAATTCGGCAACCGGAAGTGCAGCACCGGATCTCGGCGGCACGCGGTACCGCGTCACAGCGAGGCCGGCCGAACGCCCTTCAACGCAGCCTGCAGCAGAGTCGAGCGGCGCGAGGAAAGCCGCCGCAGGTTGCGATTTGAACTCGACGCGCAAGCAGGTCGCTTCGCGATCACCGGGCAGTACGGAACTGTATTTTCCATCACCGTCAGGTGATCGCTCATCACGCGACTGTGCGGTCCGCGCACTTGCAACCGGCAGTCGCGGGCGCGAGACTTTCGCGGCATCATCCATGGAGCGTTCCATGCGTCTTCGATCTGTCACACTCGCCGCCGTACTTGCGACACTGACTCCCGCGGCGGCTTTCGCCGATGAGGCTTCGCCCATTGTGCGCCCGGTTTCGACCATGCGCCCCGGAGAACCTCTCCTTTGCGACTTTTTCTACCACCAGGGAGACGTCATCCGGCGCCAGGATTGCCGTACCAGGGCTCAGTGGAATCGGCTGCGCCTCGAAACACAACGCGAAATCAGCGAATTCCAGATTCGCAGCCTGATCGAGCATAATTAACCGTCGCGGTCATGCCCGCTCAGCGTTGCGCGCGGACAAACAGGCTGCGCAGAAGAATCTCGGCGCGTGAAGGCAGCACGTGAAGTCCCGAGCGTCGCTGCCCGAGATCCACGACGTTTTCCAGAATCAGCATGGCGAGGCCGTGGACCGCCGCCCACACCGCGAGCCCTAACGCAGGGTCGTTGAGAGCTGTGCCCATCTCCTCTCCGACGGCGTCTGCGGCGGCCGCCAATTCGGGAAACGCGTCGCGGTTGGGCAGTTGGGGTCCGAACATCAACCGCACCAGCGCGGGGCGCCGCGCGACGAAGCGCATATAGGCGGCGCCGATGCTTGCGATGCGGTCGTCCTCAAGACCTGGCCGGGAGCTGGCGGCGACAAGCTCGTGGCGAAGCTCCTCGAACCCTTCCGTGGCCAATTCGACAAGGAGCGCCTCGTGACTTGCGAAGTGACGGTATGGGGCCGCGTGGCTGACGCCCGCCTGCCGCGCCACTGCGCGCAGGCTGAGGGAGGAAAGCCCCTCCTTTTCCAGAATGGCGCGCGCGGCATCGCGCAATGCATTGTGCAGATCTCCGTGGTGATAGCGGCGCGCCGGCGCGTTCACGGGTGCCCCTGCCGGAGTGCTTCGGTGCGCGCGAAGAGGCTAGACGTGTCCCAGCGCCTTCCTCCCATTCTCTCCACCTCCCCGTAAAACTGGTCGATCAGGGCCCCCATCGCGAGCGAAGCGCCGTTGCGCCGCGCTTCGTCGAGGCAGATGGCCAGGTCCTTGCGCATCCACTCCACCGCAAATCCGTGTTCGAAATGGCCGGCCAGCATGGTCTTGTGCCGGTTCTCCATCTGCCAGGACTGCGCCGCGCCCTTAGAGATCACGTCGACGACAGCTTGCGGATCGAGGCCCGCCGCACGGGCGAAGCTCAATCCTTCCGACAGGCCCTGCACGATTCCCGCAATGCAGATCTGGTTGACCATCTTGGTCAGCTGCCCCGCGCCAACTTCGCCCATTCGCTGGCTATGCCGCGCATAAACGCGGATCACCGGCTCGATCCTGTCGAAATCCGCTTCGCTCCCGCCGCACATGATGGTGAGCTGACCGTTCTTCGCGCCCTGCTCTCCGCCGGACACCGGCGCATCGACAAAACCGAGACCGCGGGTGCGTGCCGCGGCCGCCAGTTCCCGGGCGATCGCCGCGGATGCGGTCGTGTGATCGACGAACACCGTGCCCGATTTCATCGCGGCGAATGCGCCCTTCTCGCCGCGGGCGACGGCGTCGATATCGCTGTCGCGCCCAACGCAGGCGAGCACGATGTCTGCATTCTCGGCCGCCGCTGCGGGTGACGGCGCAGCTTGCCCGCCATGCTCGCCCACCCAACGCTGCGCTCTCGCAGCCGTGCGGTTGAACACGGTCACCGCGAGGCCCGCGCGGGCAAGATGGCCCGCCATGGGATAGCCCATGACGCCCAGGCCAATAAAAGCGACGCGTTGCGCCATCGTGCTCGTCTCCCCTTGAACGAAGGGAACAGTTAACTGCCAAGCCGCCAAACCGCCAAGGTGCCGAAAGAAAATTGAACCACAGAGGCACTGAGCACACTGAGGAAGGTTTTTGCGCGCACACGTGGTCGGGTTAAACCCGACCATCCCGCGCGATGCCCTCTTTCTCCGTGTCCTCAGTGCCTCTGTGGTGAATCTTCTTTCTTGGCGTCTTGGCGGTTCATTGCGGCCATCCGACATCGCTAGCCGAACCCGCGGTTTTCGGCCCCTACTCCATCACCTCGATCTCGGGCGGGCGCTGCAGGAGCGCCGGGCGGCGCATCAGGAACAGCACGAACAACGCGGGCAGCGAGATGAAGAACATGAACAGGAAGTCGTTCGCATAGGCGATGATCTGCGCGTTGTACTGCACGATCGAATCGAGCTGCGCCACTCCAAACGGCAGATGCGGATTCCACAGCATGCTCGGCGCGTTCACGGACAGAGCGCGATTGAAGGGATTGACGTTGCCGGCGAGCTGCGCGTGCATGGTCTGAATGCTGTTGGCGAGCATCGTGGTGGTGATCGAGACGCCGATGGCGCTGCCGACATTGCGCACGAGATTGAACATCGCCGAGCCGTCAGTGCGCAGCACCGGCGATAGCGTCGCGAAGGCGATCAGGTTCATCGGCACGAAGATCAGGCCCATTCCGATGCCCTGCACGAACGACACGAAGCACAGCCACCATGGCGCGATATCCGGCGTCCAATGGGACATTTCCCAGAGACTCCACAGGAGGAAGGCGGTACCCGCCGCCATCACGTGGCGCGCATCGAGCCGCATCGCGAGGCGGCCTGCGAAAACCATCGAGATCATGGTGCCGACGCCGCGCGGCGCCATCAGCAGCCCCGTCTGGGTTACCGAATACCCGCCGAGATTCTCGAGATAGGGCGGAAGCAGCGCCGAACTCGCAAGCATGATGAGGCTCACGATCAGCATCAGGAACAGCGCGGTGATGAAATTGCGGTCTTTGAAGATTTCGCGCGGCATGAAGGATTTCTGCGTCGTGAGGATATGCACCAGAAAGAGATAGAGGCCGAGACCCGCGAGCACGGCGTAGATCATGATCTCGCTGGAGGAGAACCAGTCCTTCGTCGTGCCGCGGTCAAGCATCAGCTGTAGCGCGCCGAGGCCGACTCCGAGCATGGCAAATCCGGACCAGTCGAATTTGAGGCTTTCGTCGCGGTGGGTGTCGCGCAGGAACAACCAGATTCCGGTGACGGCGGCGATGCCGAACGGCAGATTGACGTAGAACACCCAGCGCCAGTCATACGCATCCGTCAGATATCCGCCGAGCGTCGGACCGAGGATCGGCCCCACCATCACGCCCATGCCCCAGATCGCCATCACCACGCCACGCTTTGCCGGCGGATAGAGGTCGAGCATGATCGACTGGGAGAGGGGCGCCAAAGCTGCGCCGAACGCGCCCTGGATCAGGCGGAAGATGATCATCTGATCGAGCGTCTGCGCCGCTCCGCACATCATCGAGGCGATGGTGAACCCGGTCAGGCTCACGATGGCGAAATTCTTGCGCCCGAACCGCGCTGCGATCCAGCCGACGGGAGCGGTCATGATCGCCGCGGCGACGATGTAGGACGTGAGCANNCAGCACCCAGGTGATCTGGTCGCGCGAGGCGGCGAGGCTGCCCTGCATGTAAGGCAGCGCAACGTTCGCAATCGTGCTGTCGAGCGCCTGCATGAGCGTGCCCGCCATCGAGCACAGCATCACGATGCGAAGCTCGAACTTCGTCGTGTAAGCTTCGTGAGTAAGTCCCGCAGCGCGCATGAGCGATCAGAGCAATTTCGGATTCAAAGACGCACCAAACTTTGTCATGGCCCGCGGAAGAGCGGGCCACCTAGGTGGAAGCGGCATGCGGTACGGCATGAAGACTGGGTGGCCCAGTCTCCGCTGTCGCGTCGCCGGGCCGTGACAATCGTTTTCGTCATCCGTAGAGCATGCGGAACCAGCGGCGGTGGCCGGTGTCGATGGTGACATAGGTGCTCATGCCGGCGCGGAGCGGCGGATCGCCCGGCTTGAGATCGAGTCTGACCTTCACGGTGACGCGCTGGGTGACCTTGACCCAGTTGCCGCTCGCGTTTTCGGCCGGCAGCACCGAAAAATCAGATCCCGTCGCCGGACTGATCGAATCCACCTCGCCCTTCCAGGTTTTTCCCGGATAGGTATCGACGGTGACATCGACCGGATCGCCGCGATGCACATGGGTCAGATCCGTCTCCTTCATGTTCGCTTCGACCCATGTATTGCTGGTGGAGACGAGCCCGACGGCGCTTGTGGTCGTGAAGGCGGCGAGCGCAGAAATGACCAGTGTTCCGGGCTGGAGCGAATCCACTTCGGTCACGATGCCGTCGAACGGCGCGCGCACGNNTCGAGCTGCCGCTGCGCCTCATCGACCTGCGACTGCGCAGCGAGATATTGCGGAAGCTGTTCGACAGGCGTGGCGATGTTGCCGCCGAGCTTTGCGAGCTGCACCTGCGCCTGCTCCTTCAACGAAGCGAGCGTGCTCTGTGCTGTGGCCAGCGTGAAATGTGCCTGGTCGTATTGCGCCTGCGCGATGCTGTTGAGTCGCAAGAGCGTCGCGTAGCGGTTGTAAGTGACCTGATCGAGCGCGACCTGGGATTGCTGCGCCGAGATGTCGTTCAGCATACGCGCGAAGTCGTCCTTCATGGAGAGCAGCGTCATCCGCGTCTCGCCGAGATTGGCTTTCGCGTTGTCGAGCGCGATGCGGAATTGTCTGGGGTCGATGCGGAACAGCACCTGTCCTTTCCCGACGTGCTGGCCCTGGTGCACGTCTACGTCGGTGACGAGGCCGGAGACGTCGGTCGACACCATCAGCTGCGCGGCGTGCACGTAGGAATCGTCGGTGCCGATGTAGCGGTCGCCCATCAGCCAGAAGGCCAGCGAGGCCGCAGCCACGATCGCGACGCCGCCGATCATCAGCACGCGGCGAAGCAGCGTGCGGTCCGCCTTCAGGCGCGCCAGCCAACCGGGCGCGGTGGAGACGCGTCCTGCGCCGGCTGCCACATAGGGCGAGACGAGAGAGTCTGTTTGAATGGCAGCCATGTTCCTATTGTCCCACCGCAATCGGCGCAGGTTCCGCCGTCAGATTGCTTTTCATGCGCAGCAGCGCATCGATCATGGTCGCGCGCGCGGGCGCGTCGACGCCGTCGAACAGTTCGGCGCCCAGAACTTCGCGCGCCTTGG
>PKWC01000039.1:3140-3453 GCA_003131925.1 Alphaproteobacteria bacterium | reverse complement strand
ACCAAGCGCGAAAAGCGTGAAGCCGATGGCAAGACCGACACCTGCGGCCAGAACATGCCATCCAAGCGCGGCCAGCGGCGTTGCGGTCGCGAGCGCGAAGACCACAAATCCGGCAAGAAGCACCGCCTGAAGGAAATTCGGAATAGTGAAACTGGCGAGATCCCATCCCGCCGCCGCGAGGAGCACCGCCGGCACCAGGACGAGGACAAGAAACTCCGGAATCATTGCGTCCCCGCGATCCTGAGGTTTGCGATATCCCGTTCTAACCGCGAATGGTGAACGCTTCGGAAATTCCCCCTCCGGCCCTTCGGGC
>PKWC01000039.1:0-3052 GCA_003131925.1 Alphaproteobacteria bacterium | reverse complement strand
CCCCCACGATGGGGGAGGAAACATGATGGGGGAGGAAAGACGTTGGGGGAGGAAAGATTCGCGAGGATGGAGTCACCTGCGCGAACGCGAACTCGCGCGATCCAGCCGAAGGACGTGTTGCCAAAAAAACAGCGGCCGCCGGAAGGCGACCGCTGCCATTCTGTCTTGTACTCAGATGCGGCTTACAGGGAACCCGCAACCGTACTGAACACGTTCGTCAGGTTCGTGCCGGCAAGCGAAACGGCAGCGATGATGACAACTGCGATGAGGGCGGCGATCAGGCCATACTCGATGGCGGTCACGCCGGACTCGTTGGTGACGAAACGCGAAAACAGGGTTTTCATTGACACCTCCATTGAATGAGCCGGAAATGTGCCGCATGCCGCCTAACATATCGTTTCACGATAGAACCAGGCCGCAAAACCCGCCAAGCTTCGAGTAATTTGGTTTCCAACTCATTATCGCGCGGCGGAAACCATAAACTTTCCGTCGCGCAGTGACATTCGGCGTGGGGGATCCTGATTAACAACCCTTCAAGCAGAGTTAGATAGGATCGCTGCCGCGCGAAATCACGGCAGGACCAATGACACGATCCCGCGAGGGCATGACGCCGAAAGGGCTTGCGGCTGCCGCAGCCTGCGGACTTGCGCTTGCGTACCCGGCCTATCTCTTTCTGATGTACCAGTCGCATAGCTGGATCCTGGCCGCGAATGGCCGGCCGGCGGTGACGGATTTCCTGGTGTTCTGGCTTGCCGGCGTTTCAACCCTGAAGGGAGCCGCTGCCGCCGCGTATGATCCGCATCTCTTTCACGTCGCCGAAGTTGCTGCGGCTGGTCATAAGTTTGCAGGCCAACTCCCTTGGCGCTATGCGCCGATTTTTCTGTTCGTTGTGGCGCCGCTCGCGCTGCTCCCCTACTTCACGGCGTTTCTTGTCTGGGTGGGCGCGACGTTTGCCGCGTTCAGCCTGACCATTTCCAGAATTTCCCGATCGCGTCTTGCCCTCGTATTGGCCTGCGCCACCCCCGCCGTTTTCATTAACGCGATCTGCGGCCAGAACGGTCCCGTAACGGCGGCGCTGATCGGCGGAGCATTGCTGTGCCTCGAGGAACGGCCTGTGCTCAGCGGCATCTTTCTCGCTCTCCTGACCTACAAACCCCAGTTCGGGATTCTCTTTCCCCTTGTTCTCATCGCCGGCGGCTATTGGCGGGCGCTCATCGCTGCGATGATCGCAACCGCGGCGGGAACAATCGCCTCCTGGGCGGCCTTTGGTGGCGGCACGCTGGTTGCCTTCCTTCATTTCCTGCCGATCACCTCGAATGCGCTTCTCGTGCACGGCGCAAACGGCTTCGGCAAGCTTCAGACAGTCTACGGGCTTATGCGCTGGCTCGGATTCGGAAACCTCGCTGGTTGGGTGGCGCAGGGAATGCTCATTGCGGTGATCGCCGCGACACTCGTCTGGTTGTGGCAGCGCAAGTTGCCATTCGCGCTGAAAGCAGCTGCATTTGCTGCCGCGACGCTGCTCGCGACGCCTCATCTCTATGCCTATGATTTTGCAGTCATGATCGTGTCGTTCGCGTTCCTCTATCGCCAGCGCGCGTTTGACACGCTGGAGATGGCGGGCGTTGCCGTCGCCAATCTGTTTGTGGGCGCATTCCTTTTCTTTCCGACGCCCATCGGCCTCGTGGCTCTTGCAATTACGGTCGCGCTGATCGCGCGGCGGGTTCTGCAGGAAGAAAGAGTGTCGCGCGCGGTCGTGCACTTCGCCCAGCTCTCCGCTCCCCAGTTCGGCTAGCTTCTTTTCCTCCCCCAACGTNNCCCACGATGGGGGAGGAAAGTCTTAGTTGGGGGAGGAAAAGTGTGCCGGACGAGAACTCGAAGGAAAACGGTTCAGCGCGAGCGCGCCACGGATCAGACTGAGCTGATGGCCGAATCAATGTCGGTTGCTTCAAAATCATTGCCTTTGAATAGCAACGGTTCCCGCCGGATTTTCGCCAGGGCGTAGGCTGTGCAATCGATAATATTCAATTGAGCTCGATGGCCTTGTCCCTTGCCGAACCGGCGAAACGCATCGAACGCGGCCTGCGCCAATTCGAAATCGAATGGAATGATGCTTATGCGGGCGTCCGCGAGCAATTCGTCGAATGCGCGGACAGCCTCGGTGCCGTAGCGGGAATGCAGCACGATTCGTGTCTCCAGCACGCCAATGGCTGAAATGGTCATGGATTCGGCCGTTATCATTGCGTTCTGGAAACGGGCGCCGTCCGGTTCGTTCGCAACAGCCGCGACAATCGCAGAGGTATCGAGGATCATCAGGATGGCAGGCCGTCAGGTCCATAACCGATGATTGCGTCAACTGAACGGTTGTCAATGACAGGCATGGCGGAGACGTGGTCGAAAAATTTCCGCAGCGCGCGCTGCCGGTTGAAGGGCTCGGGCGTTGCGATGCGCGACAGTCGTTCTTCGACCGCGCGCGCCAATGCCGTTTCCACATCCTCACCCGTCAACCGGGCGAGACGCCTCGCGAGTTTGTCAAGCTTGTCCGATGCGATATTCATGATCTCAATCCAACGGGTCGTCGCGCACCGAAGGATATCACAAGAGAGCAGTTTCGAAAGGCCGCAGGACGCCCAATCCCATTTGGAACGATCTGTAAAGGCGCTCATCTCATGACGCGGAGTTCATGGGTGGCCGGGACNNAACCGGGGGACCGCCATGACGAGGTTTGGGATGCCGGCGTGACGGACTAGCGCGGCGCGTCGCGTCGAATCTAACCCGCAACTCCAACCCGGAAGACGTCCGTGTACGGAAGGACAGCGAAGGCGCCGGAGGCGAGGGCTACGCCGTAGGGAATGCCCGATTTCCGGTCGTGCAGCCGCATGAGCCAGGCCTGCCTTGCAAGAGGCCCGGGAAGCGGCAGCTGACGGAAACCGAGCATGACCAGCGTGAGTACCCCCCCGAAGAGCGAAGCGATCAGCGCAAAGGCGAGCAGGTCGGGAAACCCGAACCAGAGCGCGACGCAGGCGAAGAGCTTCGCATCGCCGCCGCCGACGAT
>PKWC01000070.1 GCA_003131925.1 Alphaproteobacteria bacterium | reverse complement strand
CCGATGGCGCGGCGGCGGGCGGTCTCGATGACGGAGCGGATATCGGCATAAAGCTTCGCGCCCCATTCGGTGCGAAAGCCGTTGGTGATTTTCCGGAACACTGCGCAGGGGCGTAGCGCTCGCTCGGAGCCATTGTTCGTCGCCGGAATGTCGCGGTTGGTGACGAAGACGAACAGATGCCGCCGGATCTTCTTGACGATGCGCTGGAGTTTGACGCCGGCCGCGTGCGTCGGCGTGCAAGCCATGAGTTCGTCGAGGCGAGCCTCAAGACGTGCGGCATAAGCCTTCAGGGTCGCGTCCGTGAGACGTTCTCGCCGTCGTCCGATGCGGCAGGCGCGGCCGAGCAGGTGACGCAGCTCGGGGGCGAAGATGCTGTCGCCCGCGTCGATGGCATATTGCACATCACGAATGAAATGGGAGAGGCAGACCTGATTTTCCTTTCCCGCCCAACCGAACTGGCCGCCGTAGCGGTCGGAGACCCAGAAATCAGGGCGAAAATCGCCGAGGAAAGTCGAAACCACGCTTTTGCCGCGCGAGGGATCAACGACGAAGACGGCGCTNNTCCTTGTGGTGGAAGACCCATAACCACCAGTTCCGTTTGCCGACCCGCACGCCGGTCTCGTCCGATTCCAGCGCGGTTCCAGACAGGAGCCGCGCACGGATTAGGCTTGTCTGCGTGGCGAAGGGATGGCGGGCCACCTCCAGCATGTTGACCAGCGCGCCTTCGCTGATGTCGAGCCCGAGAATATCGGACAAAAGCATTGCCAGACGCTCGAATGAGATGCCTTGCGTGAAGCGCAGATAGACGACGAATGCGCGCAGGTTCGGCCCGAAGGGCGAGCCTGGCTCCAGCCCTTGCGGCGGCGGCGCCTTGAACCTTTTCGCACAGCATGGGCAGGTCCCGCCAAACAGCGTCACGCGCGTGATATCGGGCTTGATCTCAGGGATCTCGACGTGATCGTAGGCCTCGCAGGCGATCTGCGGCGCGCTGGAGACGTTAGCGCCGCAATGCTGGCAAGCGGTCGCCATCATATCGCACCGGGCTGTGGGATTTGGATGCAGCGGCCGATGCGTGCCAGCGTGCGGCTTGCCTTTTGGCTTGCTCGCCGCATCATCCGACGTCTTGCGCCCCTGCGAGGGCGGCGTGCTCGAATTGTTCGGCGTCTTCGGTGGCAGGCCAAGTTTCGCTTCGAGTTCGGCGATGCGTGTCCGAAGCACGGTGTTTTCCGCAACCAGAGCGTCGATCCGCGCTATCAGCGCGACAATCAACGCGTCTCTCTCAAAGACCCAAACAGTCTTTCACAATTAGCGTTCACGGGCCGCCCTAGCCCGATTCTCGGCCCGCGCCTGTCGATATGCGGTGTCTCAGGCAGCGATTCCGCACTGTGTGTCACGGCACCGTGAAGCTACGAATGTTGATCAACGGGCGGGCCGCCAGCGCGGAGTGCCCGGAGCCGTTCCACTCGCTCTATGTGCACGAATATAGCCCTACTGACGGCGCTATCACTCACATCGTAGCGACAGTCCCGTTCGAGGCAGGAGAGATCGGGACATGGCTCCGGGACCATTTTTTGCCGCATCACCTCGAATCGTCCTGCCCCCCAGGAGCAGTAACGATCAGGCGGTCCACGGTTCCCGGTGACCGGCATTTCGCCCGGCATCTTCAACTCGTTCGACTCGTGTGCCGTGGGGTTGATCCGACCTACACGGTTTCCATCCGAGACGGCGGCGGTAGTACAACGCGCTTCCCGCTGATCGAGCGGATCGGGGTGCCCCGGAAGTTGCGAGGGCAGATCGGTCGCAGATTTGGCGCGCAGCGGTTTAATGTGTCACGCCTCATCGGCCCTGAGGCACGACGAGAAGCCAGCGGCGATCTGCTGCCGCTGTCAGCATTTGCAGACCGGTCTTGGCTAAACCTCGACTCGGGTTGGGAAGTTGCTGAACACCAATATAGGCAGAAGCTGAATGCGGAGCGCGCAGCCGCGGAGGCAAAGCTCGATCTTGACTGGCCTGCAGATGGGGGAGAGCTAGCTCTAAGACGGCGTGCGGCCGAGCTCCAGCGTTTCAAGGAAGTTTGGTCGCAAGCCGCCGACGCACGGGAAAGAAATAGGCCTGGGATGGCCGGAGGTATAAATGAGCCACTTTCATAATGAGACAGCGAGGCGAAGCAGAATCCTACATATCGATTGTCGTTCAACAATTTGTCTTTAATATCAAATAGTTAGATACTTTATCATTTTCGCCTTTTTGGCGTTTGTCATTCATAATACTGCAAATCTTGCATTCATAATGGGAGCGGCCGCGGCGCGGAGTAAGAGTCGGCCATTTGGCGCTATCGTACGGCGGAATGCGAGACGACGGGTCGGGGTTGCTTGGCCGAGGCGGTCGTCGTTTCCCGATAGCGAACGTATGGCACGCCCCGTCTGCAAGTGATTTTATCGAGAACGCCGAAGTCTGCTTCAACGCATCCGGCCTCGAGTCCAAGCCTCGGGCCAAGATGGAGATACGCGCGTCCAGGTCCTCATAAAAGTCTCGGCGTCGAGCGCCATTTTTTGAATCAGGTTTCCGGAACGCCGTTCGACTGTTAGGCCATCTCTCTTTCCACCACCCGCAAACATCGTTGGCTGATTAGCATTTCAAAAGCTGACCAACCAATGCCTATGCCGCCAGAGGCATTCCCTTGACGGCGAACTTTTCGCCGCGCCGCAGTACAGCCCAAGCGATCCGAGTGTTGGCCAAGGCCACGACGGCGACATTCTTATGAACGCGGCCGAGCAATCCCTTATGGATGAGCATGCTGGTCATGCAGCACCCTCGATCTTCGACAACAAGCAAATGCCGACCTTGCGGGGCCGCCCCGCGGGACTCTTGCGACTAGGTGAGTGGTGGCGCCGGAGGGCTTCGAGCAAGTCATCGCAGGACCTCGCCTCGCGCGCCGCGCGGTTCCGATCCTCGACGAGATCAGTCTTGCCTTCGCTCACCAGCTTCGATGGCCGGCTCGAATTTTCAGGCTTGGC
>PKWC01000035.1 GCA_003131925.1 Alphaproteobacteria bacterium | reverse complement strand
AACTGTCCCGGCCACCCATGAATACAGCCTCAAGTGAGGAGCGCAACGAACGGGTCGTTCCAACGGGGTTTGTCCCGTTCGATGAGGTTGATCTTCCGGTGGCGTTCAGCGGGGGACCATGGCCGGCTACGGTTTTCATGGGTGGCCGGGNNCGTTCGATGTCGGCGAACTCCGGCGTTGCGCGGATGGGATCCAGCAGCGGATCGGTTCTCAGCATCACGAGGCCCGTGTCGCGCAATTTGTAAGCTGCCTTCAGCCAGACGAGCGCGTTGGTCCCGTCGCCCCATTGCGCGTAGATCTCGGCATAATCATAGGCTCCGGTATCGCCCATCGCTGCGCGGAACTTGGCCAGGTGGGCCTTCGCTTCCGCCAGCCGACCGAGTTGGTGCGTGGCGATAGCCAGACACAGGGTCTGCCCGGCGTTCTGATCCAACGCACATTTTTGGCGCGCCATCTCCGGCTTCCCCTGAGCAAGGTAGACCAGCGCAGACGTCAGTTGATCGCGCGGGGGCTCGGCCTCAGCGAGAGCGTGGGCGTGCCGCAACGCAGCCAGGGAATCGTCGTAGCGCCGGTTCTGGTAGAGAATTTCCGCCTGATCGGCGTAGCTGTCGGCTTCCAGCGGATAACGCGCAACCACGCGCGCGGCAGCAGCCTCCGCCGCCGCGCGGTGGCCGAGATAAGCTTCCAAATAGGCGTAGGGTCGGTCCACTGCGACGTCGCCGGGCGCCTCAGCCCGCGCACGCGACAATTCGCGTTCGGCTCCGCCAAAGTCGAGAAGCTGCAGCAGGATCGCGCCGCGTGCCGCGTGCGCTTGGGCCCAATCGGGCGCCAGAGCGACGGCCCGATCCGCCGCACCCATGGCCTGGGCCATCGTCGCGCGCACGCGCGCGAGATCGTTTGTCGTATCGAAATTGGCGATGAACATCAGAACGTAAGCGCGCTTGGTCTGAGCGGCTGCGTAGTGCGGATCGAGACGCACAGCCTCGTTAAATGCCGCCAGGGCGGACCGATAGGAAGCTTCGTCCCGGCCATGCATCGACCGCATGCCCTGCAGAAACGCATCGAAAGCAGCGCTGTTGCCGGTGCCGCCCATCGTCAGTCGTGCGGCATCCCCGGCGTTCAGCGTCACCTGCAGCGATTGCGTGACTTTTTCCGCGATCTCTGTCTGCAGCTTCAGGACATCGCCGAAGTCGCGATCGTAATTATGTGACCAGAAGTGATATCCGGTCGCGGCATTGATCAGCTGCACAGTGATGCGCAGACGCTGGCCTTCGCGGCGAACGCTGCCCTCCAATACCGCCCCCACATTCAATTGCCGCGCGATGTCGGCGATGGTGGCCGGGTGGCTCTTGAAGAAAAAGGCGGAGGTGCGGGCGGCCACGTGCAGCGCGTCCACCCGGCTGAGCACGTTGATCAGCTCTTCGGAAAAGCCGTCGGCCAGATAGTCCTGGCTGCGGTCGCCGCTCATATTGGTGAAGGCCAGCACGGCCACCGACCGCGGCGGCGGGTTGAACGCGGCATGCACGCCCTGCGGCGCGCGTTCGGATGCCCATCGCTGCACAAGGGCGAGTGAAATCACACCGGCAACGAGAAGCGCCGCCGCGATGAACGCAGCGTTGCCCGGCCGCCACCAGGCGCGCGAGGGTTCGGACGCGCCTTGCTCTGTCGCCGGCGGTTCGAAGCGCGCTGCCGGCGCGGCCTCCCGCAAGGCGGTGGATGCGCCGGCCGGTGCCCCCGATTCGGTCTCCCGCCGCACCGGAGCGACAAACCTGTACCCATGCCCGGGAACGGTGACGATGAAGTCGGCGGTCGTCTCGTCAGACTGCAAGATGCGGCGGAGCAAGAACACCGTCTGGGTCAGGCTGGCTTCCTCGACGAAACGGCCATCCCACACTGCGGTGAGCAACTCGTCCTTCTCCACCACCCGGCCGGCATGTTCGACCAGGTAGAGCAGCGTATCGAAGAGTTTTGGCGGCAGCTTCAGCGGCGCGCCATCCCGCGCCAGGCAGCGGCGCACCGCGTCCATCCGGAACGCCCCGAACCCGAAAATCCCCTTGTCGCGGACCAAAATATCCACCGGCGGGCCGCCGTGAGAAAAAATGAGGCCGATCGTGAGGATATCACGAACCTGCCGACGGTACAGAATCGGATCGCTGAATTAGGGGGAACACCCATGCATCGAATGAGCCATGGACTAAGGCTTGCGGCGCTCGTCACCGCCGCCGCCTGGCTTGGCGGCGCGTCCGGCGCATGGGCTACCGGTCCCGCAATTGCCCTGAGCCCGAACGAAAACCACCCCAACAGCACGGTTCAGGTGTTAGGCAACGGTTTCAGCCCCTACGCGGCGGTGGACATCTATTTCGATAGCACCGACGAGGCGCTTGCGATCGCCAACAGCGCCGGCAAGTTCGCGAAAATTCCCGTCCCTGTCTCGGCGGCCGCGCTTCCCGGCACGCATTACATCTCGGCCGTCCAGCGCAGCAACGGCGAGGGGGCCCAGAAGGCTTTCACCGTCAACACCGACTGGGCACAATTCCATTTCGGCGTGCAGAAGAAGGGAAACAACCCCTACGAAAACGTCATCGACACCGGCAACGCCGCCGATCTCGATGTTGCCTGGAGCGCGGCAACACAAAACGCAATCTTCTCTTCTCCAGCAGTAGCGAGCGGAAACGTCTATGTCGGCTCGACCGACGACAAGCTCTATGCCTTCAACGCCACCACCGGCGCCTTGCTCTCCGGCTGGCCGGTGACGACGAGCAACGAAATCTACTCCTCTCCCGCGGTGGCGAACGGCGTCGTCTATGTCGGCAACACTGATTTCAACCTCTATGCCTTCAACGCCACCAGCGGCGCCTTGCTCTCCGGCTGG
>PKWC01000038.1 GCA_003131925.1 Alphaproteobacteria bacterium | reverse complement strand
CACTTTTATCCTGTCCGGTGCGCGAGCGATCGCGGCGAATCCCAATACACCCAATACGAATCTGCCCCCGTTTCTCGCGGGCCTCACCGCTTTGAGGTGTACTCGTCTGTCGGATGCTGTCCTACACACAATGTGTATTTTGGAATTACTCCTTTTCGTGCCATGGTTTGTTCTGACAAACAGGCATGCGACCGCGGGGACATGCCGCGTTTACTTGATCGGGGGAGGTTTCCATGCAGCGCGTGAATCTTGGGCTACGGTTTGCGGCCTTCATCGCAACCGCCGCATGGCTTGGCGCCGCAGCGGACGCATCCGCGGGCACGCCAACAATCGCGCTCACCCCGGCCCAGAACCATCCGCAGGGGAATACCCAGGTGAGCGGCAAGTATTTCGGCGCAAGCGAGGGGGTCGACATCTATTTCGACACGACCGACGAGGCACTCGCCGTCACCAACCCCAGCGGCGCCTTTCCGAAAACCCCGATCGGCGTGCCTGCGAGTGCCACGCCGGGCATCCATTACGTCACCGCCATCGGCCGCCATTCCGGTCTCGCCGCGCAGAAGGCCTTCACCGTCAATACCGACTGGGCCCAATTTCATTTCGGGGTGCAAAAAAAAGGTAACAACCCCTACGAGAACGTCATCAACAGCGGCAATGCCGCTAGCCTCGACGTCGCTTGGACTGGGGCGACGCAGGGCGAAATCTATCTATCTTCCCCCGCGGTGGTGAACGGCGTGGTCTATATAGGCTCGTTGGACGGCAAGCTCTACGCCTTCAACGCCACGAGCGGCGCCTCGCTCTCCGGCTGGCCTGTGACGACGGGCGGCGTGATTTACTCCTCTCCCGCGGCGGCGAACGGCGTCGTCTACGTGGGCGCAACAGACGGCAAACTCTACGCCTTCAACGCCACCAGCGGCGCCTCGCTCTCCGGCTGGCCGGTGACGACGGGCGGCCAAATCAGTTCCTCTCCTGCGGTGGCGAACGGCGTCGTCTATGTGGGCGCCACAGACGACAAGCTCTATGCCTTTAACGCCACCAGCGGCGCGTTGCTCCCCGGCTGGCCGGCAACGACCGGCGGCATCATAGTATCCTCTCCCGCCGTTGCGAACGGCGTGGTCTATGTCGGTTCCGCCGACGACAAGCTCTACGCCTTCAACGCTACCAGCGGCGCGATCCTCTCCGGTTCCTGGCCAGCAACGACAGGCGGCGAAATCGAAGATGCCCCGGCCCTTGCGAAGGGCGTCGTCTATATCGGCTCCGACGACGACAAGCTCTATGCCTTCAACGCCACCAGCGGCGTCTTGCGCTCCGCAGTAACGACAGGCGCCCACATCGTCTCCTCTCCCGCAGTGGCGAACGGCGCCGTTTATGTAGGCTCCGAAGACGGCATTCTCTACGCCGTCAACGCTTCGACAGGCACCATGCTGTGGAGCGTGTACGCCGGAGGTGTCATTGATTCATCCCCAGCGGTGGCGAACGGCGTGGTCTATGTCGGCTCCGAAGATGGCGACCTCTACGCCTTCGACCAGTACGGCGACCTGCTGTGTATTGCGGCGACCGGCAATTCCATCACGTCTTCACCGGCGGTGGCCAACGGCATGGTCTATGTGGGCTCCGCAGACGGCAATCTCTATGCCTACGCACTCAATGCCGGCAACAACGCCATCTATCGCAAAAAGCCCGAGCCGCCCGCAATCTCGTCCCTGCATCCCGATTGGGGCCTGAAGCCGGCGAAGAATTGACGGCGTTGCCGATAGACGCCGCGTCGTGACCTTCCTTTCGCTCCTCCGCGGGAGCGATGCCTCGTTCTCACTAGGGCGGACGCCGCCTTCGTCGGTGCCGACGCCGGCGCGGCGCTGGTGACATACTACAGCGACGCCGCAACCCCGCTTGTGCAGCTCTCTCACCAATCAACTGATGGGCACCGCCCGAGCGCATTGTCGGGGACGCTCATGTCAACAGTTCAGCTATGTTCTGCGCAATGCTCGATTGCAGGATGGCCGCTTGTCCGTTAAGTCTTTCCGGCTCTTCCTGCAATTCCTCCAGCCGTTCCTTGAAATCCGTATCGTCCGCTGCTCCAGCGGCCACACCGACGTAGCGGCTGGGATTAAGACTCCATCCGTGCGCCTCGATTTCCTTCCGCGTTGCGCATCGGCAGAGGCCCGGCACATCGCGGTATTTGAAGTTGGGGAAATTCGATTTGACCTCAGCCGATGAGCTTCGGCCGAGAAACGTCTTGGTTCGCCGCTACCGCTGCGGCCTGTAACGCGCCGTCGAGAGAACAACAATCCAGTTCCCATTTCTATCCTGTCCGGTGCGCGCCATCGGCGATGCGAGCAAACAAGAGCTGATACGCCGAATGCTGTTTGCTCCCTGCTGCGCGCACGTCTCCCGGTGAAGCACTATTCTTCACGCACGCTGCCGCCTCTACTTTTCAAACCTGAAGACGATGCCGCAACCGCGCGGATGGAAGGCTGGCGGCGAACCGGAACGGCCCGGAAACCCGCCGCAGCTTCTGATGCCGCCCTCCTCCGTCGTGCCGATCAGATGGCCCTCCTTGTCCCGCATCAGGCCCCCTGGGTCATAGCCGTGGCTCATGACGTTTAAAAAGGCATGGAGCACCGTCTCGGTACCCTCCGGAGCGACCTCGAAAATGGTTCCGCAACCGAGGTCTTCGCCGATGCCGCAGCTACCGCTGCCGCCGCCCTCCGTCGTGCCGTACAGGTTGCCGGCTTTGTCACTGATCAGGCCGGCCGAGGGCCCGGCGCCATCGCTACAGCCTCTTTTTCTGCAAAAGCTATAGAGCACCGTCTCGGTGCCGTCGGCAGCGAGCTCGAAAACAGTGCCGCAGCCGTACCCCGAACAGCCCGTGCCACCGCCTTCCGAGGTCTCGCCATAGAAATTACCGGCGCTGTCGGCGATGAGCGCCGAATCGGGCGTTCCACCGTCGGTGCCGCCCTTGAAGGTATAAAGCGTCGTTTCGGTGCCGTCGGGAGCGATCTTGAAAACGGTTCCGCAACCGAAACCGTCTGTGCAGCTGTTGTTTCCGCCCTGATACGTCGTGCCGTACAGGTTGCCTGTTGAGTCCTCAATCAGGCCGGCTGACGGGGTGGCGCCGTCGCTTCCGCCGGTGAAGGCATATAGCACCGTTTCGGTGCCGCTGGGAGCGAGCTTGAAAACGGTTCCGCAACCGTAACCGCAGCCAGTGTTGCCACCCTCGTCAGTCGTGCCGTACAGGTTGCCGGCTTTGTCCTCGATCACGCCGGAATTAGGGAAAGTGCCGTCGTTTTCGCCGGCGAAGGCATAAAGCACCGTTTCGGTGCCGTCGGGCGCGAGCTTGAAAACGGTTCCGCAACCGGAACCCTCGCATCCAGCGCTGCCGCCGTACCTCGTCGTGCCGTATAGGTTGCCCGCTTCGTCCATGATCAGGCCGACGGGCTCAGAGCCGTCGCTTCCACCCGTGAAGGAATGAAGCACCGATTCGGTGCCGTCGGGGGCCAGTTTGAAAACGGTTCCGCCGCCGCTGCCGCCTGATACCGTCGTGCCGTAGAGGTTGCCCACCGAGTCCTCGACCAGGGCACCTTCGGGGTTATCACCGTCGCTTCTGTCGAAGGCATGGAGAACACGCAAACCAGCGTGAGCCGGGTCAAGAGAAGCGAGCGCAGCAAGTGTGGCAGCGCCAGCCAAAATATATTTGCCGCAAGCATGAAGCATGCGCATTGCGCCGTTCCCCTCTTCAATTCGCGGGATCAAAGCTCCGGTATGCATTCAAGTCAATACGACGCTTCTTGGCCGTCTGGGCGCCATGGGCAGTTCACTTCAGCGGCTTCCTTCTGATGATGACGATCCACAGTTTCCCATTTTCATCCCGTCCGGTGCGCCAGCGCCTAACCCATTGGGGATACTGACTTTCCGACTCATCAAACAGGATAGAAGTGAGAACTCAGTCGGGAGCTAACTCCCCTCAGCTTTCCGATTGCCGACGGATGAGGATCAGGACCCAGTTCTCACTTCTATCCTGTCTGGTGCGCCAGTTTTCCTCGGTTTTTTCTGGGACACGGGCCGTTTGTTACAAAAGCAGTCTGGGGTTCAGTTGCACGGATCAGTCATCAAGTTCGATGTCGCAACGCGCCCACGAGCAGCGTGAATGCTTGCGAGGACTGGTGATGGCTCGGGCCGGAGACTGCGAACACCCGCCGTTCCGCCAACGGCCGGTAGTCAGTTCAGTAAGAGCCCTAATTCTTCGGCGGCGGCAGGTTCAGTTCTTTGCACAGTTGCGCGAACCGCGGATCTTGCCGGTAGGGCAGGAGAAGCGCGTCAAAGAGCAGGTCCTCGAGCCCCGGGTCTTTCACCGTGCGCGCGTGCTCCAGCCATTTGAATACATTGTCCGCATCTTTGCGCTGCCCGTAGGTTTCGGCGATCTGAACCGGTTCATCGTCGCTATATTTTGTGATGAGAGTCTGCAGCGCCGCATCGGCAGCGGCGCGGTCGCTTCCGATCTGCAGCGCCTGCGCCACGGCTACGTCGCGCCACGCACCGTCCGGCTCCTTTTGGGCATCTGCCAATGCTGCCCCGGCATTGCCGCGCAGGAGGTCGATCACCGAAAGGTTTCTGTAGAAGTTGATGCCGTCGGGCTGCAGTGCGATCGCGTGGCGGGTTGCCGTTTCGGCCTCGTCGAGGCGGCCCAGCGGCATCAGATACAGGGCAAGATTTAAGTAGGATGCGGGTCGCAGCGGATCGAACTTCAATGCCTGCTGTTCGAGCACGACACCCTCTTCGGGCCGGCCGAGCGTTGCAACTAAGACGGACAGATTTGATTTTGGGGCTGCGTACGCAGGCGCCAGTTGCGCGGCCCGCCGAAATTCCGCTTCTGCGCCGGACCAATTGGATTTATTGCGGAACACATTGCCAAGGGCGTTGTGTGCGAGCGCGAGATTTGGCGCCATGGCGAGTGCCTTTTCGGCGTGCGCGCGCGCGCGTGGCAGGGCTTGCGTCAGCGCGGCGGAAGAGCTCGACAACAAAGCCACATTGATTTCCGCGGTGCTGAGTGCTGCCCAGGCGGCCGCATAAGCGGGGTCGAGCTTGACGGCCGCGTTGTAAGCCGCGACGGCCTTGCGCTTATCTTCGGGCGTATGGCGATGCGCATAGAAACTGCCTTCCAGATAGGCGTTGTAGGCAGCAAGATTGCCGCTGGGCGGACGATCGCTCTGCGGCGGTGGGGCGTTGCCGCCACCAAGCAGTTTCGCCTTTAACGATGTGGCGACGGCGCTGGTGATGTCGTCCTGCAGCTTGAACAGATCCTTGTACGGCCGGTCGTAGTGCTCGGACCATATCGCCGTCCTGTCCTTCACATCGATGAGTTCGGCGCTGATGCGCACTGCATCGCCCGCGCGCTGCACGCTGCCTTCGAGCAGATGCGCGACGC
>PKWC01000162.1 GCA_003131925.1 Alphaproteobacteria bacterium | reverse complement strand
CGGCACGCTGAAGCCGGGAATGAATTTGTGCGTGCCCGCGGCTGAGACGAAGATTGCAACCACGATCAGCGCGCAGGCGGCGATGGAATATCTGAAATAGCCGTCCGGATTGAGCTGCCCCACGGGAAAGCGTTTCGTCGGCGCGAAGAACACGCCGAAGGCGAGCATTGTCATTCCCAATCCGCCGAGCCAGCCGAAGAGATAGCGCCAGGCGAAGAACGATGTGCGCTGGTCGTAATCCGGCGTCAGCTCGGCCACCAGGGCGGAGCTCGGGATTTCGTACATGGAGATGAAGGTCCGCACGACGATGATGATTCCAACGAGCCACGCAAACAGCGCGGCTTGTGGCCAGTGCGGCGGGTTCCACAAAAGAAAATAGGCAATCGTGACGGGAAGCACCGACGCGTACATGAAGGGGTGCCGCCGTCCCCAGCGCGTGCGCAGATTGTCGGAAAGCTGGCCGATGATCGGATCGGCGAAGGCGTCGACGAAGAGCGCAATGGCGATCGCCCTGCCCACGATCTGCGAGGGCGCGCCCACAACCTGGTTGTAGAAGAAGAGAAGGAAATACGAAAAACCCTGGTCCTTAACCCCGAACGCGACGGAGCCGAAGCCATAGAGGAGCTTCGTGCGCAGGCTGCCAATCCCGCGGCGCGCGGAATCATCCGCTGCGGCGGGCGTGGCTGCAATCGCGCTCATGAGTCAATCTGGCAGGCAGTTCGGCGGTGAATGCAAGCCCGGTTGCCGCGCTCTCCACCGTAGAACTGTTCTCCCGTTCCCTAATAAAGCTTCGTCATGGGCGGGCTGTTGTCCCGGCCACCCATGAAAACGGTATCTGCCATGGATGCATTAGCGTCACCAGCGACTGGACGTTCAATTTCGCCAAACGAAACAATCACAATTGCAACAACCGGCGCTCATTTTTTTGACGCGGTGTTCTTGGGTGGCCGGGACAACAGCCCGGCCATGACGATGTTGGGGTTGCTCTTCTCCGCTCGGACCGGCAACGAATTCCACACGGGCCGTGTCGGTTCGGCGGCGCAAGGTTCGTCTTGAATGCAGAGCTGTGCAATTGCAGCATGGCTCGCAACTTTCGGAGAGGATCCCATGCAGATCAAGCTCGCCAGCGTGACCGTCGAAAATCAGGAAGACGCGCTTCGATTCTACACGGGGAAGCTCGGGTTCACGAAGAAAGCGGATATTTCCATGGGCACCTACCGCTGGCTGACCGTGAGCTCGCCGGACGGGCTTGAAGGCGTGGAGCTTCTGCTGGAGGCTGCGGCGTTTCCACCTTCGGGCGTCTACCAGAAGGCCCGCTACGATGCCGGAATTCCATCCACTGCCTTCTTTACCACCGATATCGCGAGCGAGTTCAAGCGCCTGAAGGACGTCGGCGTCGCCTTCCGGAGCGAGCCGCAGAAGATGGGACCGGTCATCGCGGCGGTCTTCGGCGACACGTGCGGCAATCTCATCAACCTGGTGCAGCCTTCGGCCTGATCGAAGGTTCGACCGATGAGCTTGCATCAGAAACCACCGGGAGGCGTATAGTACAGCGGGCTTCCGGGGCGCACATGAAGAACATCACTTGCATTGAGGATCTGCGGCGCGTCGCGCGCCGCAAGGTGCCGCGCGCGTTCTTCGATTACGTCGAGGCGGGCTCGTATTCCGAGGACACGTTGCGCGCCAACCGCGCCGACCTGGAAGACATCAAGCTTCGCCAGCACGTGATGGTGGGCGTCGCAGAGCGCGACACCTCGACATCAATTCTGGGCCAGAAGGTGGCGCTGCCGCTCGCGCTCGCGCCGGTCGGGATGAGCGGACTTCAATGGGGCAACGGCGAAATTCTTGCCTGTCTTGCCGCCCGTGCCGCCGGCATTCCCTACACGCTGAGCACGCTCTCCATCTGCTCGCTCGAGCACGTGGCGGAAGCCGCAGGCACACCATTTTGGTTCCAGCTCTATGTGACGAAGGATCGCGGCTTCGCGCATGCGCTCATCGAGCGTGCCGCGGCCGCCCGTTGCAGCGCCCTGATGCTCACCGTCGACCTGCCCGTGGTCGGCCAGCGGCATTGCGACATCAGGAACGGGCTCTCCGTGCCGCCTTCGCTCAAGCTCGCCAACCTTCTCGACATGGCCCGCAGGCCGCGCTGGGTGACCGGCATCCTCGGCGGCAAGAGCCGGTCGTTCGGAAATCTCCACGGACATCTTAAGGGAATGACGAGCGTGAAATCGCTCTCGCACTGGGTCAGCGGACAGCTCGACGCGGGGCTCAGCTGGAAAGACCTGGAATGGATCCGCAAGCTGTGGCGGGGGCCGCTGATCATCAAGGGCATTCTCGACGTGGAAGACGCCAGATCCGCCGTCGGCGCGGGAGCGAATGCGATCGTGGTCTCCAATCATGGCGGGCGTCAGCTCGACGGCGCGCCATCTTCGATCGCGATGCTGCCGAAGATTGCCGATGCGGTGGGGGGCGATACAGAAGTTCTTTTCGACGGCGGCGTACGCTCCGGACAGGACGTGCTGCGCGCGCTCGCGCTTGGCGCGAAGGCCTGCCTGATCGGGCGCGCCTATATATATGGACTTGGCGCGGGCGGCGAAGCGGGCGTAGCGAAGGCGATCGACATCATCCGCCGCGAGCTCGACGCCACCATGGCGCTCACCGGCTGCAAATCCATCGCCGACATCGGCCCGCATGTGCTGGTGCGGTAACGAGACAAAGAAGGTTCACAGGGAGACAGTGAGGAAGTATAGCGCGCCAAAGGCGCGCAATAATTCTCACTTCCTCACCGTCTCACTGCCTCCCTGTGAATTTTCTACCTTGTTGGCGGTTTGGCGGTTTATCGTCAAACTCTAAACGCAGATAAAATCGGGAGGCGGCACATGAGCACGGTTCTGGTTACGGGCGGGTCGGGATTTATCGGCAGCCATTGCATCCTGCAGCTGCTGGCCGCGGGGCATTCGGTGCGCACGACCTTGCGCGATCTGAAGCGCGAGGACGAGGTGCGCAGCATGCTGCGGGAGGGCGGCGCCGAGCCCGGCGAGCGTGTGTCGTTTGTCGCCGCGGATCTCGAAAGCGATGCAGGCTGGCCGCAAGCCGTCGCCGGCTGCGACTATGTGCTGCACATCGCTTCGCCATTCCCGCAGGGCGTCCCCAAAGACCCAAACGAATTGATCGTGCCGGCGCGCGAAGGCGCGCTCCGTGTGCTGCGCGCCGCGCGCGATGCCGGCGTCAAGCGCGTGGTGCTCACGTCATCTTTCGCCGCGATCGGCTATGGGCAGAAACCGCGCAGCGCACCGTTCGACGAGACGAGCTGGACGGACCCAAATGCCGCCGACGTGCAGCCCTATGCGAAATCGAAAACCTTTGCCGAACGCGCCGCCTGGGATTTCATCGCGCGCGATGGCAGCAGGCTCGAGCTTTCGGTCGTCAATCCGGTGGGCGTGTTTGGCCCAGTGCTGGGACCCGACTATTCGACGTCGATCCTGCTGGTGCAGCGCCTGATGGATGGCGGCATGCCCGGCGTCCCCCGGCTTACTTTCGGCGTCGTCGATGTACGGGACGTGGCGGATCTGCATATCCGCGCCATGACGCATCCCGCTGCGAAAGGCGAGCGCCTCCTCGCCGTCTCCGGCGATTTCATGTCGATCCGCGAAATTGCGACGGTGTTGAAAGAACGGTTGGGAGCGGCAGCGAAACGCGTGCCGACGCGGCAGCTTCCCGACTTTGTGGTGCGCCTCGCGGCGTTGGGCGATCCGGCGGTGAAGCAGATTCTGCCCGAACTCGGCAAGGTAAAGAACGCCACCGGCGAAAAGGCGAAACGCCTGCTCGGCTGGTCACCGCGCCCGCGCGAGGAAGCCATCATCGCCACCGCCCAAAGCCTGCTGCGGCTCGGCCTGCTGAAAGAGAGCGCGAAGAAGGCGGCGTAGACCGTCGCCGCTCACTGAAGCAGCAAACACTCCGCAGCGCAGAAACTTATGATCGCTCCCTTAGCGTGTCATCCCCGCTTTGGGCGAGCGCTGGATGACACGCTTGGGTTGCTCCTGCATCAATATGTGAATACCTCGTCGAAACTCATTTGGCGCTTATTCAGAATCACGCCATTCCACCGGTGCGGCCGGGCGGCGGTTGATGGTGAGCTGGAAGATGTCAGGGCGGGCGTAATGACCGGTGGTGTCGAGAGTGCGGCGCGCGGCGGAGATTAGCGCGAGATCGATGTCCGCAGTGAGAATGCCGTGCTCCTCGTGCAGCGGGCCGGCGACGATCTTTCCGCCGGGCGCGACGACGACGGAGTCGCCCGGATTTATCCACTCCTCCGCGTCGGGATAGAGCTTGGACTTGCCCGGAAAGGATTCCGGAATGTCGGAGCCTTTGAGCGCGAAGCCGCTCCCGACAACCCAGCAGCCGCCTTCGCGCGCGATGTGCCGCATGGTCGAAAGCCAGGGCTCGCCGTCGTCATAGGTCGACGCCACATAAATCTCGACGCCCTGCGCATAGACGGCATAGCGCGCCAGCGGCATGTAGTTTTCCCAGCAGATGAGCGTCGACAACCGACCGTGCGGCGTTTCGACAACCCTGAGGCCGGAGGCATCGCCCATGCCCCACACCATGCGTTCCGGATTGGTGGGCATCAGCTTGCGGTGCCGGTTCAATATGGTTCCATCCGGTCCGATCATGACGATCGTGTTGTACAGCGTGCCGCGCCCAAACGTGCTTTCGCGTTCATTCATCCCGCAAGCGATCGAGAGCCGGTGTTCCGCCGCGGCCTTGCGGAGCGGCGCAAGATCGTCGCTATCGAGATCGATCGCATTGGCAAACAGCGCCGAATGAATTTCTTCCGTCAGGCGCCCGTCGCTGCCGGGCCTTAGCCGCCACATCCAGACGGGATAACCCGGCAGGAAGGCTTCCGGAAAGACGACGATGTTTGCGCCCTTGGCGGCAGCTTCATGCGCCGCGCTCACGGCCTTCTCGAGCGAGCGCGGCTTGTCGAGCAGGACGGGCGGTTGCTGCACAATGGCGACGCGCGACATGTGGAATCTCCCCGGCTCTGGTTCCCGAAATCAGGAACGCCAGCGGGAAACTGTAACCGACGCCGCGAATTTTGTACGGTGAAGCTTAGACCCGGCTAATCGGGATTTTTGCCTTCGGGGCCGTTCTCGAGCACTTTGCCGTCCGCGGCATCCACGCCGACCTCATAGGTCCGGCCGTCTGATGATTTGATGTCGAATGAGAAGCGCAGTCCGCTGCCGCCCTTCTCGCGCTCCAGTTCCTTGGCGGTGATTGCGCCGGGACGCGCCTTGAGTGCAATCTGGATTGCGCGATCCATGGTGATGACGGAGACCCGTGCGAGCGCTTCTCCGGAACAGGCAACGCCAACACAAACCGCCAAAACGGCAGAGGGAAAAATCCAAGCTATCGATTTCGTCACAGAAACAACTCCATCGTTGCCCGCTCGGCCGCGCAATATGCACGACTTGAAGGCAGCAATGGGGCAAAGCGGCCCCCTCCGCCCGCTGAGTTGATCCTCCNNNNGGCCACGGCCGGTCGTGGGTCGTGTACGTCACTCGCTGCTCACGTGTTTACTGGATCCATCATCGGGAAAGCGTCACCGACTTGCGTCATGCCAAGGCATTTTTTGACTTTGAACGGCGCACGCGCCTAGGCTCGCCGAAGGGTACACACTCGTACCAGGCTGGGACGAACGCATAACATGGCCACGGTTTCCAACAACGGGAGCAACCGCTCCCGGGACGTCTTCTTTTATTTCACGCCGCTGACGCTGCTTGTCTATCTCGTGCTGCCGCATGGGTACCTGCTCGATTTTGCCACGTCCTACATGCTCAAGGATCAGCTGCACGCCTCGGCAACGCAGGTCTCGGTCTTCCGCCTGCTGACGGCGCTTCCGGTCTATCTCTCGTTCGTGTTCGGCATGACGCGCGATTTGTGGAATCCGTTCGGTCTCAGGGACCGCGGCTATTTCGTCATCTTTGCGACGGCGACGGCGGCGGTCTTTCTCTGGATGGCGCTGTCTCGCCTCTCCTATCTCGGCCTGTTCGCGGGCATGTTCCTGACGATGCTGACCTTCCGCTTCGTGGCGGCGGCGTATCAGGCTCTGCTCGCCCTCGTCGGCCAGGAACAACTCATGTCCGGACGCTTGAGCGCGCTGTGGCAGATCGTCATGTCCATTCCGTATGCCATCGGCGCCGTCGCCGCGGGCTGGATCGCCGAACATCTGCCGCCGCGGCAGACCTTCCTGCTGGTTGCGCTTCTATCCCTGGCGCTCGCGGTCTTCGCCATCTGGAAGCCGCGCGCCGTCTTCAGTCACGCCTACGACAGACCGCAAGCCAAAGGTTCCGACCTTCTCGGCGACGTGAAGAGGCTTCTCCGGCATCGCGCCGTCTATCCGGCAGTGCTGATCATGTTCATGTTCCAATTCGCGCCCGGCTCCAACACGCCGCTGCAGTTCTATCTCACAAACAAGCTGCATGCCTCGGACGCGATCTATACGGATTACTACGCGATTTTCACCGTCGCGTTCATTCCGGTATTTTTCCTCTATGGCTGGCTCTGCAAGAGAGTATCGCTGAAGACGCTGCTGTGGTGGGGAACGATCATCACCGTGCCGCAGATGATTCCGCTTGCTCTGGTGAACTCGGCCGCGGCGGCCTTATGGCTCGCGTTGCCGATCGGCATGATGGGAGGCATCGCGGCCGGCGCCTATTACGACCTGGCGATGCGCTCCTGTCCGCCCGGGCTGCAGGGCACGCTGATGATGATGGTGGACGGCGTGTACATGCTTTCCTATCGGGGCGGCGATCTCCTCGGCGCCAGAATTTACAGCAGCAGTCCGACTCATGGATTCCTTTACTGCGCGCTGGCGACGACCGCCGTCTATGCGCTGATTCTGCCGGTCATCCTGCTCATTCCCAAAGAGCTGATCGCCACGTCCGACGGCGAACCAAATCCTTCGGTCGAAGCAGAAGTGCTGGCCGAGATCGGCGAGGCACAGATCGCCGCGGGCTAGTATCCGGAATCGCAGAAGCGTGTTACGTGCCGCCGGCCGTCATGGTTCGACAGGCTCACCATGAGGGCCTCGTCCTGAGCCTGTCGAAGGATGGGGCCCGAGTCACGTGTCAATGATGGCAGGTACTAGAGCATATTCCGCCCGGAATGAATGGCCACGCCAAAAGAGTGTCATTCCCGCGATGATCCCCCGGTTTAACCGGGGGAAAACCCAGAAGCAGTGCTTACGGAATTTCTTCACGGAGCTGGGTCCCGGCTCTCCCCCCGCTGGAGTTTACGCTCCGGCCGCGCTTCGCGCGGACCGGTGGCGCGGGGGTCGGCCGGGATGACACGCTTTAGTTCTATATGAGCGGAACGTGCTCTAGCGGCGATCATCGAAACAATTCTATTTAGCCCTTACGGAGAGGGTTGTATTCCCGTCGCGAGCCAGCGGGCGCATTCTTCGCCGAGCTTTTCTCGCGCCATCTCTTCGTAGCGGCGGCAGTCTTCGGCGTCGAGCATATCGTGCCAGCGGCCGTTCGTGCCCTTGTGCAGAAACGTTTCCGCCCCGCCCTCCCACAGCGTGCCTCCAAGCGGAACTGTGCTCGCGGCGTGCGCCTTCATATATTCAAAGCCACAATGTTCAAGGATCACAGGCCAGCGCGGCGCCTCGATCGGGATGTCGAGAAACCTGGCGATGCGGCGGATCTGCGCTGGCATGTCATTCTTGAGCTGCGCAAAATGCAGCAGCATGACATTGGGAAGTCCGCGTATCGCCCACCAAGACGCGACGTTTTCCCAGAAGGGCCAGAACGGATAACCGTCGCGTTCGAGCCACTCGATGAAATATTGCCGGACCGCTGCCTGCGGTTTGCCGATCGGCGGACCGACGCGGCCCGGCGAGTCGTTCATCACCTGATACCAGAGATCGTTTGCCGTGACGTGGTGGTTGTAAAGGCTCCACACCACGTCGCGTCCATCGCGCGCGATGTAGATGTATTTCGCCCTGGGCGAAAACACGAGCGCATCGACGGGCAGATGGGTTTTCAGAAACCGGCGATGGCTTTGCGCCTCGACGGCCGCAATCTTGATCTCCTTTGGCGGCACGCGCAGATCGAGCCAGGGCGACATCTCCGCAACGGGAAGGTCATCGGCGCCTTCGAAGATGAGTTGCGCGATGATCTGCTGAACCCATGTCGTGCCGGACTTCGCGTAGGTGGCGATGACGATATCGTCGTCGCGGAACCTGAAGCCGTTCCAGATCGTCGAATCGAAATGATGGCTGTGCAGTTCGCGGATCTTTACCGGCAAAGCCGGCACGGCTTCAGTCATGGCACACCCCCAGCAGACATCCGCCTTCTACACCCGCCGGGCCCAACCGCCAACGCGGCGGCATCGCACCGCGCCGGACGTGACAGCCTGCGCGCAGGCTCGTAAGCTATCGGTCGAAGCTGCATGCGCCAGCCGGACGTATGCAGAGAGGGGCTGGCGGCATTGTCCGAAGATCATTCGAACGGCGAGGAAACGCGCGCCGATGCCGGCGCGTTCGGCGTCGCGTCCGGCCTCGATCATTCCGCAGCGGGCTCAGGCGAACTCGCTCGCGTGAAGGCATCGCATGGCTGAGGATTTCGAGAGCGAGGGAGCGGGAATTCGCCCGACCGGACGCGCGTCCGACCCGCTTGCCGCCCATCTTGCTATGAAAACAAGCGGAGAGTCATCAGAAGAAGCGCGCGAGTTCCTGCGCGAGCAAACGCGCCTTGTCCGGCTCCAGATCGCTGACATGGAGCGCGAGAACAGGCTGCGCCACTGGTCGCTGCGCTTCGGAAATCTCAGCGCCGTGATGAAGGTGGCGTTCGAAGTCGCACTTGCGTTCATCGTGCTTTCCATTGCCGGCGTTATCGCACTCGCCATCTGGAACGCCGCGCATGACGACGCGCTCGTCATCGAAGCCTTCAACGTTCCCTCCGACATGGCGGCAAAGGGACTGAGCGGCGAGGTGATCGCCACGCAGGTGCAGGATCGCATCGCCTTCATCCAGTCGCACACCGATACGCTCCGCGCGGCCAACACGTTTCGCAACGACTGGGGCAACGATATCAAGGTTCAAATCCCGGATACCGGCGTTTCCATCGGCGAAGCCTATCGGTTTCTTGCAAAGTGGCTGGGCCATGAAACACGCATCACGGGCGAACTCTGGCACGACAAAGACAGACTCGCACTGAGCGCGCGCGCAGGAAGCGAACCGGCACGCATGTTCCGCGGCGCCGATGGCGATCTCGATGCGCTTGTTTCGAAGGCCGCTGAATACGTCTATTGGCAGACTCAGCCCTACCGGTACACGGTCTTCCTGCAACAGCAGGGCCGCACGGCCGAAGGCCTGGCCGCGACTCAGGCGCTGGCGCTCAGCGGTCCGCCCGAAGACAAAGCGTGGGCGTATTCCCGTTGGGGCCTGTTGCTCGAACTGGCGGGCGATATCAAAGGGTCACAGGAAAAAGAGCGAATCGCCGCCCAGCTCGACCCCACGCTTCCCCACATTTTTCAGAATCTGGCGGAAGAGGAAGTGGAGCTGGGTCACGACGAGGCCGCATTTCACGACAGTCTGCGCGAATTCGATCTGTACCAGAACGGCGGCTCGCGACAGTACGCGCCCGCACGCGCCGTGGCACAACAGGTCGTGACGGCGGTGGTCGTGGCGGAGAAGAAAGGCGATTTCCTTCAGGCGATCACGCGGGCGCCGGAGGTGCAGGCCCTGGCCGATTTCGACGCTTCGCATCGCTCACTGCCGATGATGATGAGCGCCGATCTCGCACAGGATCATGACGTTGCAGCATCCTTGAAGGCATCTCCGGACGCGTCGAACCAGGAAGCAATAGCGCTTCGCATGATGGCGAGCGAAGAGTACAGCTGGGAACTGCCGCCCCTTTCCCGGCTGATGCGCAGTGCCGCGCTCGACGATTGGCGGGCGGCCCGTGCCGATCTGATTGTGCTGGGTGGCCTTCCCGTCGCAAAAAATCGGCTCGTGCATGTACTGCTGCCGGTCATGATGTGGCCGTGGCTCGCTCATGCGGATGCACGGCTTGGTGATTTTCGTGCAGCGCACACTCTGATCGATAAGACGCCGTCCGATTGTTACCTGTGCGCCCGGATGCGCGGCAATATCGACGCTGTGCAGAAGAACTGGAGCGGCGCGGCATTCTGGTTCGCCGATGCCGTGAAGCTGGCGCCCTCTCTTCCCTTTGCGTACACCGATTGGGGCGCCGCGCTCTCGGGCGAGGGAAATTACGACGTGGCGATTGAACGATTCCGGCAAGCAAACCTGACGAGCCCGCATTTCGCCGATCCGCTCGAGATGTGGGGCGAAGCGCTGGTGGCGAAGAACCGCTCCGACCTAGCGCTCGCGAAATTCGAGGAAGCAAACAAATACGCGCCCAACTGGGGGCGCCTGCACCTCAAATGGGGCGAGGCGCTGTTCTATGCCGGCAAGAACGACGAGGCGCGGAGGCAATTCGCGCAGGCCGCAAGCCTCGATCTCTCGGCGGCCGACAGAGGGGCGCTCGCCAAGTGGAGGAAGGTGCATGGCTGAGGAAACCGAGGGTCAGGAGCGCGGTGCGGCGCCGGTTGGTGCCGCCGTTGATCCGGCTGCGGCGGCACTGGCACTGGGTTCGGCCGACCGCGAGAAGGCGAACCGCTATCTCGACGAACAGACATTGCTCGCGCAGAAGCAGCAACATCTCGTCGACCTGCAGGCGCATGAGCTCCAGCACGAGCTTTCGCTGCGCCACTGGTCGCTGCGCGTGCATCACATCTCGGACGTGCTCAAGCTCGCCTTTGAGCTGGCGGCCGCGCTGGTCGTCACCGCCGTTGCCGGCTTCATCGGCGTGGCCATGTGGAACGCCGCCCACGACCGCGGCCTCGTGGTGGAATCCTTCCAGGTGCCGCCCGATCTGGCGGCGCGCGGGCTTTCAGGCGAGGTCGTGGCCGGCCAAATTCTCGACAGGCTGCAGGCGATGCAGAACGCCACCCGATCTGGCCGACCCGCCCAGTCCTATGCGAACAACTGGGGCAACGATCTCAAGGTGCAGATTCCCGACACGGGCGTCTCCATCGGCGAGTTCTATCGCTATCTGCGCCAGTGGCTGGGGCACGAAACCCATATCTCCGGAGAGGTGTTCCGCGATGCGAAGGGCATCACACTCGTAGCCCGAGTCAGCGACAGCGACAGTGCGCGGGTCTCCGGCTCCGAAAACGATCTCGACCCCCTGCTCCAGAAGGTGGCGGAAGCTATCTACGCGCGCACGCAACCCTATCGCTACGCAATATACGAGTTGCAGGGGGGCGCCAACTGGCGCGAGGCAAAACGCATCCACACCACCGACACGCTCAGCGCCGACCCGCTCGAGCGGGCTTTTGCGTGGGTGGGGCTCGGCTTCATCGCGATGCTCGATGAACGCGACATGCATGCCGCCAATGCCGACTTCTGGCGCTCGACCCGCGAGATACCGGAATTCAGCTTCGGCTGGGGCGATATCGAGAGTTACTCGGAGCCTGCGCTGGGCCACGATGAGGCTGCCCTCGCCGCGACGCGCAAGAGCATTCTGTACGAAGGCCGCTACATGCGCCCTGAGACGGCTCGGGAACTCAAGGCGGGCGACCAGGTCGAGCTGGCAGAGTATCTCGGCGATTTTGCTTCTGCCTTCCGGATCAATCTGGATGCCGCGACTTTGTACGGACGTCGTTTCAGCGATAGCGCACAAGTCGATCTTGCATTCCTGCATGACCGTGACGCACGCGCGCAGAGACGCTGGCAACCCGGCATCCGGTTTGATGCTTATAGCCAGCCCTTCGCTGTCGCTGCAGGCCTTCGGGACTGGCGCGCCGTCCTTGCGCTCGAACCGCAGACCGAAGCGCTGCTGCGGAAGGAGCGCCCGGGATTCGATCTGGACGTGGTTTTCAGCCGCTATTACCGCCCGTGGATGGCGCTGGCGAACGCGAAGCTCGGCGACGGCGCGGGCGCGCTGAAGCTGATCGGGTCCGCCCCGCTCGACTGCTACACCTGCGTGCGCTTCCGCGGCGACATCGACGCCGCGCTGAAGCGCCCGGACGCGGCGGCCTTCTGGTTCGATATGGCAGTGCGCGAGGCGCCGTCCATTCCATTTGCGTATGCCGACTGGGGCGCCATGCTGCTGGCGAAAGGCGATGTCGATGCTGCAATCGCGAAACTCCGCGAAGCAAACCTGAAAGGCCCGCACTTCGCCGATCCGCTCGAGATGTGGGGCGACGCGCTGATGGCGAAGAACCGCTCCGACCTCGCGCTGGCGAAATTCGAGGAAGCAAACAAATACGCGCCCAACCGGGGGCGCCTGCACCTCAAATGGGGCGAGGCGCTCCTGTGGTCGGGCAAACGCGACGAAGGGCGCGCACAATTCGCAATCACGGCGCATCTCGATCTGGGTCCGCTCGAAAAAGCCGAACTCGCGCGCGTGAGGGGCCTGCATGGCTGACGATTTCGAAGACCGGTTCGGCGCTCTCGCCGATGACGCCAATGCGTTGGCGGCACAGATCGCCTTGAGGGAGCAAGGGCAACACGGCGAGGAAGCGCGCGATTATTTGCGCAAGCAGAGCCGCATCGCCGATCTGCAAATCGACACACTGCGGAAGAAAGACGAATTCGAGCTGTCGCATCTGCGCTTCCGCCGATTCAGCGACTATGCGCGTTTTGCGCTGGAGATCGCGGGATTCCTCGTCGTCCTGCTCATTGTCTGCGGCCTCGGCACGATGGTATGGAATGCGAGCCTGGATCATGATCTCGTCGTCGATTCCTTCTCCGTGCCGCCCGACATCGCGCAATCGGGCCTGACCGGCAGCGTCCTGGCGGGGCGAGTGCTCGACCAGTTCGGGAAGATTCAGGCCGGCTTCTTCGCCACCACACAGTCTGCCGGTTCCTATCGCGCCGACGGCGCCGACACGGTACGTGTGGAAATTCCGGACACCGGAATCTCGCTGGGCGAATTGAACCGATACCTTCGCGCGTGGCTCGGACGCGAGAAGCATGTCACCGGAGATCTTGTTCAAAGTGCAGCTGGCTTCGCGCTCACCACGCGCTACGGTTCGCAGCCTGGCATAACGGTGCAGGGCAAGACGACCGAGCTCGACGCGCTGATCGACAAATCCACCGAGCAGATTTTTGCCGCGGCGCTCCCTTATCGCTATGTCGAATATCTCGTCCGCCTGCGGCGTTTCGCGGAGGCCAGGAGCATGCTGCCCGGCCTGGCGTCCCAAGGCAGCTCACAGGAGAAGGCGCTCGCCAACTCGGCCTGGGCGAATTTCTTTTTCTTCCAGGGAGATATGCCGCGTGCGCTGGAGAAGGGGCGCGAGGCGGCGCGTTTGGATCCCGACAATCCGATAACTCGAGCGTGGCTCAGCGTGGCGGAGGGAAATCTCGGCCATGACGAAGCGGCGCGCAACGACGCAGATGCCGCAATTCGTCTCTGGCGGGGAGCGGCGCGTGATAGCGGCGCCGAATTCGCGGCTGTCGGACCGTTGCAGTTTACCGCTTATCGCGACGAAATGACCGGTGATTTCGCGGAAGCGATGGCCGCTTGGCTGCAGTACGCCGAGACCGGACTGATGAGCAACAATTCTAACGGGAGCGCCGCGCAGGACGCCGCATCCGTGCACGACGCCGGGCTTGCGCGCCGCTTTGCTTCGATGATCACGGCGAAAGATCGGATCGGTCGCCCCGAATCCCAGAGACCGCTTGCCTGGTTCTACATCGCTCTGGCAAAGGGTGACTTCGTAGACGCCGTGAAGCGGGGACGTGAGGCAGAGGCAATTCTGCAAAGCGAGCCCGACCAGAAATGGACCAGCCTGCAATTCCTGCCTGATCTGGCTTACGCCATGGCGAAAGTCGGAGACCGCAAGGGAGCAGATGCGCTGATCGCGAGCGCACCGATCGATTGCGACAATTGCACGCGCGCACGCGGACGGATCGCCGCGCTCAATCACGACTGGTCCGCCGCCGCGAGCGACTTCACCACCGTCGCGACCCGCTCACCGCACGAACCGTTTGCCGAAACGTGGTGGGGCGAGATGCTGATGCGAAAAGGCGATCTCGACGGCGCAATCGCGGAATTTCACGAAGCGAACCTGAAAGGCCCGCACTTCGCCGATCCACTGGAGATGTGGGGCGAAGCGCTGATGCAGAAGAACCGCTCCAATCTCGCACTGGCGAAATTCGAGGAAGCGAACAAATACGCGCCCAACTGGGGGCGCCTGCATCTCAAATGGGGCGAGGCATTGGTGTACGCGGGCAAGCGCGACGAAGCGAAGACGCAATTCGCGCTGGCATCTGCGCTCGATCTCTCGGCGCCGGATAAATCCGAACTATTGAAAAACATGCGCCGGACATGACCGAGCAGCGAGAGAATTCTACTGATAGCGGACCGGCTGCCTGGACGGCGCTGGGGGCCGCGAGCCGCGAAAGAGCTGATGCGTTCCTCGCCGAACAAACGGTGCTGGCGCGATTGCAGGCGGACGATCTCCGCCGCGAGGACAGGGTGCGGCACTGGTCCCTGCGCGTGCGCCATATCAGCGATGTGATGAAACTCATTTTCGAGCTGACACTTGCGGCCTTTGCAGTGGTCGTCATCGTCGCGCTCGCTTCGGCGATCTGGTCTGCGGCCCATGACGACAGCGTCGTGATCGATGCGTTCCGGGTGCCCACGGACATGGCGCAACGCGGAATGAGCGGCGACGTCGTTGCAAGCCAGCTTCTCGACCGGCTGGCACAGCTGCAGGCGCAGACCGATTCCAGCCGTGCGCCCGGCACTTATGGCAGCGACTGGGGCAGCGAGATCAAAGTCGAGATTCCCAATACCGGCGTCTCCATCGGCGAAGCCTATCGCTATCTCGCGGGCTGGCTCGGCCATCAGACGCATATTTCGGGCGAGGTCTGGCGCACGGAAAAGGGCATCGCGCTCACGGTTCGCACAAGCAGCAACGCCAGCCTGGGGTTCGAGGGGCGCGAGCGCGATCTCGGCGCGCTTCTCGAGCGTGCGGCCGAGAGCGTCTACGGCCAGACTCAGCCATACCGCTACGCGGTCTATCTTACGGTTCATGGGCGCGGCGCGGAGGAAGAGAGAATCCTGCGCAATCTCGCAGTCGATGGTCCCAAAAGCGAAAGACCATGGGCTTACACATTATGGGCCTTTTCCGCGACGAATGTTGGCGATGGCGCGGAGGCCTTGCGCCGGGCGCGCGAAGCTGTCGCGCTCGCGCCCGATCTTCCGCTCGCCCTGATCGATCTTGCAGGTCTGGAGGCCTGGGCGGGACACGACGAACAGGAGCTTCGGGTCTCGCGCGCAACGCGCCGTGCATTGGACGGTAGCGGCGCGCATCTCATCATCCCGCGCGCCGCCGCCGTGATCGGAATCCAGTGCGATGCCAACATTGTCGAAGAGGTTGGAGATTTCGGGGAAGTCGTTGCGCAATACGAAAAGCTTGCCAGCGTTGCAGATTTCGAGGGTTCACGGTCGGTTGCGCTCAGCATGGGAGCAGCGGATTCGGCAATCGGCCACGACGTCGCTCACTCGCAGAAGCTCCTCGGGACGGCCCGCGACGCGAATCAGGTCGCCAGTGCCATCACCGGTTATGGCTGGCAGCTCCCGAATTTCCGTTTCGCGCAGTTCGAGCAGTTCGTGGCAATTGACGACTGGGAATCAGCGCGCATGGACATCGAAGCGGCCCTGGAGACGCGGGCGGCCGCGACACCTGCCGGACGAGCGTTCCTGCGCGCGGAGGCGTGGCCTTGGCTGGCGCTCGCAGAGGCGAAAACTGGCGACGTGAGCGCCGCGTGGCGCGAAATCAGCACGACGCCGCTCGATTGCTATCTCTGCCTGCGCGTGCGCGGACAGATCGATTCGCTTCAGAAAAACTGGAACGGCGCGGCGTACTGGTTCGCACGCGCAGTCGCAGTGGGACCCTCCCCTCCCTTCGCCTATGCGGATTGGGCGGCGATGTTCCTGCGCAAAGGCGATGCGGATGCTGCGATCGTCATGCTGAAGGTCGCACACGAGCGCGGCCCGCACTTCGCCGATCCGTTGGAGATGTGGGGCGAGGCGCTGATAGCGAAGAACCGCTCCGATCTCGCGCTGGCGAAGTTCGAGGAAGCGAACAAATACGCGCCCAATTGGGGGCGCCTGCATGTCAAATGGAGCGAGGCGTTGTTCTACTCCGGCAGAAAGGACGAGGCACGAAAGCAATTCGCCGCGGCCGCCGGTCTCGATCTCTCAGTCGCCGAGAAGGCTGAGCTGGCGCGGATGTCGCATGGCTGAGGATGACGAAATCGTCTCGTCGCGCGCGACTGGTGACGCGGCGGCGGTGGGCATCGCGATGAGTGCCGATGCCGCCATGGCTGAACCTGCACGCGCTTACCTCCATGAGCAGACGGAGCTCGCGAAACTGCAAAAGCAGAATCTTCTGGAGCAGAACGCGTTCGAGCTCTCGCATCTGCGCTGGCGCCGCTTCAACGATCAGATGAAAGGCGCGATACAGATCATGCTCGTGCTGGTAGGTCTCCTGATCCTGGCCGCCCTGGCAGCAACCGTGTGGAACGCGAGCCAGGCGGACGGAATCGTGGTCGAGGCGTTCTCGGTGCCGCCCGGATTTGCCGCCGATGGTTTATCCGGCGACGTCGTCGCCGATGACCTCACCAACAAGATTGCCGATATCCGCGACGCCGCCAGCGGCAACTCCTTCGCCCGCTCGAAGGACGTCCGCAATGCGCGCGATGAAGACATCAAGGTCGAGATTCCGGAAACCGGCATCTCGTTCGCGCAGGCCTGGCGCTATCTGAAAGCGTGGCTCGGCCACGAACGCCCCTTGCGCGGCAATCTCCGCAAGACCGCCGATGGCAGGATCGCCCTGACTGTCGCGCTGGCTAGCGACAGCGCGGTTGCATTTGCCGGCTCGGCTTCCGACCTCGACAGGCTCGAGCAACAGGCGGCGGAACACGTATTCGCCGGCGTCGATCCCAGCAACTATGTCCTTTATCTCGATGCCATGGGGCGCGAACAGGAGGCGTACAATACGATATCGCAGCTGGCGCAATCGGCGACCGATCCGATCGCGCGTTCCGGCTTTACGTCGCTCTGGGCGGCAATGACCCGCGGTGTGCTGGGCGACATACCCCTGTCGCTTGCTCGCGCACGCTACTCGCTTGTGCTCTTTCCGAGGATGCAAGTCTCGCATCGCGAGATCATGGCGGACGCACAACTCCTTGGACATGATGAAGAAGCACTGGCGGAAGCGCAAACGCTGCTGGGGACCAACGAACGGGACTATCCTCCTTCCTTTCAGGGGCAGGGTTTTGCCTCACTGATGGGCTCGGTCACCCTGGAGGCCGATGCCGCCGCCGGCGATTTCCAGCGAGCCAGGAACGACCGCTGCTTCTACTGCACGTCCGCGGATGAGCTTCTGCAACGGGCAGAATTTGACGCCCGCAATCACGACCCGGTGGAAAGCAATGCGGATATCGCGCGTGCGCTTGCGTTGGGAAACGCTTCCGCCACTGCGCTTACCAGAGCGCGCGTGTTCGAAGATGAAGCCGTCGCGAATTGGGGCGCAGCCGCCGCTGACGCGAAAGCCTATGGCGATGCAATCCTGGCCACCGCGGTTGGCCCACATCACGGTCTCTATCCCGTTCTCTACGCCAAGCTGAAAAATAGCACCTTCGCAACACTTTTGCGCGCCTATGCGCTCGCCCGAACCGGCGACTTCGCAGCCGCAGAATCTGCGATCAATGCCACGCCCCAGGACTGCTATGCGTGCATGCGCACGCGCGGCATGATCGCCGGACTGGAGAGGAAGTGGAGCGCTGCCGCCGCTCGATTCGAGACGGCTGTCAGGGAGGCGCCTTCGCTCCCGTTTGCCTATGCAAACTGGGGCGAGATGCTGATGCACAAAGGTGATCTCGAAGACGCCATCGCCAAATTCACAGAGGCCAACGCGAAGGGCGCGCATTTCGCCGATCCGCTGGAGATGTGGGGCGAGGCGCTGATGCAAAAGAACCGCTCCGATCTCGCGCAGGCGAAATTCGAGGAAGCCAACAAATACGCGCCCAGCTGGGGCTGGTTGCATCTCAAATGGGGCGAGGCGCTGATGTATGCGGATCGAAAGGACGATGCGAAGAAGCAGATTGCCCTCGCCGCGCAACTCGATCTGTCGGCAGCCGATCAAGCGAAACTGCGCACACTGGAGAAAAAATTCCGATGACCCCCACGTTACTTTTCCTCCCCCATCGTGGGGGAGGTGTCGAGTGTAGCGAAGCGGAACGAGACGGAGGCGGGAGTCGAGGCGCACCACGCCAATTCCCCCTCCGCCTCGCTTCGCTCGCCACCTCTCCCACGATGGGGGAGGAAAACATTGCGCTGGTGTCGCGGCTTGCCGGTAATTCGCGTGACTGAACCGGCCGCGCCGCAGAAGCTGCGGTTTCTCGATACGGCCCTTTACACGCTGGCGATCGGCACGGGCATGCGCTGGATCGCGGTCGCCGCGGCGGTGGGACCGGCGTCGCTGCCTTTGTGGATACTTGCGCTGTTCACCTTCTTCATTCCGCTTGCGGCGGCGACGATGGAACTCACCACGCGCTTCGAAAGCGAGGGCGGAATCTATGCCTGGGCGCGCGACGCGCTGGGTCCGCTTCGGGGTTTCATCTGCGGCTGGTTTTACTGGATCAGTCTCATGCCCTATTTCGCCACCATCCTCGTCTTCACAAGTGGACTGATCCTTTCGGCGTTCGGCGGCGATCCGAAAGATGCGGGACTGAGCTTCACCATCTCGATCGCAATGTCCTTTCTGGTCACCGGCGTTCAGCTCGCCGGGCTCAAATACGGAAAATGGCTTCCCAATTTTGGCACCGCGGGCGGCTGGGCAGTGCTGTTCATCATCGTCGCGATCGCTTTTGCGCTGGGCGTGCGCGGACATGGCGCCACCAACTTCCTGCATTCATCCTATGTCGCACCACTCAACTTCGATACCGCCATTCTCTGGGGAACGATCATGTTCGCCTATTCCGGCGTAGAGGCGCTCGCGTTCCTGCGCAACGAGCTGGAAGGCGGAATGCGCACGGTTCGGCGCGTGCTTGGAATTCTGGGGATCGGTTCGCTCGTCATCTATATCGGAGGCACGGCGGCGTTTCTCGTCGTGTTGCCGCAGACGGAGCTGACGCGGCTGGCGGGATTTCCCGATGCGCTGCGCCTGGGATTGCAGCATGTAGGACTTGCCGGGCTGGCTCCGCTGGCGCTCGGACTCTTCGCACTTTCCATGCTCGGCGGCTTCACCGCCTGGTTCGGCGTGGGCGCCAGGCTGCCCTTCGCCGCCGGCATCGATCATTTCCTCCCGCCCCTCTTCGCGCGCCGCCATCCGAAAACCGGCGCGCCCGTCGCCGCGATTCTCCTACAGGGCGGATTGATGCTGGCGCTGGTGGTCTTGAGCCAGGCCGGCACGTCCGTGGCCGCGGCTTATGACCTTCTGGTGGCGATGAGCATCCTCACCGTCGCGATTCCCTACGTCTTCATGTTCGCGGTGTATCTGAAATGCGCGCGCTTGCCCTCCGTACCCGGCGCGTGGGCGCCGCCAGGAGGACGGCGCACGAGCGTTGGGCTCGCATGGCTGGGCCAGATCTCGACGCTGATCGCCATCGCCTGCTCGCTCGCTCCCAATTCAGGCGATGCGCATCCCCTGACGGGGTTGCTCAAGATCGTGCTGTCGACGCTCGCGATGCTCGTGGTGGGGCTCGCATTCTATGCGCTCGCCATGCGCCGGCGCGCAGCCGCACAACCTGTCCCCGGATAATTGCGAGGGCGGAGTCGCCCCCTCCGCCTCGCTGCGCTCAGCACCTCCCCCAACGCTTCGCGTCGGGGGGAGGAAAACAGAGGAAGGAAAGGAGGGTGGGACATTCGTACACTGTCCCCGAGTCTTTTTCCCCCTACGCCGAAACCCCGGCTGTATCGGGTGTCTTGCGCCTGATCGCATTGCCGTCTGCCGGAGCGATGCGATCGGCCTGCTGGCTATGCTTTCGCCATTTTTCGACGAATCTGAGAAAGACCTGGAGCGGCATGGGTGTCTGGCGGCGGCTGGGGTGATAGAGAAAAACGCCAGGGTGCGTGAGACTCCAATCCGCCAGCAAGGGTACCAGCCGGCCCTGCGCGAGATGCGAGGCAACGATCGGCTCCGGCAGATAGGACACGCCCACTCCTTCCAGCGTCGCGTTCAGCATCGAATCAATATCGTTGGTGATGAACGAGCCGTCGACGGCGACCTCGGTTTGATGGCCGTTCTGGGCAAAAACCCAATGCAATAGCGTACCGTCCCAGGGGCATCGGCATCGGATGCAGTTATGGGCATGCAGATCCTTTGGAAGGAGCGGCGGCGTCCGGGGCGCCAAATATTGCGGAGCCGCGACCGCAATCATGCTGTACCCGTCCACCAGGCGCAGAATCGTCATGTCGCGTTCGATTCTGTGACCGAGACGAATCCCGGCGTCGAAGCGACCGCTGACAATATCGTTGTGCGTGTCGGCGATGGAGACTTCGAGGCGAACGTCCGGATATTCCGCAAGAAACGGCTGGACGAGCGGCGCGTGCGGGCGCGCGAGGACTATTCTGGTGGCGGAACGCTCGACTGCGAGTCGCAGCGTGCCGATCGGCTTGTCGCGAAACGGATTGACGCTCTCAAGCGCATGATCGATCCCTGCAACGATCGGCTGTATTTCAGCCAGAAGCCGGTCGCCGGCCTCCGTCAGCGCGACACTGCGCGTGGTGCGATTGAACAACCGCACACCGACTCGCTCTTCGAGCGAGCGGATCGTCTGGCTCATGGTCGGAAGGGCGATCCCGGCCTGCGCCGCGGCTTTGGTAAAGCTGCGATGTTCGGCGACCGCCACGAAGGCGGTGAGTTCGGTGAGATGGGGACGGGCCATTGTTCGTCATATCCATATAGCCCCTTCCGAATATTGGGGGTTATCAAAGAGCTTGCAAGCTCACAAGTCTCCCGTCAGGCGGCAGAAATCCGTCCCTCCGATTGAAAGGAGATCGAAGATGCGAAAATTCTCAGACACATTGAAGACGCTGGCGAGAAGCGTTGCTGTCGCCGGCCTGATCGGAACAGCAGGTGCCGGGCTCGCGACGACCCCGGCCGTCGCGCAGATGCACGGCGGCGGCGGCGGCGGGTTCCACGGCGGCGGGTTCGGCGGTGGGGGATTTCACGGTGGCGGCTTCCACGGCAGCTCCGGTGGTTTTCGCAGCGGCGTAGGCGGTTTCCGTGGCGACATGCGCGCGGACCGTGGCGCGTTTCGCGGCGACTTTCACAGGGGCGGCTGGGTACGCGGCCGCTGGATCGGCCCCGGATGGGCCGGGGTAGACGTCGATCCCTACGACAATCCCTATGGCTGTAGCTCCTACGACTACTACTACGGCTATTGCGACTACTGAGCTTGACGCGCCGCCCTCGCATCGTTGACGCGAGGGCGGAGCGCTGAACGACATGTCGCAGTCCTGGAGGAGACGCCTGTCATGAATCGGATCTCCAACACACGCAGAAAATCTCGCCTTGCAGCACTTATTCTCGCCACGTCATCGATTGTTGCGCCGGCAACTCTGCTTCCGGTTGTGCAGACCGCCCAGGCGCAGTCTGTTTCCAGCGAAACGGCGGCCGAGAAGTTCGTGCGCTCGGACCTGCAGCGAGGAATAGACATCCTCAAAAATCACAGCCTCTCCGACGCAGACCGGCGCGCACAGATCCGCGAATTCCTTACCTCGCTCACAGACATCCGGCGCATTGCGCTGTTCACGCTCGGACCAATGCGCCAATACGCAACTCCGGCGCAGATCGACCAGTTCGTCGATGCGTTTCGGAATTACGCCATCGCCGCCTACGAGTCGCAGCTGTCCGGCTATTCAGGCCAAAGCCTGAGCGTTACCGGCAGCATTCAGACCGCTCCGGACAATTACATCGTGAAGACGGTGCTTGTGGATCCGCCCGGACGTACCGAACGTCGCGGCGATCCGATCGAAGTGGACCTCCGCGTCACCAACGACAACGGCCGATATGCGGTGACGGATTTGGCCATTGCGGGCGTATGGCTCGGCTTCGAAGAGCGCGACCAGTTCACCGCCTGGCTCGGGGACCACAACGGCGATTTCGGCAGCCTGATCGTGCATCTGAACGTGCTGACCGAGAGGCTGCGCAGCCGCGCTCCCGCGGCGCGCATGTCGACAAAAACGCAAACGCAATGAGACGGGCCGCCGCCTTCAGAGCGCGATCCGCTCAGTTAGAACTAAAGCTTGTCATCCCCGCGCAGGCGGGGACCCAGCCAGCGCGTGTACGCGCGCTGAATGAACGCTTTACCGGTTGCCCCTGGGTTCCCGCTTTCGCGGGAATGACATTTTGGGGTGGTGACTGAATCGGATCGAAACGCGCTTCAGCAACGGACCGGAGGCGTCCTCCACGTCATTGTTCGTGAAGATCAAACAGCCCCTTCCGAATATTCGCAGTTATCAAAGTGCCGACCAACGCTCAGGTTCACATGTGAGGGAAGGCATGATCGATACGGGAAATCAGGCCATCAGAAGTTCGGCGAATGGCGCCGGCAATCTGGGCGCTTCGGCGCCGGCAGACGATCATCCGAAATTCGTCAAGCCGTTCCGAACGACCGCTTCCGCAGACTCCATCACGTTCGACGCGCGCGGCAGGCCACGGGGCCATAGCCCGCAAGCGCCTGTTGCCGAAACAAACCAGGACACAGTCAGGGCTGAGGCGCCGGTCGCGAGAAGCGACATATCGCAAAAACAGCCGGAGCGTCCGGCCGAGACGCTCTCTGCGCCCGGGAAGTCTCCGCGCCGTCGCGTGCTGCGCATGGCTCTCTTCGCGCTGCTGCCACTCGTTCTGATCGCCGCCGCCTACTGGTATGTCACCGGGGGCCAGGTGGTGTCGGCGGACGACGCCTATGTGCAGGCCGAGACGGTCGGCATCTCGACCGACATCTCGGGCATCGTTAAGGAGGTCGACGTGCGGGAGAATCAGCACGTCGTGCCTGGCCAGATTCTGTACCGCCTGGATCCCCGCCAATTTCAGATCGCCCTCGACAATGCCAGAGCCAATCTTGCCCAGACGGCCCTGACGATCGCTTCGATGAAGCAGGATTACACGCGCATGCTGAAAGACGCCGCCGCGCAGCAGGCGCAGGTCGCACTCGATCGGGCAAACTATGACCGCTACGCGGCGCTGGTGCGTGCCAACGCCATAGCCCAGACGACCTACGACCAGGCGCGATTCACGCTTGAAACCGACGAGGCCAAACTCGAATCCTTGCGCCAGCAGGCCGACGTGCAGCTCGCGAAGCTCGCCGGCAATCCCGACATTCCAGTGACGCTGCATCCGGAATATCTGCAGGCGAAGGCGGTGGTCGACGAGGCGCAGCGCCAGCTCGATCACACCATCATCAGGGCGCCGTTCGCCGGCCAGGTGACGAACGTGCCGTCGATCGCGCCGGGAAAATATCTCGCCGCTTCGACGACGGCCTTCTATCTCGTCAATTCCGACGACGTCTGGGTTGACGCGACGCCGAAAGAGACAGAGCTCACCTATGTGCGGCCGGGGCAACCCGTCACGTTGACGGTCGACACCTATCCGGACCTTGAATGGCGCGGCGTCATCGCGAGCGTCAGCCCGGCGGCGGCGCAGCAATTCTCGCTGCTGCCCGCGGAGAACACCAGCGGCAATTGGGTGAAGGTCGTGCAACGGATCACGATGCGCGTGCGCATCGATACGAGCGACAGGAGCCTGCCGCCGTTGCGCGCGGGGATGAGCGTCGAGGTCAATGTCGACACCGGTCACGCACGCGGCTTGCCGCACTTCCTGGGTGCTCTGTTCGGCGGCGCCAAGCGGGGCGCGTGATGGCGGCGGCCGGCGCCGCAACAGGCGTCAATCGCATCGCGGCCACGGCATGCGTGATGCTCGCGACTCTCATGCAGTCGCTCGACACCACCATCGCCAACGTCGCACTGCCGCATATCCAGGGAAGCGTTTCGGCGACCCAGGACCAGATCGCCTGGGTGCTCACGTCCTACATCGTCGCTGCGGCGATCATGACGCCGCCAACAGGGTTTCTGGCCAGCCGGTTCGGGCTGAAGCGTCTCTTTCTTGTCTCCGTCGCGGGATTCACCGTCGCCTCGATGCTCTGTGGCGCAGCGCAATCCCTCGTAGAGATCGTGTTGTTCCGAGTCATGCAGGGCATGTTCGGCGCAGCCCTCGTCCCGCTTTCGCAAACCGTGCTGCTCAACATCAATCCGAAGGAGCGGCAGGGATCCGCGATGGCGCTGTGGGGCGTCGCGGTGATGGTCGGTCCGATCCTCGGCCCGGTTCTCGGCGGCTGGCTGACCGACAACTACACCTGGCGCTATGTCTTCTACATCAATCTGCCGATCGGGATTCTCGCCTTCCTCGGCATGATCGCCTTCCTGCCGGACTCGCCACGGAATGCGGGGGAGAAGCTGGACTGGTTCGGCTTCGGCACGCTGAGCCTCGCCATCGGCGCGCTGCAGGTTCTTCTCGACCGCGGCGAGCAGCTCGACTGGTTCGGCTCTCGCGAGATTCTCACCGAAGCGGTCATCGCCGCGTCCGCCTTCTATCTGTTTCTCGCCCACACCATTACCGCAGAGAAGCCGTTCCTGCGGCCGGCCCTTTTCCGCGACCGGAACTTCGCCGCCGGCGTGATCTTCATCGCCATTGTCGGTCTCACCTACTACGCGTCGCTGGCGTTGCAGCCGACCTACCTTCAAGACCTTTTGAACTATCCGGTCGTCACCGCCGGCCTGGTGATGGGACCCCAGGGCGTCGGCACGATGGCTGCCATGCTGATTGTGGGCCGGCTGATCGGACGCGTCGATACACGCATCCTGCTTTCCATCGGTCTCGGGCTCACCGCTTGGGCTTTCCATGTGATCACAAGCTGGACGCCGGATGTTTCGCAGACGACCATCATCGGCAACGGACTGATTCAGGGCTTCGGTCTGGGGTTCCTCTTCGTGCCGCTCAGCGCCGTCACGTTGTCGACGCTGTCGCCGGAGCTGCGCGCAGAAGGCGCCGGTTTCTTCAACCTGTCGCGCAACATCGGCTCCAGCATCGGAATTTCGGTGGTGAACAGTCTGCTGACGCAAAACACGCAGATCAATCACGCCGACATTGCGCGGCACGTCACCGCCGTGAACCGGGATTTCGCCGACCCCATCATTACGCAGTTCTGGAATCCCGCGACCGCCGCCGGCCGCGCCGCGCTGGACGCCATGATTACGCAGCAGGCGCAGATCATCGCCTATATCGACGATTACAAGCTCCTGATGATCGCGACGCTCGTGGCGATCCCACTGCTGATCGTCTTCACCAGGCCGCCACGCGGACCGGCCGCCGATCACGCCGGCGCCATGGAAATGTGAGCGGACGCCACTCTTTGCAATGGCCAAACAAGGCATTCCAGATATTGGGGGTTATCGAAAGAGCGGCGGATTCCCACATCCAAAACAGCAATGGAGGACGTCATGACCCTGCAAACAACTGCAATCCGGGCAAGCGCAACGCAGCTCCAGTTCAGAGCCGACCTCCGCGAATTCAGGCGCAACAGCGCTGCGGGCAACGACGAATTCCCGCTGCCCCTCGCAGATTTCGCGCGCGACCAAAATCTGAGCGGAAGATCGGAACAGGATTGGATACGGGCCAATGATCGGGCGGTCGGAGCCCTGATCGGCATCGCGTTTACCAGTGTGGTTTGGGCAACCTGGGCGATGGTTGTGACCTGACAATTCTCCGAAGGGCGACACACCATGACGATTCAGAACATCCTGGACCGCAAGGGCACCAAGGTTTTCACCATCCGCCCCACCGCGACGGTGAGGAACGCCGCCGACCAGATGCGCGAACGCGGTGTCGCAGCACTGGTGATGGAGAGCGGCGGCGCGATCATGGGGATCGTGTCGGAACGCGACATCGTGAACGCCATGTCCCGTTTCGGAGAACACGCGCTCTCCATGAGCGTGAAGGAAATCCTGACTCTTGCCATCGTCACCGTCACGCCCGGCGACAGCATCAAACGCGCGATGAGTCTCATGACGCGTCACCGCGTGCGGCAACTGCCGGTGATCGCGGAGGGAAGGCTCGCCGGCATCGTCAGCGTCGGCGACGTGGTCAAGCAGCGGCTGGACGACCTGGAAGCCGAATCGAACGTCCTGCGCGACGTCTACATCGCCGCGCACTGACTGGCCGCGGGCGGCCGCCAAGGAGACCACAATGTTCCCAACCTTCTTCAGCTCAGCATTCGCTCTCTGGTTGCCGGTGGTCTTTGGCCTGAGCGTGGCCGTTCGTCACGCCGGACCGGGCGTTCTGCAACATTTCGGCGAAGGATGGACGTTTACGCCGGGCATCGATCGCGTGATCCGCCTTGTCGAACTGTCGATCGCCGTGCTTCTCCCGCTTCCGCAGGCACGCTTCTGGAACGCCCTCCTCGAGCACGCGCGTTCCATATCCGTCAGAGATTTCGTGACCCTCGCGGTCATCACCATCATGCCCCCAAAAACTGCGTTGATTGCGCGAAGGGTTGGTGTTTCGACGAACTTCCCCCCTTGCGCGCGGGAGCAAAGACAAGCTGCGCAGCCACTTTCAGGCTTTGCAAAACTCTAGCAAGTCCTGGCTGACCTGGTCCTTGAGCGTCGTGCAAAGGCCGTGCGGCGCGCCCTTGCAGACATTCAGGGTCGCACCCTTGATGAGCTTTGACTGGAGCACTCATACGGCTTTCTCGGCCATCCCCTGCCGCCAGCATTCGAGCGCAGCGCGACGGAACCGCAACCATCATTCGGACGGTAATATGTGAGAGGTTCTGGCTCGCCGCGCCCAGGTTGGCTACGACTGTTGTATGACAAAACTGTGTTTCCCTCCTGTCGCTGATGAGAGAACTTGCGTGCTCATGCTGGGCAGCCTTCCCGGCGAAATGTCGCTTGCCTGCGCGCAGTACTACGCCAATCCGAGAAATCAGTTCTGGCGGCTGACCGAGGGTGTTATCGACGCTGCGCTGTGCGGCCAACCGTATGAAGCGCGCCTCAGAACACTTCTTGATGCCCGCATCGGCCTTTGGGATGTAGTTCGCTCCGCGATTCGAAAAGGAAGTTTAGATGCCGATATCCAGGACTACGAACCCAACGAGTTGAGCACTTTCGTTGCATCGCACGCGAATCTGCGGGCGATTGCATTCAACGGCAATAAGGCTGCTCAGATCGGCCGAAGGCAACTGGCTGCCAGCTCTCGGCCAACGATTGTCATTCTGCCATCAAGCAGTCCAGCACACACAATGTCATTCGACCTAAAGCAGGAACGTTGGATGGCGCTGAAGCGATTTCTGGGCAAATGATAACGCAGGCAACAGCACCGCCGCATCGCCAAACGCCTTGTCCGGCGTGCCCCGTGTTCCTGCCGACCCCACCATATTTCCACCAACTCGAACAAGCCGGGTTTATCGTAAACCTTGGACACGGGAGGCTTCACGCAGCACTCATGTTAGTGGTTTAGACATGGCGATACGCCAGCAGACCGGCGCACAGATGGCATCCAATCCTCGACACACAAAATCGCCAGGATCTCCCTTCCGCCACAAAACATTCGCGGTGATCTGGACCGCGACTGTCGTCTCGAACGTCGGCTGGTGGATGTATACGGCCGCCTCGGGCTGGCTGATGATCAGCCTCAATTCGGCGCCGCTCGTGGTCTCTCTTGTGCAGGTCGCCAACAGCCTGCCGATGTTCCTGTTCGCAATCCCGGCGGGCGCGCTGACCGACATCGTGGACAAGCGCAAATTCCTCATCGCCGGGGAAATCTCCATCGCGGTGATCGCGACCGTGTTTGCCGCACTGGTCTGGCTTCACCTCGTCACGCCGATAAGCCTGCTGGTTTTTGCCTTCCTCGTTGCTGCGGGCGACGCGTTGACCTCCCCTGCTTACCAGGCGATCGTCCCCCTGCTCGTTCCCAATTCTGATCTTCCAAGAGCCGTGGTGGCGAACAGCGCCGGGGTCAATGTCAGCCGCGCGGTCGGTCCCGCCCTCGGCGGCGCGCTTCTGGGCGCTTTCGGCATCGCGGCGCCGTTCTGGATCAACGCCGTCAGCAATTTCGGCTCGATCGGCGCGCTCGTCTGGTGGCGCGAACCGGAGCACAGCGGCGCGCGCCTTCCCCCGGAGCATCTGCTGAGCGCGATCCGGGCGGGCTTTCGCTACGCACGTTACAATGCGTCGCTCATCGCGACATTGATCAGAGCGGCCGGCTTCCTGCTGTTTGCGAGCGCCTATTGGGCGTTGCTGCCTCTTGTGGTGCGAAACCAGATCGGCGGCGGCCCGATGCTCTACGGCATTGTGCTCGGAGCGATCGGCGCCTCGGCCGTCGGCGGTGCCTTCCTGCTGCCGTGGCTCAACGATCGGCTCGGTCCCGACAGGGTGGCGGCAGCGGGAACGCTGGGCACGGCTGCGGCGACCGCATTGTTCGGGCTCGCGCATGACGATCTCACCGCGCTCGCCGCCAGCCTCCTCGCCGGCGTGTCGTGGATGACGATGCTTTCGGTCCTTACCATCTCGGCGCAATACGCCCTGCCCGAATGGGTTCGGGGCCGGGGCCTTGCGATCTATGTAACGGTGATGTTCGGAGCCCTTAGCCTCGGCAGCGCCATTTGGGGGCAAGTGGCTACTGTCCTCGGCCTTGGACCGGCGCTTTTCATCGCCGCAGCCGGATGCGCGATCGGCATTCCTCTGTTGCGGCGCTGGAAACTGCAGACGGCGAAGGGGCTGGACCTCTCGCCGTCGGTACACTGGCCGTTGCCGGTCATGACCGGGGATTTCGACGCCCATCGTGGACCGGTGATGGTGATGGTGACCTACGAGATCGACCCAGGGAACCGCGAACAGTTTCTGGAAGCACTCGAGCAGGTGGGCCGGGAACGGCGACGCGACGGCGCCTACGAATGGCGCGTGTTCGAAGATCCGAACAAGAAGGGATGCTTTGTCGAGACCTTCCTGTCGGATTCCTGGCTCGACCATTTGCGACAACACGAACGCGTCACGAAGGCCGATCTCGCACAGGAGGACGCGGCGAGAAAGTTCCAGATCGGCGAAGGGCCCGCAACGACGCACTTCATCGCCGCCCGCCCGCGGCAGCGAAGTTAGAGCAGTCTATAAGCCCTTCTGCGGCAGGAGAACTTGCTTGGCTGGCGTGCCGCCTTTTTCGATCACGGCGTAGGCGTCGACCGCCTTATCCAGTGGCCACGCGGCAATCTCGGACGGCTTGAGTTCTCCGCTCTCGAAGCCCGCGCGCAGCGCGTCCATGATTTTCGCGATGCCGGGGCCGGTCAGCTTCATCGTGTCGAGGCCGATGAGCCGAAGAGCATTGTGATAGAAATCGACGAGGTCGAATTCCACGCTGCGTTTGACCGCGCTGTTGATCGCCACCTGCCTTCCGCCGACGGCAAGCGATTTGAGCACCGGCTCGAACATCGGACCGCCCACCGTATCGAGCGCCACATCCGCGCCTTTGCCATCGGTCAGCGCCTTTACCTCCGCGGCCAGATCTTTCTTGCTCGTGTTCACGAACGCGTCGACGTCCGAGGCGCCGTCTGACCTGTCGGCGCCAATTACCCGCGCTTTCTTCCAATGCGCGATCTGCGTCGCGGCGCGGCCGACCGCGCCCAGCGCGCCGGCGACAAGGACGGTCTCGCCCGCCCGTACCTCGGCCGCATCGACGAGCGCGGACCATGCGGCGAGATAGGGAACGCCGATGCTCGACGCTTCCTCCATGGAGAGCTGCGCAGGCTTTTCGGAGAGTGAGTCGATGGGCACCACCAGATACTGGGCGTGCGTTCCGTCCTGTGTGACGCCCAGCCCCGCGCCGCTGCCCCACACCTCCCTGCCCTTCCAGCCCTCGCCTTCCACGACCACGCCCGCATAGTCGCGGCCCGGTATGCGCGGCAGCGTGGCGTGAAAGACGCCGGCGACGTTCTTCACGTCGCTCGGATTGATCGCCGCCGCGCGCAATTCGATCAGCGCTTCACCCGGCCCGGGTTTCGGAACCTCCACATCCCGGAGAGACAGAACCGACGGCGGACCAAACCTCTCGAAGCGCAACGCTTTCATCGTGTTCCTCTCCATGGTTCGTAATTCCGCCCTCCCAAGTCTGGCGCCACGCTAACACCGCCCCACGAGTTTCTGCTGAAATTTCATTTAACCTCTCCGTGGGGTTTCCTCCCCCATGTGTGGGGAGGAAGAGCAGATTGCGCAGCCCAAGCGGGAGTATAGCACGCCCAAATCTCGTCATGGCCGGGCCGTTGTCCTGGCCACCTATGAAAACCAAGTCATGAAATGAGTGCCGTGTACTGGTCGGTCCAATGGGGATTGTACTCATAACTTAAATGGCGATGAACGCTTCACGCTGAACCATGGCAGGCACCGTTTTCATGGGTGGCCGGGACAGTTTACACTCCGGCCGCGCTCTCGCGCGGACCGGGGTGGCCCGGCCATGACGAAATTATTATAGATAGTGTGGGTCATCGGGGCGGCATGAGGCCGAGCCAGGCGGCGATGGCGATGACGGTGGCGCCGAGCGCGATCTCCGCGCCGATACTGCGCGCGAGATCGTGCGGCGCGCCGGGCTCGCCACTGCGCAGCGCGGGCACGAGGCGCCAGCGGTTCACCGCGGCGAGCGCGATCATCACCGACGCGATGGCGACTTTCGACAGCAGCACGCGGGCATAGAAACTGCGCACCGATACCGCCGCAACCGGCAGGATCGATGCCGCATTGGTGACACCCGTCACGACGAGCGCGGCAATCGCGTAAGTTCCCCAGGCGGAGAAGAGCTGCAAAGGCCCGAGCAGTGCAGCCGGCGCCTCGCGATGCCGCCACATCAGCATGGCGAGAACGAGAAGGCCGCCCAGCCAGAATCCTCCGGCCAGCAAATGCACCGCGTCGTTGCCGGCGCGAACGATGCCGAATTCGCCGCTGCTCGCGGCGGCGTGGCTGGTCAGCCCCAGAGCGCCGAGCAGCGCCGCGGCAAGAAGTGCGGGCAAAAGATTTTGCGACGGCGTCTTGAGAATGCACGCGATCCAGAGAACGGCAAGTCCGCCGACGCGCCAGAGAAAGACCTGCCCAAATCGCGTGCCCGTTACGACCGCTGTGAGCGCCGCGGGGTCGAGCGCATAGTGCCAATCACCACTCATCTGTCCGGCGACGAGGCCAAGCCACGCGACCGCGGTGATCAGCGCCAGCGTCGCGGCGGTCGCGAACAGGATCCGCGCCGCAATCGCGGAGACCTCGATGTGCAGCCGGCTCCGCAGCAAGGCGAGAAACGCGCCCGCGCCAAAGATCGCCATCAGGCTCGCGAAATGGATCGCGCGCACCGCCGCGAAGAACGCGATCATGGCTTGACCGTGAAGCTGTAGGCCCCCTCCGTGCGATGCGTGTCGACCGAGACTGCATGCCACGTGACGCGGTATGTGCCAGGCGCGAGCGGTTTGAGGGCGACGCTCATCGACTCACCGGCGACGACCGCGTGGCCTGCTTCGACGTCCTGACCGGCGGAGTCAGCGACGGTCACGCCGCTGAACGCCGGCTCAAGCTGTTCGCTGAAGGCCAGCGCAACCTGCCTTGGCGGAGTCGCGAGCGTCTCGCCCGCAGCCGGGGCGGCGTGTTCCAGGAAGGCATGCGCGAAGGCCGGTGCCGCGAAGCCCATGATGGCGAGGCATGCGAGAAAAGAGCGCGCGTTCATGGCTTGCCTCCGAAGAGCGGCTTGCCCAGCGTATCGGGAAAGATATCGTCGATATAGAAGTGGAGCTGCGCGATCACGCCGACATTGTTTCCACTCGCGCGATTGGCCGGCACGATCGCCTCGATCGCGAGCTGCGTATACTGCCCCGACCAGATGAGACCGGGATTGAACGTGCCGGTCGTTTCGCCGCCACCGCCCGCATCGACGGGCGAAGTAAAGCTGTACTCGACGATCGGCGTCAGATGGGCGACGAAATTGCTGAAGCCCTGGTCGCGCACGTTGTTCTGCAGATAGAGCAGGCTGTACTCGAGCGCGCCGGCCCATGCGACGGAGTTGGAGTTCGTGCTGGTGATCGCAGTGCCGACAGTTCCCGTAACCGCGAAGGGACGCAGCAAAGCCATCTCGTCCGGCAGGTCGCCGAAGCCTTTGCCGTACTTGATCGTCGGAGTAAACGTGGAAGACCTGTCCGCAACCGACCTGCTTCCGCTGCCGCCAATCTCCCAATCCACACCCGCGGAAAAGATGAACTCATGCTCCGGGCTGCGGAACAGTTCCATCGCGGGCGAGACGTCCAGATTGCTGAAGCCGGATGCGTGCGCGCCGCCCGGCGGATGGGCATCGTCGTACCCCATCCCGAGGTCGATGGCGAAACCGGGAAAGATCGACTTCGAATAATCGAAATTGGTGTCGGTCTCGTGGTTGAAGATGGTGATTGTCGGCAGCGCCAGTTCGTCCGCCGCGAAGGGATCGTCGGACGAGATGGTTGCCGGAAAGAAGCGCGCGCCGATGACGCCGTGGGCGTCGGCGGCGGCGGGGACGAGCAGCGCGGCGACAAGAATCGCGGCGTGGCGGTGCGAAGCAGAAATGGACATGGTGTGACTCGCCAAAGAGGTTGCGACGCGACGCGCGGCCCAGCCGCGCGTCGAAAACGTGCTGTCTCAGGCGAGTGCCGGCGGAGCGCGTGGCGCGTGGGCGTAAAGGTTTGGTCTGTCGAACCGGGGTTCGAAGCGTGCCGGAAGAGCGACGCCGGTCGCGCGCAATGCCGGGGCCGGTGCTGCGACGGGTGCGTCGAGTGCTGCAAAATGCGGCGCTGCGCCGAACGGACAGGCATCGGTGCGGCCATTGTCGTGTTTGGCCGGTTTGCCGTTTGCATCCGCATGAACATGCGCCGGACCAGACATGGAGCAGATGACGAGCGGCGTGCCGGCCGAGGCGCCCGGCATCCATCCGGCGGGCACCAGGCCGCGAAACAACATCGCCGCCAGCGCCAGCATCAAGGCGGTGGAGCGGAAGACCGGCCTGCGCATCATCCCCATGCCGGAACCTCCCGCACCCACGCGACCCCTGTCAATGCGCGATGGCGTCCCGCCGGCTACGCGGGTGAAGTATGGGCATGCGGAGACGCGGAGGAAAAAAGTACTGTTGGTGATCCGCTGCGCCGCACCTCCCATACCTCGTCATGGCCGGGCCGTTGTCCCGGCCATCCATGAAAACCGCGTCGTGAAACGAGCGCCGTGTACAGGTCGTTTCAATGGCGATTGGTGACGCCGATATGGAGGTGCCGTGTTCATGGGTGGCCGGGACAACAGCCCGGCCATGACGGAGTTATAGGGATTTGCGGATTTGCGCTTCTCCGCGTCTCCGCGTCTCCGCGTGAACCACTTGCCGCGGTGCGCTAGTGTCTGAGATCGGATGGAGCCGAAGATGACGGACCCCAAAGCCTCCCGCGCGCGCTGGCGCGCCAACCTGCAGGGCGAGATCGACAGCGCGGCGCTCTATCACACGCTCGCGAAGGCGGAGACGAATCCGGACATCGCCAAGGTCTACTCCAAGCTCGCGGCGATCGAAGAGGCGCACGCTGAATTCTGGAGCTCGCGCCTTCGCGCCGGCGGCGGCATCGTTCCCGTTCTGCGGCCCGACCTTCGCACCCAGGCTTTGCGCTGGCTGGCGCGCCACTTCGGCCCGCGCTTCGTGTTGCCCACCGTCAACACGCTCGAACATCTGGACAGCGGGCAATATGACAAACAGCCCGACGCGGCGGCCGCTGGGCTGCCGGCGATGGAGCGCAGCCATGCGCGGATCATCGAGGCGCTCGCGGGCAGCAATCCGCAGGTGCTCGCGGGCGGTGCGCTGGCGCGCCTCGAGGGACGGCACCGCGGCATCGGCAGCAATGCGCTCCGCGCCGCCGTACTGGGCGCCAATGACGGCCTCTGCTCCAACCTCAGCCTGGTGATGGGCGTGGCGGGCGCGGCGCTCAGCGGGCACGCAATTCTGGTGACGGGTCTCGCCGGATTGCTGGCGGGCGCGTGCTCCATGGCGATGGGCGAATGGCTGTCCGTCAACACGGCGCGCGAATCCAACCAGCGCCAGATCGACGTCGAAGCGGCGGAGCTCGAGACCGTGCCCGAGGAAGAGAAGGAAGAACTCGCGCTCATCTATCAGGCGAAGGGATTGCCGGAGGCGCAGGCGAAGGCGCTGGCCGAACGCCTGATTGCGAACAAGGAAACGGCACTCGATACGCTGGCGCGCGAAGAGCTCGGCATCGATCCCGACGATCTCGGCGGCTCTCCCTGGACAGCAGCCATCGCGTCATTCTTTCTGTTCGCGCTGGGTGCGATCTTTCCCGTCGCGCCGTTCTTCTTCGTCGCCGGATCAACCGCCGTTCTCGCGAGCCTGGCGCTCAGCGGCACCATCCTCTTCCTGATCGGCGCCGGCACCACGCTCTTCACCGGCCGCGGCATCCTCTTCTCCGGCACAAGGCAATTGCTGATCGGCTACGCAGCAGCAGGCGTCACCTTCGCCATCGGCCACCTGATCGGCGTCGCGATTGGTGGGTGAAAGCGCTTCCGCGTTTCCTCCCCCAACGTGGGGNNACGTTGGGGGAGGAAAAGAGCGCGCGAATCGCCGCATCAATCCCTTGATAGTTCGCACACCCAGTTGACCTCCCAGCTCTTGCCGCCGTCAGCGGAGAAGGACTGTTCCATCCGCGCGCTGCGGGGAGAGAGGTTCAGCCATACAAACCGCACGATGGTCGCCCGTCCCTTGAAATCCTCTTGGTCGAAGAACTCGCCGCGATTGCCGGTGAACTGGCCAACCTCCGGCGGAATCGAGAGAACACCGCTGTCCAGGTCCACAAGGTAGATGCTCCATTGGTGCGAGGCGGGATTGTAGAGGCGCAGCGTCTGCGCCTTGATGTGGAGTTTCTTGTCCATGCTCTCGACTTCGAATCGTTCGAAATTGGCGTTGCTGTCGAGCAGCTTCTTGTGGTTGGAAATTCCGGTGTATTCGATCCATTTGTTCGACCCCACCAGCCGGTCGGGCAGACGCCAGACATGCGCCCGCCAATTGCCGATCAGGAAGTCGAAATCATGGGCGCCGTCATGCTGCAGGAACGAAGCGGGAGGCGCGACGTTCGGCGCCACGCCATCGGGTCCCGCCTGCACCACGCTGCTCGACAAAATACCGGCCGCCAGCGCGGCGGCACAAAGACAATAAGGTTTTTCAATCGTCACGACGGTCTCCCGACACGCTAGCGCGGCGCCCATCGCCGCCCTGCCCGAACGACCCTAATGCTTAAACATGACACCGAGTGTCATGTTTAAGGGCGCGTTGAAAAAAAGCGGGCTGTGCGCAAGAAGGGGGCTGCGCGCGATTTGCCACGCCGCGCCTCCCAAACCTCGTCATGGCCGGGCTGTTGTCCCGGCCACCCATGAAAACCGCGTCACACCGTTAGCGTGCGGTGCTTCTTGTTGCTCATCATGTGCGCGGCGACGAAGCGTTGCGAGGAACCGTGGCCCAGTACGGCGTTCATGGGTGGCCGGGACAACGGCCCGGCCATGACGGGGTTATATGAAATTGCGAATATGCGCTGCTCCGCGCACTCCGCGCCTCCGCGTGCTCGTTCTTGGCGCCTTGGCGGTTCACTGGTGGCGCGCGGCGCGCAGTTCCTCTGCCAGCGTCGTGACCAGTCTGCGGCGGGCATCGCGCGCGCGAGGAGCGCCCTGGCCGGCCCATTGTGCGCCGAAACTGCCATTGCCTTGAGCCTTCGCAGCTGTGGCGAGGGCTTTGGCGGCGTCATGCGCAATCGGATAGTCGGGCACTTCTACGCCTTTCAGTGTGCGCTTACGAAATATGTGACTGGTGATGCGTTACCGGTCGCCGAAATACTATTTATCAGCAATCCTCATCCGGTAATTCCTTGTCGGCTGAAACGTTGACGAGCCGCATGGGGCCGGCGGTTTGCACCGACAGCAATCGCGCACTGTACTCGCTCACGCCGCAGCCATCGACGAGCACGCGATACTGATCGATGGCGACAGACACCGGCCCGATGGCGACTTTGTCCGTGTTCCGGCGCGCCTTGTTGCGGATTGGCGCAGGAACGATCGCGGCTTCCATCGCCGGAGTGGCGGCAGAAAACGAAATCATGGCCGGCAGACGATCGTCCTTCCAGCGCGGCAGACGTGAAGCCGATACCTTGTCCGGCGTCACGAGCAGAGTGGCACCCCCACCGTTGCCGCCATAGTAATAGTGGGCCGTGCCGGTGAGAACAAAGCTGCCGGCGAAATTTGCGCCACCCTCGTGGTCCGCGGAGGCGTAATGCAGCGAGCTGCCCACCGGCACAATGAACCTCTCTCCGCCGGCGGTGATGATTTTGTCGCCGGCAGCGGAGAGCGCCGCGCCAGCCATCAGGAGGAGCGCGGCCGCCGGCACGCCATCAAACGCAAGCCGCCAACCCCTCTTCACATGCGTGCTCACAATCCCCTCCTCCGGCCGTCCGCCCCTCATCTTATACCATCCGACGAAATTTACACTCCGCCCACGCACGCCGCGCCTCGCGAAATATCGCGATGTACCGCGGGCAGCCATCTGGAGTACGCTCGAATGGCGGTATCAAGGCGGTGACGAACATGAGCGAACTTCGGTATCCAAACGAAAGCCGACAGTATCGCGAGGCGCGCGACGCATTGCTGAAAGACGAAAAAGAGCTTGTCGACAAAGTCAAATCGGTGGCGGAAAAGCGCCGCGCTCTCCCTCCCGGAGGGCAGTTGAAAGAGGACTACGTCTTCCAATGGGCGAACGACGGGAAAGTCGGGAACAGCGTGAAATTCTCCGAGCTGTTTGGGGACAAAAACACCCTGCTGCTTTACTCCTTCATGTACGGGCCGAACTGGGACAACCCCTGTCCTTCCTGTACGTCGCTGGTCGATGGTTTTGATCGCAGCTGGTATCAGGTCACGCAAAACGCCGCGTTTGTCGCAATTGCCAAAGCCCCGGCGGATAAAATCAATACGTGGGCCAAAAAACGTGGATGGTCGCAGATTGCGCTGGTTTCCGGATCCGACTCTCCCTATCAGGCCGATTACAAATGCCAGGGAGACTCCGAAGACATGCAATGGCCGGTGATGCATGTATTCAAGAGGCAGAATGGAAGGATTTTTCATTTCTGGGGAACGGAACTGTCGGGGAATCATGTCGACACGGTGTGGCCTTACTGGAATCTCATGGACTTTACGCCAGAGGGTCGGCCAGACATTCCCACGCCGCCACAAAAATTCAGGTCCGAATTCCTGGAGAAAAACTATTTGAAGAAAAAGTAGCACCAATCTCGTGCATTCCGAACTCCGGCAGGAGGGCATACGCGCCAACGTATCCGGCACCCGCAATTCAGGAACAAATGGGGTGATACGTGATCCCTTGCGGCGCGCGCTCTTTCCCCGCCCGGCCGTACGGAAACGAAATTTTCTTGTTACCGCATCTAAAAACCGGGTATTTGGGGTGAAACCGTGAGAAAGAGCCACACCAAAATGCCCCGGCGGACACCCATGCTGCGAAAGACACGGACCTCAAAGGGCGGGCCATTCAAGCACGCCCGCACGGAGAACCATCACATCATTCGTGTCGGGAGGAGCGTGAAGGCATCCCGCTGCTGGAAAGTCAACCTCAAGCGGCGCGGCAAGTACATGTATGAGTATTTCTGGGACGAGGCCTATGGCGGGAAGGAGAAAGCACTGAAGGCGGCGAAGGCCTGGCGTGATTCACTGATGGGGGCCGTTTCCGGCGTGGACTATACGATCTGGCGTCGCAACAGGATGCACAAGGGCAACAAAAGCGGAGTGGTCGGCGTGGGCCGCTATATTGCGCGGGACAAGTCGGCAAAGCGGCCTGTTTGGCAGGCGTTCTGGCACACGGCAGACGGCGTGCGCCAGAGCTGCAAGTTCAGTGTCCTCAGATACGGCGAGAAGCATGCGAAGCAGCTCGCCTGCAAGGCCCGCCGCAAAGCCATGGAAGAGGTGCGGCATGAACTGGTCCGCCGCAGAATCGTCTATGGCAGCTGATCGCGCCCGCTGCACGAGCAAGCGGGCGAGAGCCCAGGGCAATTGGATTTAAGCATGCGGTCGCCGAATTCTGCAAAGGAGTGAAGAACTGTTTCAGTTCGGTTCCCGTCCCCCGCGAGCGCACGCGAGCGGGGGAGGAAAAACTCAAGCCACACAGATGATGCCTGTCCTAGTCGCCCGCATCAATCAATTTGAATAGAATTG
>PKWC01000009.1 GCA_003131925.1 Alphaproteobacteria bacterium | reverse complement strand
GGAGTGGTTTCACTTCGTCCCTTCCAACCCCTGGGTAGCGGTCAATTGGCGGAAGCCGGAAGACATCAAGGTCCACCTCCCCAAGATCTGCAAAAAACTGAAAATTGGCTTCGACGCCACTGGGGCGAAGCATGTGNNCGGACCTGCGCCGGCGTTCGATGAAATCGATGGGCTTGGTCCGGAGCGAAACACCGTTTCGATTTGCCATGTCGATCACGCAAAAGAGACCGCCGAAAAGTGGGAGCATTTCTGCAAGAACCCCGGTCCGATCGTCATCGGTGCCGTCCAGGGAGCGTCCTGCTTTGGACCGGCCTACGAATTTGCGCTCATCGTGAACGCTGATCTTCGCAAGCGAAAAATACGGGACCGGGTGCCGATCACCTTTGTTACCTCCGAGCCTTATATCGGCCATCTCGGCCTCGGCGGCGTTGGCGACACCAAGGGAGTTCTCGAATCGGCGTTCCGTGACCGCGACATCAAATGGGTAACCAACGCAAAACTCGACCGCGCCAATGCTGAGTCCGTGGACGTCACCGAGGTTGGGGAAGATGGACAGCCGAAGCGTCAGCACAGCTTTCCATCCAAGTTCACGATGTTCATCCCAGGGTTTCGCGGAGTCTCCTGCATGATGGGAGAGGATGGAAAGGGTCTCGCAGGCCTCGCCAATCCGCGCGGCTTTATCCTCGTCGACAAATGCCAGCGCAATCCAACCTTCAAGAATATCTTCGCGGTCGGCGTTGGCATCGCCATTCCACCCTTCGAGCCGACGCCCGTCCCTGTCGGTGTTCCGAAAACCGGATATATGATCGAGTCGATGGTCGCCGCCGTCGCCGAAAACATTCGCGACCTGATCGCCGGCAAGCCACCGCGCAGCGAAGCGACTTGGAGCGCCGTTTGCCTCGCCGACTTCGGCAACGGCGGTGTGGCTTTTGTCGCCGTACCGCAAATCCCGCCGCGCAATATCAACTGGACCGGCGAAGGATACTGGGTCCATTTGGCGAAAGTCGCATTCGAAAAATATTTCCTGCGCAAGGTCCGCAAGGGTTTGGCGGAACCTATTTACGAACGCCTGATTATGAAGGCTATCGGCGTCAACCGGCTGCGCCCCGAACCGCCGCCGGCGTCCGGCGCCGCGTGACAGAGTGAGCGCGCGGCACGCCCGCGCGCTCGGTTAGCCCCTGTCAAGCTCCAGAACTAAAGAGAGACACCATGAATAAGAACTGGCTTGGTATCACCACGGAGATGTCGGCGGCTGTCAAGGAGCTCCGCTCCGGATCACCGAATGTGATGAAAGAGTTCTCGGCCCTCGCGCGCGCGGCCTTGGAACCGAAGGCGCTGGATATCAAAACCAAGGAATTGATAGCCCTTGCAATTTCCGTCGCAACCAGATGTGACCCTTGCATCGCATTCCATGCACAATCCGCCGTAAAGCAAGGGGCCACCCGCGACGAAGTCATGGAGGCTATGGGAATGGCCATCTATATGGGCGCGGGCCCTTCAGTCATGTATGCCGCGCAAGCGATCGAGGCTTACGACCAATTCAAAGTTCCGGCGACGGTCGATTGACGCCTGACAAACCATTCCATGCCTTCCAGCGTCACTTTGCGAAGAGGGTGGAGGTTGTGCTTTGAGTGCGAATGCTCCCCCATTCATGCCTTTTTAGACCCTCTTGCAAGAATGCGGAGATAAGATGGCTTATTATTTCAGCAAGACGCTGCCAGTTGGTTTTGATGAAGCAGTACGCCGCACGACGGAGGCCCTCAGCAGGAAGGCTTCGGCATCATCACCGAGATTGACGTCAAAGAAACCTTTAAGAAAAAGCGCGGGATCGACTTTCGTAATTATCGCATCCTTGGGGCTTGTAATCCCGCACTTTCCGCACTTTCCCATGAAGCGCTAAACCTTGAAGACAAGATCTGAAGCATGCTTCCCTGCAATGTCAGCGATATTTCGCTTGCGGCCGACCCGGCCATCAATTTCCGCATCAACGTGGCAGGTAAGGGCAAGCTGGTGATCACGCCGCGCGGCAGCGACAACGCGGTCTTTGAGCGTAGTTTCGACCTCGAACAGCAGGGCAGCTAATGCAATTCCTAAACTCAATTTTCCCGCTTGGGCTTTTTATTGTTTCGGCGTTGGCGTTTGTTGTCCTTGTTGGAAACGATCGGCCGAAGTGACGGAGCCGCCAAGCTATTGGCTGGGAGTGCTGCATGGCGAAGTGCCAGCGACATTGAGCGGCGCCCAGGTCATTCGCACTGAAGCCCTGGCAGAGCTGTTACGGGGAGGCGGGATCATTTCGATCGATGCCGCAAGTGTATCGCTCCGCCCTATAATCTGCCAAACGACGCGATCTGGAAACCGGTGCCGCATGAAAATATAGCTGGAACGATTTGGATTCCCGGAATTGGAGAAGGAAACATCCAACGAGACATGGAGGCGTTCTTCCGTGAACGGCTGAAGACGCTGACGGGCAGCGATCTCGGTCGCCCGATCGTATTTTACTGTCACCCGATGTGCTGGGCGAGCTGGAACGCGGCCAAGCGAGCAATGAGCTTCGGCTACCGTAAAGTCATCTGGTATCCGGATGGAGCCGAGGGGTGGCAGGCGGCCGGCCACCCTCTTGTCATCGCGCATGAGGAAAGGCCATCAACCCGGTGAATAAAACCGAGTACTACCGCGCCAGCGGCCCATTAGCCTTCTTCCAGGCATCGATGCCGCCCTGAATGTGACAGGCGGTCTTGAGGCCGGCGTCCTGCGCGGCTTGTACCGCCATCGCCGAGCGCTCGCCGAAGGCGCAGTAGAACACAATCCGCTTGCCGGTCGCCACCGCCAATTCGTGTAGCATGCCGCCCTCACTGATGTTCTCCTGCAAGTCCAGATAGGGAGCGTGCAGCGAGCCGGGAATGGTTCCGTGTCTTTCGCATTCGCTCTTCTCGCGCAGGTCGACGATCGCGACGTCGGGGCGGCCGCGCAATGTCCCCGCCTCGGCCGCCGAGACCGCCCAGCCTTTGCGCGCGATCTCGTCCTGGTGGAGACCGACATGCATGTTGGCGGGCACCGCCACATCCATCATCTTCGGATCGGGGAGCTTCAGATTATTCATGAGGGCGACATATTCGTCGACCGATCCGACCTTGAGCCGCGGGTTGAACTGCCTCTCCTCCCCGATAGTCGAGACCGTGTCACCTTTGTAGTCGTGCGCCGGATAGACGAGCGTCTCGTCTGACAGCTTCATCAGCTTGTTGAAGATGGAATCGTATTGCGCGCGCGGGTCGCCGTTCTGGAAATCGGTGCG
>PKWC01000107.1 GCA_003131925.1 Alphaproteobacteria bacterium | reverse complement strand
CGGCCGCTACTATGCGGATTACGTGGAGCTGATGGCGCATTTCGACCGCGTGCTGCCCGGGCGCGTGCACCGCATCTTCTATGAGAGGCTGGTAGCAGAGCCCGAAACCGAGATCCGCGCCCTGCTCGCTTATCTGGAGTTGCCGTTCGAGCAAGACTGTCTCGAATTCCATCGCAACGCGCGCGCGGTGAACTCGGCCAGCTCNNCTGCACGACCTCGCCGACCACCGTCGCGCCGGCCGCTTTGGCGAGCGCGGTGAACTCGGCCAGCTCCGAGCAGGTACGCTCGCCGATCTATGACGACGCTCTGGAGCGCTGGCGCAATTACGAACCCTGGCTCGGCCCGCTCAAATCGGCGCTCGGCCAGGTGCTCGATGCCTATCCCGCCACGCCTCGTTTCGACGCCTGATTGGCAGCGGGCCGGCGCCTGGCGGCGACGGATTTGGCGACGAGCTTTTCCAGAATCCCCTGATCCACGTCGGCGAGCTTCTTGACGTAGAGGCATCCTTTGCCGGTGCTGTACTTGCCGAGCTTGGCGAGCAGCGCGTCGCGCTCCGGAAAACCCGTCTGAATGTAGAGAACGGTCACGGCTTTGCGCGGCGAGAACGCCGCGAGCGGCATGTCGCCTTCGCGCCCGCTGTCGTAAACATAGTGGTGGGTACCGAACCCGATGATCGCAGGTCCCCACATTTTCGGCTCTTCACCGGTAGCGTTTTTCATCAGCCTGATGAGCGCTTTGGCGTCCGTGCGCCGCGATTGATCCGCGAGTGCTTCGACAAACGAAGCCACACTCGCCTTGGTTGCCTGGGTCTTGTTGTCGGCCATTCGCTGTTCCTTCGCGCAATCATCACGGCGCAATCATCGCGTGATCGGCAAGAATTTCTACACCCACTTCAATCTGTTCAACACGCTGGAGCAGGCGTTCGGGCTGCCCTGCCTGAACCACGCCTGCGTTGCTTCCGCGTGGCCGACGCCGGATCTGTTCCAGCGGCAGGGTACTTTCCGAGTGGGGTGAGTCAAATTACATTGTCATGGCCCGGTGACGCGCCAGCGGAGACCGGGCGACCCAGAAGCAAACGCACGCCGCTTCTGGCTGGGTGGCCCGCTCGGAGTTTACACTCCGNNACCGGGGTGGCGGGCCATGACAGCCTTTGGGCACGAAGTGTTGCGATTGCTCGGTCGGCGGGAGTCGATTCACTAAACGGGAAGAATCGCGTCCATGGGGATCGCGGTCCGTTCCACGGTTACATCGCCTTCTGGGATGTTGCGCTCGACTTCGTCAGCCAGCGCAAGCCACGACTGAGCCAGCTGCAGGAACTGCGCCTTCATTCCGACTGAGCGGGTCTCGCCCGACAGCCTTGTGACTTCCATCGCCATTTCGCGGTAGTGGGCAATTCGCTGTTCCGGCGACAGCGGCTCGATCGACTGACCCATAGGCGCACTTATCCCCGGCGGCCCCCCGAACGCACCGAAGCGCCAACGAAGAACGGTGCGAGCCGTTCCAGAAACTCACAAATTCATCCTCGTGCGTGGTATTTTTGGCAGTCATCGGCCGGCGAGTTGACAAAGCGGCGGCCCGAGAACCTGCCCCTGACTTATTGCTGGGTCTGACGCACGATCACGCGCAAACCGGCAGTGACGGAGCCAAAATGCGCTTCCACGCTTGCGTCTCCCGGCGCGAGCGCGTGAATGAGACCGTTCGGATCGACGCGGATCGTGGGCGCGCCGGGCTGCGGCACGAGCGTCCAGGTCACGAAGCGGGCATTGAGGTCGAGCCAGCCGATGGGCGCCGGGTAGAGCGCGGTCGGGTGCGGCATGGCGGTCGCGGTGTCCGAATCGCCCGTCAGCACCAGAACCGGCAGATCGCTGGCGCGGAAGGACAGCGGCGGTGCGGCCGGCGGCGCAACGAAGGCATGCAATGTCCGCACGGACACGCCGCCATCGGCGAAAACCGCCCGGACGCCGAAACTCACCGGTCCCAGGAGTTTCGGTGTGATGTGGACATGCAAATTCCCGTTTGCACCCGTCGCCGTCACTTCTTCCGGCTTCACGCGCCCTGTTTCGCCCAGCTGATACACCGCGAGCTGCGGGCGCAAACCAGACGGGGGCACGCGGATCGTTGTTTCGAAGGGCATGCCGAGCGTGACGCGCGTCGGGCCCCGCACCAGCAGGCGGTCCACCGGCTTGAGCATGCGCGGGCTTGTTGGTGGAGCTTGCGTGTTCGCGGCAATCGCGGCCCGTGGCGTCAGGCAGGTATCTGAACCGGTTGTCTCGATCCAGCATGCCGCGAGCTTGTCCACGCTGTTCGACGGATCGTCCGTCACACTGTTGTCGTTGATGTTGTCACCCGTCAGCCAGGTCAGAATACTGCTGACGAGCGAGGTGTGCGACAGCCTCGCGAATGTATAAAGCTGATTTCCCTCGGCGCCTTTGGTCTGACTGTCGACGGTCACGATGGCATCGTTCGGCTCATCCTGCAGAATCGAATCCACGGTCGGTACCTTCTTACCATCCGGATTGCTGTAGAGTGCCGCGATCAGCGTATCGAGCCCCAGGGCGAGCGCGCTGTTGCCGGGCTTCGTCGAGCTGATCGCGCGCCACGTCGCGTTGCCGATATTCGGGCCCGACAGGTTCGGATTGTTGAGGCTTGGTCCATCGGGATCGAGCGAATAAACGGCGCCGCTGTTGACGGGAAGGGAAGGCGCGTAGATCGGATAGCCGTTCGCGTCGAAGCACCTGGCGACCGTCGCGTTGCCACAGACCGCGTCCCAGATGAATCCCTGCGGTGTCCACAGCGGCGCCTTGCGTTTCGCATCGCGCTTGGCGATCAGGAACGGCGCAAGCAGCGAACCCGTCTCCGGCGTGTTCAGCGTGACGATCGCGTGGAACTGGCCCTGCATCCTGTTGCGGACCGAGTCGTATTTCGGCTGCGAGGCGTAGTTGCGGGCGACGAGGCCGCCCATGCTGTGCACCACCAGATCCACGCGCGCGCCGACGATCTGCTCGCTGTCTAGCTCGGCCATGAGCGAATCGATTTCGGTCTGCAGCGCGGCTTTCGACGTCACTTCGCAGGGGTCGGTGCCGTTGCTCAGCGGATCCTTCTTCGCGTCGAAGCGCAGATATTTCGAATAGCAGATCGGCTCCACGAGCGCGGCGGCGCTTTTCCAGGGCGCATGGCTGCGCAGCCAGGTTTCGGCCTGCGATAGGCTCTTGCGGTCGCCCCACAGGCCATGCACCAGCACGAGAGGCGGGATGGTCAGGGCGAGGTTCCCGCTCGCCTGCGCTCCGTCCTGCGTGGCGGTGACGCTGATCGTGTTGTCCTGCGAATAGCCCGCAAGCGGCCCCTGGACGAGGACGGGCGCGTAATATTCCGAACCGACCTGGATCAGGCTGGAGACCGTCTGGCTGGATTGTCCGGTGGCGGGCGTGGTCGTCAGGAAAGTATCCGTGTACGGAAGAAGCGTCGCGGCGCTGTTGATCTGGAATGTGACGGAGGAATCGGACGTGGTCTCGAAGAGCACAATGGCGGCGGAGGCGCCGTCGGCGGAAAGTGCGTTGGCGGCATAGGCGGCGAGGTTCGGATCTCCCGCAAGAAAAGCCGCAAGACCGATATTGCCGAGATGCCCCGCGCCGACCAGAAACGGATCGAGCGCGGCCACAGACGTTGAAGCAGGAGCAGCAGCCGATGCCGCGTCCTGCGCCGTTGAAAATGTGAAGGCGATCGCTGCAGCCGCAAACATCAGCGCGTTGCGCACGCACACGACCGGCAAGCCTAAGAAGAATCTTCCCTGCTTCATGTTCGTCGCCGCAATGTCCGCGGCAGGTTAGCACGACAGGAAGTTAACAGTTGCGTAAAGCGGGTCGTGCGGTGCGTCCGTTTCGGGCGCGCGCTCACCATAGCCAGCAGCAAGTGCTTTGCAATCGTCATTTGCAACCTTCAAATGGAACTGACGCGGCCGTCCGCGGTCCCGAACGAGGCGGTATGGCGCTGCCGACGGTTTGCGGTCAATATGAGGCTCAACTCGCCGAAAGGGGCATTCGATCATGAAAAGCATCATCATTGCGTTCATTGCGTTAGGTGCTGTTGCGGACTTCGCAGCTGCGGCCTCCGCACAGGAACGCCCGTACGACAACGGTCCGGTTTGGAACATTGCGTCGGTCCAGACGAAACCCGGTCATTTTGACGATTACATGAAGTTCGTCTCTCACACGTGGCGCGCGGAACAGGAAGCGCTGAAAGCGGCTGGCTATGTCATCGACTACAAGGTGTTCACGACCGTGGATGCGCGAGACAACGAACCCAACCTCGTGCTCGCCGTGGAATGGAAGAACATGGGGGCGCTCGACATGCCGCTCGACCAGCGTGACTCGATGACAAAAAAATTCTTCGGTTCGATTGAAGGCGCGAGCAAGGCAAACGTGGACCGCGAAACGATTCGCACGATGCGCGGCAGCACGATGTTCCGGCAGCTGATCCTTAAGTAAGCGCAAACGTCCATGCTGCGGGCGTTTTGGGGTGGACTTCGAATGCAGGCAGAGGGGCCGAGCGAAAGCAGGATCAGATTCGCATTAAGGCTGCGCTTCGAACCTGCCATGTGAGCTTCTCCCGGAGCATTCATGGCAAAGTCGGTCAACCGGGGGGTGTGGATACCCCCTGGTTGACCTCGATGCGCGCCGGAACGACTAGCGCTGGAAAAGATCCGCCATCGAGTAGGATTGCGGATCGCACGCATGGTTCAGGCAGGGCAGCCCGAACGCGGCTTCAAGCGTGTCCGTCAGGTTGAAGTGATTGTAGAAATTGTTGCTGGTGACACGCTTCCTGGTGAAATTGGTGTCAACGATCAGCGCCACCTGGTTGGTTGTGGGGGCGACGCTGTAATCGTCCTCGTCCCATAAGATGATGATCGCATTGCGGCCCTTCTTCCAGACCGGCGAGGCCTTGATCGTCGTGACAATCTTCTGCAGCGACTGATCGCCCTGCTGGATCAGGCCGTAATTGAGGCCAGTCTGCGTGCCATTGTCGTTCGGATCGAAGGCGCAGAACGGGCCGGCATTGCCCTGCCCGTGCTGGTCGTCGCACTGGTTCGGCGCGATGAACGAGAAAGCCGGCGCCTGGTTGACGGCCAGATCGTGATAGAGGCCGATGGGGCCGTCGAAGCCGACCGTGTTGGCAAGGCTGTTGGCGGGATTGGTGCCGCTCTGCACGCTGGCAAAATAGTTGAAGGGGCTGTGCTTGACAGCATAGAGGTTCACTTCCGCGCTGTTCGCCTCGCCCAGCGCCTGCTCGGCCGCTGTGAACTGGGTGAGATTCGAGAACTGGCCGTCACCATAATTGACACCATCCGCGCCGCCCGGCGGCAGGCTTTCCTGATAGGACTTCCAGCTCTTGCCTGCCGCGACGAGCTGGTCGCCGATCATTGCGCCGACGGTGGCGGCTGCATTGTAGCTTTCGATGCCGTCGATGTTGATCACCGGGCCCGGAGGACAGCCGTTCACCTCGTTGCTGCAGTCCAGTGCCGGGGTCGGCTGATCGGTGCCGGTGCCGGCAATCGGACAGATTGGATTCGGGTCTTTCTCGTTATTGTTGACGCCGCTGACGATATTCGGCTGGCAGGACGCGTTGTGCCAATCCGGCGGGTTGTCGTCGGTGATGCCGAAATTGGAGCCGCCGACCACTTCCAGATAGTTGGTCAAGCTGGGATGCGCCACGGCGAAGTAATTCGCCGCCAAATTCGCCGTTTGCGCCTCCTGATTGGCGAACGGCGCGTAGGGGTTGTTGATAATCTGCACGTAGCCGTGGTTTTCCATCATGATGACCCAGACATGGTCCAGCCGCGGCATGGCGAACGGATGCTTCGGACCGGCAGCAGCCGGCACGACAGCAGCAATCGCAGCGCCGGCGAGCACCGCCAGCGCAGTGTGCTTCAATGTCATAGTGGTTCCCCTTGAAGAATGTGGTTAGGCGGGCAGAGTCACTCGCCCGCCCGTATTAGGGGCCTCGCTCTGTTGCAGCAGATGCTAAATTTTGCGACACCTGCGTGATGATTGCATGACGCATTGATGATGGAAGGCGAAGCCGAACGCACGCCAGCTCTCCCATCGCGCGCGTCCAGGCGATCCTGCGCCGGCGCAACCGTCTTGCCGATGTTGATTGATGCGTTTGGTCAATCTGCCCTTTTCGCTGGAGCGGTTTCCGAACGGATTGAATCAAAAAAATGTCATGGCCCGGCGAAGGGTCCCCCGGTTTAACCGGGGGATGAGACCGGACCACCCGGAATTCTGCGCATGTCGCTTCCAACTGGGTGGCCCGCTTGGAGTCTACACTCCGGCCGCGCTCTCGCGCGGACCGGGGTGACGGCCCATGACAATCATTTTTTTTTAATTTAGCCCGTGTAGAACCGCACTGCACGGTTGCGTTCGTGATTGCGTCGTGGGATTTGAATTGCGTGGCGGCCGGCATTCATGTGATGGCCAAATTCGGGATCGCCACCTCATTCCCGTGAGCCGTTTTGTACAGATTTCGCCGTGGCTGTGGGCGACACTTCGCGGCCAGCCACGAACTTTCAACGGGGAAGAGCGCTTGAGCATCGCATCAAATCACACTGTGGCAGGAGCGGCGCCGGATGTGCGCGCACTCGTTCAGAGCTTCCTGCGATACCGCGAACCCGACCTGTCGCGGGCCTTGTTCGAACTCGGCGTGACCGCCGGCGCCCTGCTGCTGGGTTGGGGTCTGATGTGGCTCTCTCTGCCGATCGGCTATTGGCTGACGCTGCTGCTCGCGATACCGACGGCAGGATTCCTCGTACGGCTGTTCATGATTCAGCATGATTGCGGTCACGGCGCATTTTTTCGGCGGCGCGCTACGAACGACTGGATCGGGCGGGCGCTCGGAATTTTCACGCTCACGCCGTACGACGACTGGAAACGCAGTCACACCCTTCATCATGCCACGTCCGGCAATCTCGACCGGCGGGGAACCGGCGACATCCTAACTCTCACCGTGGATGAATACCTGTCGCGATCCACGCTTGGGCGGATCGCCTATCGCGCCTATCGCCATCCGCTTGTCATGTTCGGCATCGGACCGGCGTGGCTGTTTTTCCTGCGGCAACGGCTCCCGTTCGAGCGGATGCGCTGGAGCTGGCGCCCATGGGCAAGCACGGCGGCCACCAATGCCGGGATCGCAGTGCTGGCCGGACTCGTGATCTGGCTGATCGGGTTCGGGCCATTCGCGGCGGTGCATTTGCCCGTCATGCTTCTCGCTGGGTCGATCGGCGTCTGGCTGTTCTACGTGCAGCATCAGTTCGAGAACGTCGCATGGGCGCGCAGCGGCGACTGGTCGGTATCCGACGCAGCTTTGTCCGGAAGTTCGCATTATGTTCTCCCGGCCGTGCTCAGGTGGTTCACGGCGAATATCGGCGTGCATCATGTGCATCACCTGTGCAGCCGAATTCCGTATTACCGCTTGCATCGCGCCCTGCGCGATCATCCCCAGCTCGAAACCCTTGGGCGGGTGACGCTCGGACAGAGCCTTCGCTCCGTAAACCTGGTCCTATGGGATGAGACCGGAAAACGGCTCATCTCCTTCCGCGAAGCCGCCCTCCCCCGCCGCGACCGGTAAAGCGACCTATACCGCGCGGCGTGACGGCGTGCTGGCGGTTCGAGACACGGACGCCCCGAACGTCTTCAGGCCCCGTGCGCGAGCTGCCACGCGCGGCAACCGGAATAGGTGCGCTCGAACACTTCGTGTTGGGTTTTGTCGTCTTCACCCGCCGTTCCCGCGTCGGACGCCCGATTCGTTGCGACTGCGCTGCAGGCGGTGTCCGCGAATGCGGCTTTGGGAGCAGCAAACTCCGGTGTCCACAAGCCGCAGGCCATCGGTTCGAACAGGGCCAGAAATGTTACCGCGAGTCTGACGCCTACGTACATGACGATCCCCTCTCATTGGAAAAATCGTCAGCCGAGGAACCGCCAGACAGTTCTTGCGATGAAAAGGGCCAACGTTGAAATCGCCAGGATCGCCAACATCGGCACGCTTGCCACCCCGGCAAGGGCAAGCGCGGCGGCGTACGCATCGCGACGAAACCGGTCGTTCCGTTTTTTGTTCATGAAGTTCATGGGACCACACGAGGTATGAGGTGTTCCCGCCAGTTTTGGAATTCTGTTCTGAATGCCAGATGAATGCGTGTGTGGAATTTGTAGGATGTGGTCCGACGAGATTGTTAAATGTTTGCAACATGTCACCGAGTTAATGCCGGACAACTGAGTTGCAAAATTGGTCTCGGGGCCGGGGAGTTCGGGACCTGCAATAAGTACCCTGTCCCTATTGACGCGCAACTCACAAAAAATTTCGTCATGGCCGGGCCGTTGTCCCGGCCACCCAAGAACACCATGTCGTCCACAATTTTCTGCAACGCCTTCGTCGCCATTCACATGCTGAGCGATCGGAAGGACGGCGCGCTCAAGTTTGCCCTGACAAGGGGCGGTGTTCATGGATGGCCGGGGCAACGGCCCGGCCATGACGATCTTTGGGAGACGCGCCGGGGTTGCCGCTAAAGGCGGCGTCTTTCTTCTCCACCGCCCCGCGCACCATCAATGGGCACATGCGATAGCCTTGGGATGCCCGGCGGCACGCGCATACGCACCGGAAGGCTGGCACTCCAACAGGAACTCGTTCGTTGTCCTAAGGCGCTCTGCGGCCAAACGCCGTCCGCGCCGGCAAGGGAGCAAGCTGTTGAACTGGATTTTGTGGACGGCGCCGCTGCTGGTTGCGATCTCGGGGCTCGCGCTGCTGAGTTCCGGGATCGGACATCTGCTGCGCGGCCGCGCGGTGCGGGCGAGTGGGCATCTGGTTTTTGGCGCGCCGCTGGCAGTCATCGGCTTCGTGGCGGGGCTGCTCGGTCTCAACGCCCAGACCTATGCGCGGCTCACCCATGAGGGCCCCGTCGCGCAGGTGAGCGTGCGCAGTCTCGATCCCGCTTCGGCTCGCTTTCTGGTGACGATTCGCCGGCTCGACGGCACCAACCGCATCCAGACCTGCGAGCTGCAGGGCGACGAATGGGTGTTGAGCGGCCGCGTGCAGAAATGGAAGCCCTGGGCCAATCTGCTCGGGCTCGACGCGACCTACACGCTGGAGCACCTGTCGAACATGTACTTCTCCGCCGCGCGCGGCAACGGCAGACCGATCACCGCCTGTGATATCGCCGATGTGGCGCCACGGATCGACCAATATCTGCCGCCTTCATGGCTCGCCTGGCTCGCCGCCCGATCGTTCGCGGTCGACCGCCATTTCGGCTCCGCCAATTATATGCCGCTGGCGGACGCCGCGGTCTACCGGGTGGTGATTACGCAATCCGGTTTCAACGCCGAGCCGGTCAATCAGCCCGCGCGCGCCGCGAACGAGGCGTGGCCGTAAGCCGGTGCAGCGAATTCGTATGCTCCACCAAGGCCATATCTGCTCTCGCCCCAATACGGCGAAGGATGTGATACTGGCCACCGGCGAACAACCGCCAAAGATGAATGGCACGTCGGCGTATCTGTCACGGCACTCCAGGGCACGATGAAATACCGAAAGCTTGGCAGCAGCGACTTGACTGTTTCCGAAATCTCTCTTGGCTCCTGGCTGACCTATGGCGTCGGTGTCGAGAAGGATCTCGCAGTCCGCTGCGTCGATCGCGCATTCGAGCTTGGCATCAATTTTTTTGACACCGCCAACGTCTATGGGCGCGGTGCCGCGGAAAGCTTTCTCGGCGAAGTGCTCGCGAAGCGGCCACGCGACAGCTACATTCTGGCGACGAAGGTTTTTTTCCCGATGAGCGACGAGGATCGAGGCCTGTCGCGCCCACAGATCCTGAAGCAGATCGACGCCTCGCTCCAGCGGCTGCGTGTCGACTATATCGACCTCTATCAATGCCACCGCTATGACTCCGGAACGCCGTTGGAGGAGACGATGCAGGCGCTGAGCGACGTCGTTCGCCAGGGCAAGGCGCGTTATGTTGGCTTCAGCGAATGGTCCCCCGGCCAGATCGCCGCCGCCTTCGGGCTCCCTGGCGTCGAACGCTTTGTGTCAAGCCAGCCGCAATATTCGCTGCTGTGGCGCCAGCCGGAAAAGAAGGTCATTCCGCTTTGCCGCGAGAAGCACGTGTCCCAGATCGTCTGGTCGCCGCTCGCGCAGGGCGTTCTGACCGGCAAATATCTTCCTGATTCGCCGCCCCCGGCCGATTCCCGTGCGAGCAGCGAAACGATGGGGCATTTCATCCAGCGATTGACCGAGCGGCCTGTTCTTGAAGCCGTGCAGAAGCTCAAACCTGTTGCTCGGGACGCCGGCTGCACGCTGTCGCAATTCGCACTTGCCTGGGTTCTGCGCGAGCCCAACGTCGCCTCCGCCATTGTCGGCGCGAGCAAGCCCGAACAGTTGGATGAGAACGCCGCGTCTTCCGGCATCGCTGTCGATCCGGCACTGTTCGCGAGAGCGGAAGCAATCGCCGCGGCCGTGACGCCGGCAAGCTGACGAGCGGACAGCGATACGACGCCGCTGGTCGCCTGCTGCGGGAGGGTTGATGGCTGTTCATGTGAGGACGTGTCGGGCGCCGGGAGTGCCATCGCTGCAAGGCTAAGTGGCGTCAGAAGGGGGGCGCTCTGTGCCGCAGCCGGGGACGCTCTACGAATTAATGGATCGAAGGCATCCATTGGAGCGTTTCATTCAATGGCGCAACAAGCATAGCGAGATCGGCAGTCTTTCTGCCCTTTCTATCCACCAAGGCGCGCTTCAACCAACAGGCTGACAAGAACCCGCAATCCTGCGGCCGCCAGCTACGTGGAAGGAATGGAACATGTCCAAAACTCTGAATGGCGCATTCGTCGCCCTTGCACTGGCCGGCGCAGCCTTCGCGATAGCGGGCCCGGCAAGCGCCGACGGCGTAGGAGTCGGTGTCCATGTCGGCGACGTCGGTGTGGGCGTTGGCGTCGGCGTCGGCGTCGGCAACGTCGCCTTTGGCTACCAGGACGGCTACTGGGATAGCGGCCATCGATGGCACCAATGGCGGAACGATGAAGAGATGCAGAACTACAGAAAAGCGCCAGGCAACAAGTACTATGACTGGAAGCACGACCGCGACAGCGACGAGGGCTGGCATAGCTGAACCGTCGTGTGAGTGAATTTCATTGTCCGCGTTAGGACCCGGCGCACACACGCGCCGGGTTCTCCTTCTAGGCCTAGTCAGGGTTGGCGGACGTCCATGGCAACGGGACGTTCTTGAGACGGGCGGAAAGCGAGTATCCAGATGAATAGTACGCCACGAGCAATACTGACCTTGTTGGCCATATTTTCCGGAATTGGGAGCGCATCGGCACAGCGGGAGTCGGAACCTTTGAAGCTGCAATCTTTGAATTTCGACATGTGGTGCCAGGAAACACAAAAACTGCCACCAGCGCGCTGCGATCGGCGCAGCCCTGCGGACGATGCAGCGTTCCAGACGTTCAGCAACAAGCTTGAAACATATGAAATCGAGAATATGCGCGTCCAGACGAGAAACGATGAGATAAACCGGGAAATCGTGCATTACGATCCGGTGGGCCGCCCAACGGAATTTTCGGTGCCTCAGACCGACCGACCGGATCGCGGCAATTAGCTTTCGACAACAACCTCGAGATAGGGCTCTCTAGCTTGCCCATCTTTAGACCTTGGCGGCTGAGTGGAATTGTATCCGGAAAAACGGGATCAGACTCGCGTTACTACTGCTCATGAGGACTGGCGCACCGGAGAGGATAGAAGTGAGAACTGGGTTCTGGTGCTGACCCGAACAGCTACGGCGGCCGAAGCCGTTCGCGCAGCTTGAGCTAGCTCCTCCGACCGGGGTGTCAACCAAGGCAACTGGAGTTGAGTGCTATCTCGATGGTTCCCTTAATCCTAGATCGACTCGCCCGAAGATGTGACGTACTAAGGACACTAGTGGAAGGGCAGTTCTAAGCGGCGGGTAGACGAACGGTCGCTGTTTATGGTTCCGCAGAACAGGGCCGCACACATGTATCTGGAAACTGAGCGTGATTAGTAAAACGATTTATAAGACCAAGCACCTTGTTCAATCGAATCTGGCCCAAGTGCCATTTTTGTTTGCTACATTTGTCTTGCTCGTTTCAACTGTAGCCTGCATATACGTTTATTCGGATTGCTGTATTGTATACAGGCCGCCGATACGTTCGGATGGATTTGGCTACTATGCCTATCTTCCCGCGGTCTTCATCGACCACGACCTCTCGATGAGAACCCCCTTGGCCTATCGCTGGACAGTGGTGGGGCACCGTACCTTGCCATACAATTGGACCGGAATCGCTCGCTATGAGCCAACTAGCGGAATGCTCGACAAGTACACCTCGGGCACAGCGCTGTTACAGACACCGTTCTTCTTGGCGGCCCACACCGTCGCCCGCATGCTTCGTTTGCGGCCCTATTCCGCTCCCTATCAAATCGCCAATGTCCTTTCTGCACTAACGTTTTTTGCTGCCGGAGCGTACCTGCTTGTTCGCCTGCTTATGACGCAATTTCCGACGCGGATTTCGCTTATTTCCGCGGCCGGCATTGTGTTCGGCACGAATGTATTTCACTTCGCCACGTATCTGGGAGCATTTTCCCATGTTTACTCGTTCTTCCTCGTTTCGGCGCTTATCACGGTCGCCCTCCGCTACAGGACTCTCGATGCCGGGTCGTCGACTGTGACCCTCTGTCTCATATTGGGGGGAATTCTCGGCCTGATTGCGTTGACGCGCGTTCCCAATGTCATTGTCTCGTTAATTCCGCTCGCTCTCTGCATGCAACGGTGCTGCAGAACCGGAATTCGCTCGTTTGTGCTGGAATTTGCAGCCGGCCTGCTCGCCTTTCTGGTGATATTCAGTCCCCAGCTGTCCTACTGGCACGCCATTACCGGTCATTTTTTCGTGAACTCATATCAGGGCGAGCAGTTTAACTGGCTCAAGCCGCAAGTACTGAATTTTCTCTTCAGCCTGAAAAAGGGAGTATTTGTTTGGGCACCCGTGCTTCTGATAGCGGTCCTCGGGTTTTGGCGGTTTCTTAAAGCTGACAAGGTGCTGGCAGTCGCGATCCTGATTGTACTGCTGCTGGAAGTTTACATCTGTTCGTGTTGGTGGATTTGGTGGTTTGGCGCTCCGTTTGGGTCGCGACCATTTGTCGACATGATGCCCCTGATCTCCATTCCGCTGGCCTATGGATTCCAATGGATAGGCGAGCGAACATGGCGGCTTGCGCCGGTTTTGATCGTGGGGCTTTTCATTTCAGTCAACCTATTCCTCATGTTGTCGTATTGGGATGAACTCCTTCCGTGGAACGTCGCAACAGCCGGTGATCTGTTTCAACTTCCCGCGAAGTGGGCGCGGCATCCTCTCCTTCATCTTCATGCGTCCGAGGCTCTATCCGTCGAAGATTTCTAGTCGCCAAGTGCTTTCGCGGCAGTTTGCTCCCTGGCGGCAACGCGGAAAGGTGGCCTCGAATGATCCAGCTCTAGCTGTGTAGAAAATCGGAAACGTTGCTCGTTGGCTCTTGAGCAAAAACTCTCCTGGTGGAGATCATCCCCAGAGCAAATCTCGAAAACGCGGGAGCGGCTATGCGCAGCGCGAACTGCGTGGCGTTGACGGCCTCTCCTTCTCCGATAGCTGGCGCATCGAAAGCGCCGTCAAGAGCGATCTGGAATCGATCGCGGGCACCGAGTCCCTCGCGAAGATCGAAGACCGCGTTGAACAAATCTTCGAAGAGCACGGGTTGGGTTGCGACGACGAAGAGGACGATTGACGCGCCATGCTGCCCCTTCCGTCAAAGTCCGCGCCATCTGCGAGTCTTTTTTCCTGTGGATTGCGGGAGCGCCGGTCGTGAGCCGGCCCCGCGACCCAAAGCCGGAAGACGGCAAGATCGCCAACGATAACGCGC
>PKWC01000160.1 GCA_003131925.1 Alphaproteobacteria bacterium | reverse complement strand
AACCTCTGCGTCCTCTGCGTTAGAATGTTTTTCTCGACGGGAACAAGGGTCATGAACTACGAACAGATATCGACAACGCTGAAGGACAACATCCTTACGCTGACGCTCAATCGGCCTGAGAAGCTGAATGCGTTCACGCGCGTCATGATGAGCGAGATGATCGATGTGTTTGAACGCGCGAATGCGGACGACGAAGTGCGCGCGATCGTGGTCACGGGTGCCGGTCGCGCTTTCTGCGCGGGGGCCGACCTGTCCGCAGGCGCCGAGACTTTCAATCGCAACCGGAGCGAGCCGGGAAGCGATGCCGAAATCGATCTCAGCGACGAGCGCTTCCGCGACGGCGGTGGACGCCTTACGTTGGCCATCTACGAATGCCTGAAGCCCGTCATCGCAGCGGTGAACGGGCCGNNATGCTGCTGGCGATGGACATCCGCATCGCAAGCGACGACGCCCGCTTCGGCTTCGTTTTCGCGCGCCGCGGCATCGTGCCGGAAGCCTGTTCGAGATGGTTCCTCCCGCGGCTCGTGGGCATGCAGCAGGCACTCGACTGGTGCTATTCCGGCCGCGTCTTCGATGCGCAGGAAGCGCTGCGCGGCAGGCTCGTGAAGGAAGTGGTGAAGCCCGAAGAGCTTCTGCCGCGCGCCCATGCACTCGCTGCCGAAATCCGCGACAACACCGCGCCCGTCTGCGTCGCGCTCATTCGCCAGATGATGTGGCGCCTCTCCGCGCTCGATCACCCGATGGAAGCACACAAGATCGACAGCCGCGGCATCTACGCCCGCGGCAAGTCCGCCGATGTGCGCGAGGGCGTGACAGCGTTCCTGGAGAAGCGCGCTGCGAAATTTCCGGACAAGGTCTCGACGGAAATGCCGCAGTTCTTTCCGTGGTGGAACGAGCGGACATATTCGTGAACCTTATGAATTGTGTTATTCCACCTCGACTGGGCAATTCATGCAGAAGAATCTGAGCGCTCTCATCGTGGGTGCAGTGCTGTTTGCATCTGCACAAGCTCTCGCCGACGACAGTTCGGCGGCGCTGGGGGCGGGCGGGCTGGTGCTTGCGCGGTCGGCGGATGTGCGCATGGCGGCGGAGGAGCTGAGGATCGGCCCGCGCGATGTGTCGGCGAAGTTTACCTTTGTCAATGACGGCAAAACCGACATCGACACTATTGTCGCGTTTGTGCTGCCGGATATCGATACGAGCAGGTTTTCCGAGGAGCCGCTCGGCGCCACGACGAAGGATCCGGTCAATTTCGTCGGATTCGAAATCGTCGAGAACGGCAGGAACGTGCCGTTCGAGACCGAACAGCGGGCTTTCTACAAGGGCCGCGACGTGACCGCCGTCCTGCGCGGCGCGGGCGTGCCGCTCAACATCGTCGATCCGGCCTTCGTGAAAACGCTCGACGCGCTTTCGCCCGCGAAGCGCAAGCTTCTGCAAGCTGCCGATCTCGTGGACGCCGAGAGTGGCGAGGGTTTGCATCCGCACTGGACGGTGCGCACGCGCTTCTTCTGGCAGCAGAAATTCCCGGCCGGGCGCGCCATCGTGCTCGACGAGCGCTATCATCCCGTCACGGGCAAGGCGCTGTTCGGCGCGAGTGAACTCAAGCCGGACAACGAAGACGGCCGTTACTTCCTCACGAATTTCTGCATCGATCCTTCCGCCCAGCGCTCCCTTGCACGCATGATCGCGGACAAAACCCGCGTCGATCCGCAGAACGGCGGCTATATCACCGCACTGACCACCGACTACGTGTTATCGACCGGGAACAACTGGAAGGGTCCGATCGGGCATTTCCGTCTCGTGCTCGACAAGCTCGAGCCCGGAAATGTCCTCTCGCTCTGCTGGGACACAGCACTCGCGCGCAAGCGTCCCGCGACGTTCGAGAGCACGCGCGAAAGCTTCGCGCCGAAAGGCGATCTCAAAATTCTGGTGTTGCAGCAGGCCCCCCGCTAGCGGGTTCGGCTGCCGATCAGTGCCGGTGCCCGATGAGCATGTGAATTACGCGCATCATCCAGCCCGAGCCGCGGCGCGCAAGAGGAGCGGGCTCTGCCGCCCTTCCGTAGCGTCCACACACAAGGTGACCTAACATCGACATACTCCGATGCCGCCTCCAGACGTACACGGACGATACGCCCGTTGGCGCGCGGCCACAACGGCAATCCGCCCGCATCTATCACCATGTGGGGAGAAGCGTTAACGGTGCATTAAGAGTGCCGGATGGCGTCGGCCGTTCCATGAACAGCGCGTGAAGCTTGTTCGACAAGCGATGCTTAGTGCGATCCGGGCACGGGATCGTGGATGGGATTGTCGCCAGGTGAAGCGCTGGGCTCCATGTCGGTGCGCCTGCAAATCTGAAAGCCGCTGCTCCATCCCGCGCGATAGGTTTCGTCGCTCTTGTACAGCGACGTGTCCCCGACGGGACGATCGCGCAGATCGGCGCCCTGGTCCGTTGCGGCCGCGCAGCCATCCTCATAGCCTTCTCTGTAATCCGGACTGTTGCGGGTGGCGCGATCCCTGGCGCTGCCGAAGATCGAACATCCGGCGAGGACAAGCGCGAGCGCCGCGAGACAGAAGGAGCGGCGCGCATTCCTGCAAGACGATGTCATTCGGGGCCGCTCGCGGATCCCACGATGGCGCGGATCGCGTCGCCGCACGAAATCATTCCCACCACCTTGCGCGACTCCTTCTCGACCACGGGCAGCGCGGACGGGTTGCGGCAGATGAGACGGATGGCTTCGATCTCGGACGTCTCGGGATCGAGCGCTGCAGCATTGCGATCGGCCACGTCGGCCACACGCAGGTTTTTCACTTCCTGGAATTTGCGCCGCAGCTGCTCTGGATCGTCGCCGATGAAGCGCAGATTGGCCATGAGATTGCCGGCGAGCGCCACGCGCGGCACGAGCAGGCTCAGGAGATCGCCGATGCCGAACATGCCAGCATAGTGGCCGTCACCATCGACCACCGGAAGATTCATCTGGCGTTGCGCAACAAGCGCGCCCGCAGCATCCGCCACGCTCGCGTTGTCGCGGATGGTCGGCGGCGATTTGGTCATGATGGCGGCACAGCTCATCGGGAACCTCCGCATGCGTGGGAAGGAGTGCTCTATCGCGGGCACCGAGGAGCCGCAAGCAGAGGAGCCATGTGGAGGCGAAAGAAGGAAATTTCACAATGAGACAGTGAGGCAGTGAGAACGACTGCGCGCCAGACGCGCGTGGTCCTTCTCACGGGCTCAGAAAAAACTCGATCCCCGCCTTTCTTTTCCTCCCCCAACGTGAGGGAGGTGNNTCCCCCATGTTGGGGGAGGAAAGAAGGGCGCGCGCGCTTTGCTCTGCTTCGATATCCGCTTTGACCTGCGCGAGGCTGCGCTGAGCTGAGTCCTGCATCGCCCCGAATATGTCCGAAATTGCGTACAGCGCCCCCTGTTGTTTGCAATCGATGTTCGGCGAATGCAGTTCGGGATCACGCGGCATCAGCAGGGAGATGAAGCCGATCCAGAATACGGCACAAAAGAGCGCTCGAATCATCATTCCGTTGGGGCCCGATCGCGGCCGGACCGTTTTGAGACGTTTTCCATTTACCCGTAAAATCCAAAGCAACGCCTTGACGTCCTTCGGGGACCTCGTTGGTCAAAATCCGGTTACCCGTTCCGATACATTCCGATTGGATCGCGCGTCCCTCTGGAAATTCGTCAGGAGCAAACCGGATCGCCGGAAAAATGGTTGTGGATGGATTTGAAAAAAACCTGCAATGCGCGGGTCTGTACGCGGGAACCCCTCACCTACGCTTGAGCGGTTGACAGACTTCGTGCTTGAGCCCTCTCCCGCAAGGGCAGCGGGGACTCCGCGCGCTGATTAATCGGTGCCAATTCAGCACTCCGAATCCCCTCTCCCCTTGTGGGAGAGGCGCTTAGGAGGCAACGGACAACACGTTACGTGCGTGGGTGAGGGGGCGCCGCGCTGCGCACGTGATTGCAACTTGTCCGTATCGTTAACAGTCGATGAATCTTCCTGCTTCAAAAAACTTGCGGATTAACGAACGAAACCTGCGGTTATTCAACCTTCGTTAAGTTTGCGCGGCCAAGGTGTTGCGCGAAATGCAAGTCCCGAACGGAAAATCGGTCCCGAGTCGCGCGCGAGGAAACGCGGGCACGGTCGCGCGCGATCTTGTGCATGCGCGGCGGCGCTTTGCGATAGTGCAGGTCGCAAAAGCTGCGCTCGGCGCGATGTTGTGGCTTGCCTTTGTCGCGCTCGTCGGCAAGCCAGATCTGATGGAAACCGTCGCGCTCGCCGGATTCCTCGCGCCCTGCGTGCTCGCGCTGCTCGCAATCCTCGGCATGTCGCTCGACATTCTCGAATCGGCCTCGCTCGCCTGCTTCGCTGGGCTGATCGGCTACATGGCCGGAATCACCGGCGGCATGCATTCGCCGCTCATCGTGTGGTTCGCGCTGGTGCCGGCGGAAGCGGCACTCGCGGGCGGACGCAATGCCGTCCTGCGCGCCGCCGTGTCGGCTGGACTGGCGCTCTGCGCGGTCGCCGCGATCGAATCGGTGCACGGATTGCCGCCGTCGCGGCTCGTGGCGCCGGCGTGGCAGATCTATGCGGGCTCGGTGCTCGCCGCGATCGTGCAATCCGCGGTCATCGCCATCGCCGCGCAGGACCGCCGCCGCGCCTCCGATCTCGCCGCGGCGGAAGGCGCGGCCATGTACCGGTTCCTCGCCGATAACGCGACCGACCTGATCACGCGGCACGGATCGGACGGCCGCATCCGCTTCGCGAGCCCCGCGGCGACGCGCCTGCTCTCCGTCGCGCCGGAGGCGCTGGAGGGCGCTGCGCCCGCCTCGCTCGTGCATCCCGACGATCTGAAAATCATGCAGTCGGCCTTCGTCGAAGCAAGCTATTTCGGCCGCGCGGCGACGGCGGAAGTGCGCTTCCGGCGCCAGGACGGCAGCGTCGTGTGGACGGAGATGCGCTGCCGCCCGGCGCGCGCCATGAACGGCAAGATCGCCGACATCGTGGCGGTGACGCGCGACATTTCCGAACGCAAGGCGAACGAGCGCGCGCTCATCGCCGCGCGCGACATGGCCGAACAGGCGAGCCGCGCGAAATCGCGCTTTCTCGCCAATATGAGCCACGAACTGCGCACCCCGCTCAACGCCATCATCGGTTTTTCCGAGATCATGGAGTCGGCGATGTTCGGCCCGCTCGGCGCTTCGAAATACACCGAATATTCCCGCGATATCCGCGAAAGCGGCGAATACCTGCTCGACGTCATCAACGACATTCTCGACATGTCGAAGATCGAGGCGGGCAAGTTCGATCTGAGCGAGGAGATTTTCGACCTGGAAGACGCCGTGCAGCAGGCGTTGAGGTTCCTCAGGCTGCAATCGGAACGCAAGGGCGTGGCGCTGAAGATGGCGCTGGCGCCGGAAGCCCGGATGATCTTCGGCGACCGGCGAGCGGTGAAGCAGATTCTCGTCAACCTGCTCGCCAATGGCGTCAAGTTCACGCCGCGCGGCGGCGAAGTTTCGATCGTGACATTGCGCGACGGCGGCGCGATCGAGATCCGCGTGGCCGATTCGGGCGTCGGCATTGCGGAGGCCGATCTGCGCCGCCTCGGCCAGCCTTTCGAGCAGGGCGTGGGTTCGCATATCGGCGTGCACGAAGGCACCGGACTCGGTCTTGCGCTCGTCAAGGCGCTTTCCGCGATGCATGGCGGCGAGGCCGTCATCGATTCGGTGCTGGGCGAGGGCACAGTCGTGCGCGTGCGCCTGCCGCATGCGGTGGTCAGCGACTCGGACTGCGCACGGCACTTGCAGGAAACGCGGGAGCCCCTTAAGGGCGCTGCGTGATCCCGCGCCTCAAAGCCGGCATTTACGTCAAAGCCCTGATCCGCCGCGCGGAAGTCGCCGGCGCGTTCGCCTATGTAGTGCGCCGCGGGGCCGAAGAAGCGGGCGCATTGTTCCTGAAACTCGCGCGGCTCGACGGCACCTGCACCGTGCTCAACCAGGCCCGCCGCGGCGAGGGCGAGCTCGTGTGGATGAAGCCGCTCGGCGAAACGAGCGACGACGCGGCAGCGGCGAAGTATTTCGAGAAGCAGGTCCGCTTCGATCCTGATCTGTGGATCGTGGAAATCGAAGACCGCGAGGGCCGGGCGTTCGTGGATGAAACGATTGTCTGACGGTGTTGTTTCACATGAAACAATCGTCAGCGCTTTGTCTCCAAGTTCACACTGTATGATTCGGCTTCAATAGAGATTGAGGCTGCTCTTCTGCAGGCTTTCGTCGAGGTCAGCGACGTCTCTCTCCAGCGTGAGCTGATCGTGCAGGATTTGCCCGAGACTGGGAAACGTATGGCGGTCGATCTGCGTCGCCGGATCCCAGAGGCCGGCGCGCCTGATTGCCTTGGCGCAATGCAGCTGCGCCTCTCTCACCTCGACCACCGTCACGATGAGCGGCAATTTTCCTTCCGCGATAAACCGGTTCATTAGCGCCGTGTCGGTGCTGACGCGTGCAACGCCGTTGACGCGCAGCATGTCCTCGAATCCCGGAATGAAGAAAAGCATGCCGATGTTCGGCTGCCGCAGGATGTTCAGAAGCGTGTCGAGCCTGTTGTTGCCAGGCCTGTCCGGCAGGGCGAGATGGTTTGGATCGAGAACCTGAACGAAGCCCGGCGCACCGCCGCGGGGCGAAACATCGGCGGCGCCATCCGGGCTCATCGTCCCGATGCACAGGAAGGGCGACAGCGCGATGAAGCCGCGGCAATGGCTGTCGAGTTGGCCGATCTCCTTCGCCACTGCGAGCGGCGTCGGCTGCTTGTAGATCAGCCGCAGTTCTGCCTCGCTTGTCACAATCCCGGAATGCCCGGTCGTCCCGCTCTCCACTTCTGGTTCCACGCTCCGACAATCTCCCACGTTTCCACCACCCGACCACCGCACCGCCGCCCATCCTATTCTTCGACGAAGGACAACGCTTCGTTCCTTGTCGAATTGTGAATGTCTGCCGTCGCTGATCGACCAGACTCCGCCCGACGGCGTTTTTGGCGACGCCCGCGGCACAATTGTTTTCTCGCAATAGGTAACGGCTTGGGAAGTGTGCCGGTACTCGGAAACACTCCAGTCAAAAACCGCCAGATCCGTAGAGACATCCGGTGTCAGTGATGGTGAAGCTCTCGCCAGTTTGGTGCGCTCGCCCATCTGTTGCGGCGGATAATGTAGTTTGACGGTTTCACGATATCGCAGCGGCTGGTGCGACGGATATCGGCATTTCCGCAGTCAAATGTTCCGTGACGGGCGGGTTCGGCAAAAAAAACGGCGAAGGATTGGGGTCAGTGTCGCAATCCTCGCATGGCAGCCACGCGAAGGAATATCCTGTTGGGCGCTGCCGCACTGGGCGGCGCGCTGCTTGGTCCTATAGGTAGCATCGCTGGTACATTGTCTTCGGACAGCGCGAAATCCCACGGTTCACCCAACGGAGAATCTGACATGAGCTTTATCAAGACGAAGGACGGCATCGAGATTTTCTACAAGGATTGGGGCGCCGGGCAGCCGATCGTCTTTTCGCATGGCTGGCCGCTAAGCGCAGACGACTGGGATACCCAGATGATGTTCTTCTTGAACAAGGGGTATCGGGTCATTGCGCACGATCGGCGGGGGCACGGCCGCTCGACGCAGACGGGTACCGGTCACGATATGGATCACTACGCAACTGATCTCGCCGCGCTGACGACCCATCTCGACCTGAAGAATGCGGTTCACGTCGGGCATTCGACAGGCGGCGGCGAAGTCGCGCGCTACGTCGCGCGACACGAAGGGCAGGATCGCCAAGGCCGTCCTGATCAGCTCCGTGCCGCCTCTGATGGTGCAGACGCCGGCCAATCCCGGCGGCCTTCCCAAGAAAGTGTTCGACGGTTTTCAGGCGCAGGTGGCGGCCAATCGCGCGCAATTCTACCTCGACCTGCCGACGGGGCCGTTCTACGGCTTCAACCGGCCGGGTGCGAAACCTTCCGAAGGTATCATCCGCAACTGGTGGCGCCAGGGCATGATGGGNNGCGTTCTCGCAGACCGATTTCACGGAGGATCTGAAGGCCATCGACGTTGCCTCGCTCGTCATGCACGGCGAGGACGACCAGATCGTGCCGTTCGCCGATTCCGGCCCCCTTTCGGCAAAGTTGCTGAAAAACAGCAAGACGAAATTCTATCCGGGATTTCCGCACGGCATGCCCGCGACGAATGCCGACACGATCAATGCCGATCTGCTGGAATTCATTCGCGGATAGTCAGCTGTTTCACATGTAACAATCGGCAGCGCTTAGTTTCGCTGCCGCCAATCAATTACAGGCCGCGCGCCTGAAAAACAGGGGCGCCCGCGCCGCCGCCTTGCGTGGATGCGCGCCTGCTGCTACCTCCCCGCGCCCATGAGTACCGCCGCCCTCAAATCCGATTCGCCCGCACGAGAAGCCGCGCGGCGGCGGAGCTTTGCCATCATCTCGCACCCCGATGCCGGCAAGACGACGCTGACCGAGCATTTGCTGCTGCTCGGCGGCGCGATCCGGATGGCGGGGCAGGTGAAGGCGCGCGGCGAAGCGCGGCGCGCGCGCTCCGACTGGATGAAGATCGAGCAGGAGCGCGGTATCTCGGTGACGAGCGCGGTGATGACGTTCGAATACGCCGATCGCGTCTTCAATCTTCTCGACACGCCGGGCCACGAGGATTTCAGCGAGGACACCTACCGCACGCTGACGGCTGCGGATTCCGCGGTGATGGTGATCGACGCGGCGCGCGGCATCGAGACCCAGACGCGCAAGCTGTTCGAAGTCTGCCGCCTGCGCGACATCC
>PKWC01000012.1 GCA_003131925.1 Alphaproteobacteria bacterium | reverse complement strand
CGGGATTGCCGACCACGGTCACGAACGCCAGAACTCCGAGCCCAACCAGCATAACGGACATGCCGCGGTTGCTCGCTGCCTCGTCCCGTCGCGGCGAGCGATGCGATGAGCTTGTTGAGTTTTCCTCAATCTGCACTATGAGCGTCGCGCGTGCCGAATAACGGCGCACCGGACAAGATAGAAATGAGAACTGGAGCTTGGCGGTTGCCCGAATTTGATTCTTGTCCGCCGTGAGCGAGAGCAAGAATAGACTGGGCGGATCGTTCCTCTCCCCAAGACGCTCGTGCAAGCACGGCGTCTCGCTTCGCGGCGTGAACGCACGAAGAGGTACTTGTTGATCTCTTCGACTCACATCGGCTTCCGCGTCTGTAGTACATTTTCCTACATAATTGTGACAGTTTTGTGCTTGCCAGGGCGGCACCAAGGGTGGACTGTGCGTCCCGCCATCGGCAATTTCGTGCCCCCTTATCCGGGCAGTGCAGGGTTTCGCTTCGAACCCAGCCCCGGGGCGCACAAATCCATCAGAACGCGATGGCGGATGGGCTTCCGCGCTTCGGCTCGTTCGGCAGTATCAGTTTGCGAGACCCGAATACGCGCCTGGATGAGTCGGTGCATCCGGAGAGACTATCATGACTCGCATCTGCTCGCGATCGGCCGTTGTGATCTCAGGCGGTGAAGCTGCGCTTACGGGCGCGAATTCGGATTAAGAGTTACAATTGCCTGCCGATGGCGCGGGGCTGCCGCGTGGAGCGGGTGGCGACTTCGGTACGTCGCCTCCTTGGGAGCAGCGCTGACGCTGCTTGATCTTGAACACGGTGCCGTAACCGTCCGCGCCGCCATAAAACGTCGTGCCGTAGAGAATGCCCTTCTTGTCTATCAGGCCGGCGTCTGGGTTGGCGCCATCGTTTCCGCCAGCGAAGGCATGCAGCACCGTTTCGGTGCCGTCCGNNTTTCGGTGCCGTCCGGCGCGAGTTCAAAGACCGTGCCGTTGCTGTATTTGCCGCCAAGTTCCGTCGTACTGTAGAGATTGCCCGAGCCGTCCATGATCAGGTAGCTGGCGTTGGGAGTAGCGCCATCTGCGCAATTCTTCCTTGTGCAAAAGGAGTAGAGCACCGTCTCGGTGCCGTCCGGCGCGAGCTCGAAGACGGTGCCATCATCAGCCGCGCCGCCGCCCTTGGCCGTGGTGCCGTAGAGATTGCCCGAGCTGTCCATGAGGAGGTCCGCTAAGGGACCTTCGCCATCTGCACAATTCTGTTGCGCACAGAAGCTGTAAAGCACGGTCTCTTTTCCTTTTGGCGTAACCTTAAAGACGACGCCCGAGTTGTTGTTGCCGCCTGTAACGGTCGTGCCGTAGAAATTGCCGTTCGAGTCCGCGATCAAGGGGGCGTAAGGTAAAGCGCCATCTGCGCAATTCTGTTGCAAGCAAAAGCTGTAAAGCACCGTCTCGGTGCCGTCGGGCGCGAGCTTGAAGACGGCGCCGCTGTTATTACCCGCGCCGCCACCGACTGCCGTCCCGTAGAGATTGCCCTTCGTGTCCATGATCAGGTGGGCGAAGGGGTTGGCGCCGTCGCTTCCGCCCGTAAAGGAATAGAGCACGGTCTCCTTTCCTTTTGGCGTAAGCTTAAAGACGGCGCCGCGGTCATCCGTTCCGCCTATGCTCGTCGTGCCGTAGAGATTGTTCTTCGTGTCCATGATCAGTCCGCCTTGGGGCTGATTGCCATCGCTTTCGCCGGTGAAGGAATAAAGCACGCTCTCGGTGCCGTCCGGTTTGAGCTTAAACACGGTGCCTGAACCATACGGGCCACCTGAGACGGTCGTGCTGTAGAAATTGCCCTTTGTGTCCACGATCAGGCCGGCGAAGGGGTACGCGCCATCGTTTCCGCCCGTGAAGGTATGGAGCACCGTCTCGCTGCTCTTCGCGTGAAGCGGGATCAGCACGGCCAGTGTCAAGCCGCAGCCCAGGATGCACTTGCTTGAGATTCGCAACATTGACCCCCCCTTTCCAATAAGTCGCAAACGGGGCCGGACCAAGGCGGCGCTATGCCAACCGCGATCCGCTTCCGGATGCCGTTTCGATTTTCGAACTATGATTGCCTGCCGATGGCACGAGGGCTGCCACGCCTCAGGAGTAAGGCGTGTTCGGCACGTCGCCTTCTTATGGGCAGCACTAACTCACGTCCCGCAGTAGACGCCCAAAATTGGACGAAGGCTATAGGACGAATCCCTACACGATTCGTCTTTGCACCTTGGAAACTGACCCGAGCCCTTTTTTTGCTCCACAATCCCCCGCGATCATGCCGCTCGTGAAACTGGCGAAATTCCTAGGTGACGGCGGCGCGGCTTACCCCAATTGAATAGTAGCCGCGGGACCGCAACGACGTAGTTTGGGAACCGCCGTTTGTGTTGTTTGAACGCCTTAGGCCGTGACCGGACTACGAGATTTTTGGCGTGATGAATCGAAGTAGCAGAATCGCCAAGATAGCGCTGAAAAGATGACGCGCGCGACCTACGACATTGAGTTTGCGAGTTTCGTTGACGGCGTTGCCCGAGAGCGCCGGGCGCCAGTGGCACAAACCTCGGTGGAGCGGTGGCTCGAACTGGTTCAAACGGAAAGCTAGGCCAGCGCGCGCCGGACCGAATGGAAGTGGGAACTGGATTTTACGGGCGGCGGTCGCGCTCAGGGCTTGATCGAGAACAGAGTGCGGGCGTCAGAACCGCCCCGTACTCGCGCATCGGAGAGGATGGAAATGAGAACTGGATCGTAACGATAGCGCGAAGCAATGACCCGTTCGCACTCCGGCGCTGATAGGGGTTAATTGACGCCGACTGCCACCAACATCTCACACGGGCCTTCGAAGCCGGACGGACCTTCGAACGCGCGCAGTTCCTGTTCGATTTCCTTCCACGCAGCGGCTCTGGCGGTCTGGTCGAGACCGGACAGCATCTGGTGCAGCGCTCCGAATGATTCCTGCTCGAAGCGAACGCAATCGGCGGCGGAAGGTAGTTTAACTGGCGCCGCGACCGCGCGAATCTCGATGTCACGAAAGCCTGCCGTGCTGAACGCAGTTTCCAGGGCTCTTGGGCTGCCGAGACTGAAGGGACCGGGTTGGCCGGCAACTGGCGGCGGCAGGTTTGCGCGCCGGCGGATGATCGAGACAGGAATCGAAAAGAATTTGTTGTTTTCTGCCGTGCTGTAGACGATCGCGGCAACGCGACCTCGCGGCTTGAGCGCCCGCTTCATACTTGCCAGAGCCTTTTGTTGTTCGGGAAAATAGATCAGCCCGACACGGGAGATGACCACATCGAACGTTTCTGGGGGCACGTCGAGGTTTTCACCGTCCCTGACTTCGACGGCGACATTTGCGAATCCCTCCTTTCGGGCGTTGTCCCGCGCAAAATCCAGAATGTTTGCGGAAATGTCGGTAGCAAGGACGTATCCGCGCGGTCCCACGCGAGCGGCTGCCTGCAACGTCTGATCTCCAGCTCCTGCGGCCACGTCGAGCACGCGATGGCCAGACTTCACGCCCGCCATGTCCAGCATCAGCTCTGTTGCGGGACCGAGCCACGCGCGCAGCAGCGCGCCCCACTCATTCCAAGCCTTCGCCGCCGCCTGCCACTGCTCCCGCGTCGTGTCCTTGTATTTGATCGGATCAAACGTAGTCATGGGGCAGCCCTCCAATTTGGACGTACTATCTTAGTGCGGTATCGATTCAGCTGCTACAGTAACGAGTGGGTGGGCCAGAAGAATCGCGCACCGGACAGGATAGAAATGGGAACTGGGCGCTGTTGGTCGTGCGGGGGCCTGCGACACGGGGCGGAGCGGGACGGCGCGGCGAGGCAATTTCGCGAGCAATTCCGGGCTGAACGTGGCATAGTCATGATCTCAGGTTGCGCCAAACGTTGAACAGTCGTGGGCGTGGTAATGCGATTGAGCATTGCCTGTCAGTTTGAAAGGGCATCCGATGTTGCGAATTCTCGACATTGCGAGCAAATGCATTCTTTGCGGCGCATTGGCGCTGGTTGTGCTTACTGCTCCCAAGAGCGCCCAAGCGACGAGCTTCAAGGTGGTTTATTCCTTCACCGGCGGGAGCAAAGGTGGAAATCCCGGAACCTTAATCATAGATGCGAACGGCAACCTGTATGGAGCGGAAGGGCAACCGGTCGGCTACGGCTCCGTGTTCAAGTTGGCTCCAAAGGGCGCTATCAATTTCTATTATCTCGAGAAGGGAGGTGAGGGGACGAAGGGGCTCGTCATGGATGCGAAAGGCACCTTGTGGGTTAACGTCACTGGCGGCGGCGGCATTGGGTGCGGTGTTATCTTCACTATTCGGCCTAGCGGGCGTGAAGTCTTGAAGCATGACTTCGCCGGGCCGCCGAGCGATGGCTGCGCGCCCATTGGAGCCCTGATCATGGACGAAAGCGGTGATTTCTACGGCACAACGTTTAACGGCGGTAAAAATCGTGAGGGTACTGTTTTCGAACTCGCGGCCGGCGGCACCGAAACTGTGCTTTACTCCTTTTGCCGCAAGGCCAATTGCGCGGATGGCGCTAGCCCCGACGCCGGCCTGGTCGTGGACAGCGAGGGCAATCTCTACGGCGCAACCTATTGGGGAGGTCGTCAGGGCTGCGGCGACCAATGCGGCACGGTCTTCGAACTCGCCCCGGATGGTACGGAAACGGTGTTGCACAAGTTCAGGGGTCCGCCGAACGATGGCAATGGCCCTAACGGCACTCTGATCATCGACGAGTCGGGCAATTTTTACGGAACTCTGTTCACCGGCGGACGCGCCGGCTGTTTCGAAGACACTGGCTGCGGCGCGGCGTTCAAGCTCGCGCCGGACGGTACTTATGGTGTGCTCCATTTCTTCACGGGCAAGACAGGAGATGGGGCCAACCCGGTCGCGGGCTTGATCGCCGATAGTGCCGACAATCTCTACGGCACAACGGAATACGGGGGCGGCAGGGGTTGCACGATTAGCCCCTACGGATGTGGAACAATTTTTGAGCTTGCGCCCGATGGGACCGAGACGATACTGCATTCCTTCGGCAACGGAAGCAATGGCGCCAACCCAACCGCGGGCTTGGTCGCCGACGGCAAAGGCAATTTCTACGGCACGGCGAGTGAAGGCGGCGCTTATGGCTTCGGCTCTGTGTTCGAGATCACGCCGTAGGGTCCAAACCCGCGGGAAACCGAGGTCAGAGTCGAAATTACATGCGCCGCGCGGGCTGCATTCGCTGGCGCACCGGACAGGATGAAAATAGGAACTGGTGGGCCGTAGTGGTTATGAGGAGCTGCCCTGGTCGGCGAATCTTGCGCCTGTCCGTCGAAGAGGTGTAGATTGAGGTTGAAGTTGTCCGTGGAGTGAGCTGCTTCGAACGGAAAAGGGAGGGCGACGGAATGCGCACACTTGACGCTTTCGGCAAATGCATTTTGGCCAGCGGGATCGCAGCTGCACTTCTCGCCTCACCTGGAACAGCTTATGCCCGTGGCTACAGCATTCTCTATTCCTTTGGCAGTCAAAACCACTATGCCGGTGGCTCTGACCCCAACGGCGTTATCAAGGACAGCGCCGGCAACCTATACGGGACCACAAATCGGGGCGGCAACCTTTCCGATCGGGGTGTCGCATTCAAGGTCGCGCCCAACGGCTTCGAAACGGTGCTCTATACCTTTTGCAGCCAAAGCAACTGTCGCGATGGGGCTTATCCTTCTGGCGGTCTGATCAAGGACCGTGCTGGCAATCTATACGGGACAGCAGGTGAGGGCGGGATCAATTGTCAGTGTGGCACCGTATTCAAGCTCCCGCCCAACAGCGCCGGCACCGAAACCGTGCTCTATAACTTTTGCAGCCAAAGCAACTGCAGCGATGGCGACGGTCCTGACGGTGGTGTGATCAAGGACAGCGCTGGTAACCTCTATGGGGCGACAGCTGGGGGCGGCACTTACTATCAAGGTGTCGTATTCAAGCTCGCGCCCGACGGCACCGAAACGGTACTCTACAACTTTTGCAGCCAAAACAATTGTACCGATGGCGCGAACCCCATCGGCGGCCTGATAAGAGACACAGCTGGCAATCTCTACGGCACGACCCTGTCTGGCGGCAACCTTTCCGATCTGGGTGTCGTATTCAAGGTCGCGCCCGACGGCAACGAAACGGTGCTCTACAGCTTTTGCAGCCAAGACAACTGCAGCGATGGCGGGTATCCCCGCGCGGGCGTGATCGAGGATCAGTCGGGCAACCTCTACGGAACGGCCGAGTTCGGCGGCGGTTTAAATTGCGACGGAGAAACGTGTGGCGTAATATTCGAGATCGCGGCCGACGGCACCTATACCGTGCTGCACAAGTTCAGCGGTGTTGATGGCGGTAACCCCATCGGCGGCCTGATAAGAGACACCGCTGGAAATCTCTACGGCACAACCTTTGACGGTGGAAAGTACGGCGGCTATTTTGGCGACGGCGTCGTCTTCAGGCT
>PKWC01000085.1 GCA_003131925.1 Alphaproteobacteria bacterium | reverse complement strand
GTGATCGAACGTGAAAACTTGCCGAACGTCCGCTCCTGATGGCAGTAGTCGCTGTGCTGCAGGTTGCTTTCCATCCGCTTCTCGCCCTTGATCGTGAGCACGTCGTCGCTCAACGAGATCTCCACGTCCTTCTCTTCGACGCCGGGCAATTCGGTCTCGATTTCGACTGAACTGTCGGACTCGTTGACGCTCATCCGCGGCGTCGAGCTGTGGGAGGATGTTCCCGACTTGGACGGGTAGGAACCAAACCCATCGAGGACCTGGTCGATCTCCCTGTTCAAGGCCGAGAGGAATCCCCGGTTTGCATCAATGCTTGACCCGGGCCTGAACCACGAAGACTGCGGAGATAGATATGACATTTGATACGACATAATTTTTTTCCTTGTATTGATTGAGCAAAATTTGAATATTCGTCATTCAAACTGCAAAACTGATATAGGATTTTATTGTGCAATAGCCACATTTTCTTCAGCAATATTTATCAATTTCAGATGTTTTATAGTCTGTATTACTGCCGTTTTGTCATTGACTTCGTGACATGTGACGAGTTTTTCCGGGACACCTTGTCCGCTCCGACGGGGCTCCGACGACAATTTCGGAACAGGCAAACGCGGTTTCGTCCTTACCAGTGGAAGGGCGAACCCTCCCGGAACACCCGGCCCTGAACCAGGTTGGCGGCGGTGCGCCGCAGCCACCATCAAGCCGTCCAATTCGTTCAAGTCATGCCAATCCCGGATATTCTGCAATGACAAAAGCTTTCAAAATCGGCGATCACGTGAGCTGGAACTCCGAAGCGGGACGGGTGAGTGGAACGATCATCAAAGTGCACAAAAGGAACGTGAACTACAAAGGATACGTTCACCATGCGACCGATGAGGAACCCCAATACGCGATCAAGAGCGACAAGACCGATCACGTCGCTTTGCACAAAGGAGCCGTATTGACGCGGTCGCATCGCTGACCAGATTGCGACAAAGCCTGATCGGCAGGCTGGCCATCCATGGGCGTTCACATGGCTGAGCCATTTTACACTGTGGGACATTCGAACAGGACAATTTCCGAATTCGTGGCGTTGCTGAAAGACGCCGATATTTCTCTCGTTGTGGATGTTCGGAGCATCCCGAAGTCACGCGGCAATCCGCAATACAATCCGGACGAGCTTCCACGGGCTCTTTGCGCATTCCAGATGGGGTATGTTCATATTGCGGCTCTCGGTGGCCGGCGTGCGCGTTCGCGCGCCGTTTTGGCGGATGTGAACGCGTTTTGGCAAAACCAGAGCTTTCACAATTACGCCGATTACGCGATGAGCGACGAATTTCATTCGGGCTTGAGCAGATTGCGCGAAGTTGGGCAAGCGGACCGCTGCGCAATCATGTGCGCAGAGGTGTTGTGGTGGCGGTGCCATCGGCGGATCATCGCCGATTACCTCATCGCCGCCGGAGAAGACGTCGTTCACATTCTCGGACCGCGCAAAATCGAAACGGCGCAAATCACAAAAGCTGCCAGGATCGGATCTGCCGGGATGCTGACCTATTCCTTAACGTGACAACGCCGCCGGGCCGGCGGAGGCTGGTCGAGGTTGATCAGCACCATGCTCGCGAACGAGCCCAGGATGCCCGATCCGACCGCGGCGTCTCGCGCTGCCCGCGCAGATAACGGCCAGTTCTTCAACAGCCTGCTAGGCAGCGCTCAGCATCAAGAGAACGCCGATTCCGATCACGGCTATCCCGAGCAATACGGCGGCCAGACCGACGATGAAGAACTGCGGTCGCGACGACACGCCATTCCCTATTCCAATTTTTCTCTTGAAAACGGAATAAAGGCCAAGCCCGATCCCGACAAGGCCGTAAATGTGATACGAATTCTGTGCCATGCAGTCTTTGCAGCAAGGTCAACGGACACCGTGACGGCCAATTCTTACAAAACATTTGCAGCATGCCGGCTCGACATTTCCGTGCCCAAGCCGGGCAACGCGGTCGGGCGAGGGCGCCCGCAGTCCCAGGAGCATCTGCGGAAAGCTTGACAACCAAAGCCCTGACATCCGCGACACCATCTCCCGCGATCCGGCGCGTGCTGCCCTGGCTCGTGGCGGTCGCGTTCTTCATGGAATCGCTCGACACCACGATCTTGAATACCGCGGTGCCCATCGTCGCGAAAGCGATCGGCACGACTCCGCTCAGCATGAAGGCCGTGCTGGCGAGCTACACGCTTAGCCTCGCCGTCTTCATTCCAGTCAGCGGCTGGATGGCCGACCGGTTCGGCACGCGGTGCGTGTTCGCCTCGGCCATCGGCATATTCACGTTCGGCTCGCTTCTGTGCGGATTGATGAGCAACATCCACCTCCTCGTCGCCTGCCGCGTGCTGCAGGGATGCGGCGGTGCCATGATGGTGCCGGTGGGCCGGCTCACGCTGGTGCGCAGCTTTCCAAGATCGGAGCTGATCCGGGCGATGAGCTTCGTTGCCATCCCCGCGCTGGTCGCGCCGATGCTGGGCCCGGCCGCGGGCGGATTCATCGTCTCCTATTTTCACTGGCGCGCGATCTTCTTTCTCAACGTCCCCGTCGGCATTGCCGGACTGGTGCTCGTCTGGATGAAGCTGCCGGACTATCGCGAGCGGACAAGGCCGCTCGATATCGAGGGCCTTATTCTCTTCGGCGCCGGATTGGCGCTTCTGTCCTATGTGCTCGAAGTCTTCGGCGAACACGCGCTGAGCGCGCCGGAGATTCTCGGGCTTCTGTTCGTTTCGATAGCTCTCCTGTTCGGCTATGGCGTGCATGCCGAGCGCACGCGCTGGCCGCTGCTGCGGCTGGGTCTCTTTCGTATCCGCTCCTTCGCCGCTGCTGTCGGCGGCGGCTTCTTCACGCGGCTCGGCATCGGCGGCGTGCCATTCCTGCTGCCACTCCTCTATCAGGTGGGATTGGGATTCTCACCCGTGCAGTCGGGCCTCCTGATCATGCCTCAGGCCGCCGCCGCGATGAGCACGAAGATCGTGATCCGCCAGGTCCTGGAGCGCTTCGGCTATCGCACGGTGCTGATCGGCAACACGCTGCTCATGAGCGTTTTCCTGATGTTGTTCGCCGCCATCGGAACCGGCACGCCGGTCTGGCTGATCGTGCTGCAGGCCTTCTGCTACGGCGGCCTGACTTCGACTCAATATACGAGCATGAACACGCTCGCCTATGCCGACGTGTCGCCGGCGAAAGCGAGCGCGGCGAGCTCCATCGCTAGCACCTCGCAGCAATTGTCGATCAGCTTCGGCGTGGCCATCGCGGGCCTCGCCACCATGTTCTTCGTGCCCCCGGCCGCACGGTCATCGCCCATCGAGATGATCCACGGTCTGCACCACGCCTTCCTCGCGCTCGGCCTTTTCACCTTGCTCTCAACCGCCGTGTTCAGCCGTCTCAAGCGCGAAGACGGCGCCGACGAGACGCGGCAGAAGGATATTCATTTGGGGTAAATTTGGTGTTCGCGCCGCAGATCGACCTGGATTCCCAGCATGTTTACCAATTCATGGAGCATGGCATGGATGACTCCCGCAGAGTGGTCCGGCATTCGCGAATCTCAAGAGCCAATTCCATTCGTGTCGAACCAAAGTGTCATTCCCGCGGAAGGTACAGGCGCGTTTTCTCGTCTCAGCTCGCGCGCCCAGAGTGTCACGGCACGACCTCGAACACCGTTCCGCATCCCGCATTGTCGAAGCATCCTCCGTTTCCGCCAGCCGATGTGGTGCCATACATAACGCCATTGCTGTCGAGGAGTGTGCCCTGCGGCGTGGCGCCGTCGCCGCCGCCCGCGAAGCTGTAAAGCACGGTTTCGTTCCAGCCGCCGTTTTGCGGCGATAGCTCGTATACGACCCCCAGATTGTTCTGCCCGCCCGCCTGGGTCATGCCGTAGAAGTCGCCCGCCGCGTCCAAGACCGGAACCGCCGTCGGCGTGCTGCCTTCGGCGGAATTCGTGAAGGTCCAGAGGGGCGTTTCGTTCCACGCGCCGTTCTGCGCTGGCGTCAACTCGATGACATTTCCCGCCAAAGAATTGTAGCCGGTGGTTGCGCCGTAGAGATTGCCGCTCGCATCGAAGACCAGGCCCGGTGCCGGATAGCCGCCGTCGCTTCCGCCCTGAAACGTGTACAGGCTCGACTCCGTCCACGCGCCCTTGGCCGCCGGCGGCTGCAATGCGAACACGCTGCCATAGTTCGCTCCTACCGTGACGCCGTAAAGATTGCCGCTCGCATCGAATATCGGCGGTCCTTCCGGTCCACCATTGGCAAGATCCTTGACGCGATAGATGACCTTTTCGTTCCAGGCGCCGCGGGGCCTCGACGGCTTCTTCAGCTCGAAGCCGCCGCCATAGCAGGCAATCAAGTGTCCGTTCTGTTCGCAACGGCCGCCGAGAAACGCGAAGCCATAGAGATTTCCGTCGCTGCCGAACACCACGCCGTTCGGCGCCCAGACATCGGGTTTGGTGATTTGCGGCGGTTGGACAGTCACGTCCCGGTCGTCTCTCGACTTGGTGGTAAAGCTGTAAAGAACCTTTTCCTTCCAGCCGCGCTTTTGCGGCGAAATCTCGAACACGATCCCGCAGCCAGACCCCGCGCCGCAATTGTCGCTGCCGCCTAGCGAGGTCGTGCCATAAAGATTGCCGGCTCCGTCCACGATCAAGGTGACATCGGGATCGGCGCCGTCCGTGCCGCCCAGAAATTTGTAGAGGACGGATTCATTCCATCCCCCGCCCTGGAGCGGTGACAGTTCGAAGACGGTGCCGCAACCAACTCCACCGCATCCCGTGCCGCCGCCCTCGCTGGTCGTTCCGTAGAGATTTCCCTCGCCGTCCGCGATCATGCCTGCGGCGGGTAAGGCGCCGTCACTAGCTCCGCCCGTGAAGGCATAGAGAACTTTTTCTGTGCTCTTCGCGTAGGCGCTGCCAAATAGCGCGAGAACGGCAAGCGCCAGGCCGCAGCCCAATATGCATTTGGCAGCAATATGGAATGTTCCGAACATCGATGCCCTCCGATTGAACAGGTAGCCGAATGGCTCGAAGACGCTACGCTCTCTTTATAGCCCGGCGGGTTCCTCGGCACCACCGCCGATGCGCAGTGGTCGGCTTCCAAGCTGATGCGCGTGTCGCGCCATTGGCACGCCAACGGCAACAACCTCCCGATTCTCATTTCTATCCTCTCCGGTGCGCCACTTGATCGGCCGCGGAGCTGAATCTGCGATCCCGGACATAGGCTTAGCCGAGTCGACAAACTGGCGGACACCTCCACCATTTTTGTAGCAGGGTGAGTTTCACTCTTGCATTTTGCGCTGAAGCGCGGTCGCATCGACAAATGGTGGAATTGCTTTTATTGGCTGAAACAGGTCGAAATACAGATCTGCGTCCTCGAAACGCTGCCCGTGTCTTCTATTTACGTGCACCGTTAGTTGGGAGCTTCAGTTCAGGACAATTCCATGTTTCCACCCGGGCGCATCGTCTGTCTGACTGAGGAGACCGTCGAAACCCTGTACCTGCTGGGCGAGCAGGATCGGATCGTCGGCGTGTCGGGCTATGTCGTTCGGCCGCCGGAAGCGCGGCGCGACAAGCCCAGGGTCAGCGCCTTTACCTCAGCCCATACGGAAAAGATTCTGGCGCTTAAGCCGGATCTTGTTTTCACCTTCTCCGACCTCCAGGCCAATATCGTCGCTGACCTGATTCGGTGCGGGTTGCACGTCCACGCCTTCAATCACCGCACCATCTCCGGCATTCTCGATATGATGAGGATGGTCGGCGCGATTGTCGGCGCCGATGCAAAGGCCACGGCGTTGGTGAGCAACATGGAAGCGCGGCTGGCGGAAGCGCGCGCACGTTCCACGACGTTGGCCCGCCATCCAAAACTCTTCTTTGAAGAGTGGGACGATCCCTTGATCTCCGGGATCGGCTGGGTGTCGGAATTGGTCGAGATCGCCGGCGGCGTCGACATTTTTCCCGACCGCGCCAGACAGGGCGCCGCCAAAGACCGGATCGTGACTGGGGCCGATGTCGTTGCCGCCGGACCCGATATCATCATCGGCTCCTGGTGCGGCAAGAAATTTCAGCCCGCGAAGGTCAAGGCGCGCGCCGGCTTTTCGGATGTGCCGGCCGTCCGCAACGGCAGACTTTATGAGATCAAGTCCTCGATTATCCTGCAGCCCGGCCCGGCCTGTCTGACCGATGGATTGAAAGCGCTCCAGACGATTGTCGAGGATTGGGCCGATTGATCGTTCGGGTCAGCGCTGTGCCTTGCGGAACGCCTGCAGATGGAACTGCGCCTGATCGGGCGCGTAGCGATGCTGCGCTCCCACGGGACAGGCGCGGCGGGCGCGACAGCCGTGATCTCTGCAGTCGGCGCCTTCCAAACTGTCGAGATGGGCGATGCAGGTCGCGACATCATATCCGGCTGGAAAAAGGCGTTTACCGGGCATGCGGTCAGGCACGGCTTTTCGGCGCAGCTTTCGCATGGGCTGGTGCGGCGATCGGGTTGAGGGAGTTCGAGCAGCTGGGTGAAGGCCAGCGCGCCGCGCCACGCATGCCATAGGCCCCAGTCTGGATGAATAAGCATGCCGAGCGGCGACGGATAAACCGGTTCGGCCTTCTGCGCCCAGCGTTGAAACGGCGCCCAGGGCGGACCATCGAAGGGAAATATCGCCGTGGCGCCGAATCTCGCCGCAACGGCGCTGACAATCCGGCGCGACCAGCGATTGAGAGGATTGGCTTTGCCGTCGGCGGCTTCGGGCGAGGACGCAAAGAACGGCCAGTTTTCGCGCCCGGTGAACCCGACCAGAACGAGGGTGCCAATTTCCGCGCCAACCGGCAGATCAGCCGCGCCGGGATGAAACGCGCCGCGCCAGGCCAGCCCCTGCGCGGCGATCGCGATTCGTAGTTCGTCGAGCGTCACATATTCCGCCGGTACTGTCCGCCGACCTCGAACAGCGTATCGCTGATCTGGCCCAGCGAGCAGACTCGCACCGCATCCATCAAAACCGCAAAAACATTGTCGTTGTGAATCACCGCCTGGCGCAGACGCTCCCGCATCCCGGGGGCTTCGTCGGCGTGACGATGCTGAAACTCGCGCAGCCGGGCGATCTGGCCGTCCTTTTCGCGTGTGGTCGAGCGCTGTAGCGCGGGTCGCGGCCTCTCCGCCTGATGCGGGTTGACGAAGGTGTTAACACCAATGATGGGCAGGCTGCCGTCATGTTTCTTGTGTTCGTAATAAAGACTTTCCTCCTGGATCTTGCCGCGCTGATAGCCGGTCTCCATCGCCCCCAGCACGCCGCCGCGTTCGGCGATGCGCTCGAACTCCTGCAGCACCGCCTCTTCGACCAGATCGGTCAGCTCATCGATGATGAAGGAGCCCTGGTTGGGGTTCTCGTTCCTGGCCAGGCCCCATTCGCGGTTGATGATCATCTGGATTGCCATCGCGCGGCGAACCGAGTTCTCCGTCGGCGTCGTATAGGCCTCGTCGAATGCGTTGGTGTGGAGGCTGTTGCAATTGTCATAGATCGCGATCAACGCCTGCAACGTCGTGCGGATATCGTTGAAATCCATCTCTTGCGCGTGCAGCGAGCGGCCGGACGTCTGGATGTGATATTTCAGCTTCTGCGAGCGTTCGCGGGCCCCGTATTTGAAGCGCATGGCGACCGCCCAGATGCGCCGCGCCACCCGGCCGATCACCGAATATTCCGGGTCCATGCCGTTGGAGAAGAAGAAGGACAGGTTGGGCGCGAAGTCGTCGACTTTCATGTCGCGCGCCAGATACGACTCGACGAAGGTGAAGCCGTTGGCGAGCGTGAAGGCAAGCTGCGAGATCGGGTTGGCCCCGGCTTCGGCGATGTGATAGCCGGAGATCGACACCGAATAGAAGTTCTTCACCTTGTGGTGCACGAAATATTCCTGGATGTCGCCCATCATCTTCAGCGCGAATTCCGTCGAGAAGATACAGGTATTCTGACCTTGATCCTCCTTCAGAATGTCGGCCTGCACCGTGCCGCGCACGGTTTCGAGCGTCCAGGCGCGGATCTTCGCCGCCTCGGCGTCGTCCGGCTGCCGCCGGTGCTCGGCCGCGAACTTTTCCAGTTGCTGATCGATTGCGGTATTGAAAAACATCGCCAGCAGCATCGGCGCCGGCCCGTTGATCGTCATCGAGACCGAAGTCGCGGGCGCGCAAAGATCGAAGCCCGAATAAAGCACCTTCATGTCGTCGAGGGTCGCGATGGAAACGCCGGAATTCCCGACCTTGCCGTAAATGTCGGGCCGCTCGTCCGGATCCCAACCGTATAGTGTCACTGAATCAAACGCGGTCGAGAGTCTCTTTGCTTCCGAATCCTTCGACAGGAGCTTGAAGCGCGCATTGGTGCGGAAGGGATCGCCCTCGCCGGCGAACATGCGCGTCGGGTCCTCGCCCTCGCGCTTGAAGGCAAACACGCCCGCCGTATAGGGAAACGCGCCGGGGACGTTCTCGGTCAGCATCCAACGCAGGATCTCGCCGTGATCCTCATAGCGCGGCAGAGCCACCTTGCGGATCCGCGTCCCTGACAGGCTCACGCTGATCTGCTGGGTGCGAATTTCCTTGTCGCGAACCTTCACCACATATTCGTCGCCGGAATAGCGCTCCTTCACTTTCGGCCAGTTCTCGATGAGCTTTCGGGCCCGGACATCCTGCCGCTCCTCGCGCTCGGCGATCAGGGGGACGAGGAGCGCCGCTCCATCGCCGCCTTGCTCCGCCAGCATGCGCTGCGTACTTCTCAGCTGCTGGATTTCGCGAGCGACGGCTGCCTGGGCTGCAACGATTTTGTGATAGTCGCGAATCTCTGCGGCGATCTCTGCCAGATAGCGCTGGCGCGACGATGGCACGATCGGCGGCCGTGTCGACGGCACATGGCCGCCTTTGCGATCGAACCGGCTGGGCGGCGGATCGAAGCCCTTCTCCACCAGAAGATCCCGCAGGCCGAGATAAAGCCCAGTCACCCCGTCATCCTGGAAACGCGCCGCGATGGCGCCATAGACCGGCAACGTGTCCGGCGATTGCGTAAATGCTTTCCGATTGCGCTGAACCTGCTTGCGAACGTCGCGCAGCGCGTCTTCTGCGCCCTTGCGATCGAATTTGTTGATCGCCACCAGATCGGCAAAATCGAGCATGTCGATTTTTTCGAGCTGGGACGCAGCGCCGAATTCCGGCGTCATGACGTAAAGCGAGATGTCGGCAAGATCGGCAATGGCGGTGTTGCCCTGGCCGATGCCGGGAGTCTCGACAATGACGAGATCGAAGCCCGCGGCGCGGCAGGCTTCGGCGGCATGGGGCACGAATTTCGGTACTTCGCTGTCGGATTCGCGGGTCGCGATCGAGCGCATGTAGATTTGCGGTGCGTTGATCGCGTTCATGCGGATGCGGTCGCCCAGAAGCGCACCGCCACTTTTGCGCTTCGACGGGTCGATGGCGAGAACCGCAATTTTGAAGCGGTCGCTGTCGAGACGGAATCGACGGATCACCTCGTCGCACAACGAAGATTTGCCCGAGCCGCCGGTGCCGGTGACACCGAGGATCGGCATCTTCCGGTGTTCCCCGGCGCTGGCGGACAGTGCCGCCATGGTCGCCTGGGCGATCTGACCTCGTTCGAGCCTGGTGATGAAACGGGCCAATGGACGCCAATCCGGGTTGGCCAGCGTCTTGATGTCGACCGGGCCGTCATCGCTCGGGTCGAAATCGGCGCGCTCGATCATATCGCCGATCATGCCTCCGAGGCCCATGCGCTGCCCGTCCTCCGGGGAGTAGATGCGCTCGACTCCGTAAGCGTGCAGTTCGGCGATTTCGTCTTTCACGATCACGCCGCCGCCGCCGCCGAACAGCTTGATCCGTCCCGCGCCGCGCTCGTGCAGCAGATCGATGGCGTATTTGAAATATTCGACATGGCCGCCCTGGTAGGAGCTGATGGCGATGCCTTGCACATCCTCCTGAATCGCGGCCGTGACGATCTCGTCCACCGAGCGATTGTGGCCGAGATGAATCACCTCCACGCCGGACGACTGGAGTATTCGCCGCATGATGTTGATTGCGGCGTCGTGGCCATCGAACAGGCTCGTCGCGGTGACGAAGCGGATCTTGTTTCGCCCTTTGTGCGAGGTATGCGGTTCCGACCGCTCCGCCACTGTCCTTTTGGAGATTACGCTGCGGGACATGATCTTCTCCCAAACCGATCGAGGCGCTCTCTCTCGGTCTTGCCGCCTGCCACGGCGTCAGAACGACTCGTCTGCCATGGCCATAAGCGTGCCGGCGCCGGCGGTCGTCGCAGCCTCAAGAGCCAACGCCCGGGGCAATATATGCTCGCCGTAAAAGCGCGCGGTAACGATTTTGGCGCGCAGGAAAGCCGGATCGCCTTTTCCCGCAGCCAAATCGGTCTTCGCCGCGAGCGCCCCCCTGGCCATCAACCAGCCGCCAGAGACCGTTCCCCATAGCCGCAAATACGACATCGCGCCCGCCGCCGCATCGCGCGGATCACCGGCCTGATGGGCCAAAATCCACTCCGTCGCCGCATTCAGCGCGGCCAGTCCCTTGGCCAGGGCACCGCGCAGCGATGACATCTCGCCGCCAGCGGTGGCCAGTTCATCGTCAAGCGACTGCATTGTCGCAATGAATGATTTTGCCGTTTCCCCGCCATCGCGCGTGAGCTTGCGGCCGATCAGGTCGTTGGCCTGGATGCCGTTGGTGCCCTCGTAGATTTCGGCGATCTTGGCATCGCGCATGAACTGGGCGGCGCCGGTTTCCTCGATATAGCCCATGCCACCATGAATCTGGACACCCATCGCCGCCGCTTCGGAACCAATTTCCGTACTCCAGCCCTTGACGACGGGAATCAGCAGATCGACGACGGCCTTGACCGCCTGGCGGGTCGCGGGATCGGGATGGCGATTGGCCACGTCGAGCCGGGCGGCGGCGAAATAGGCGAGAGCGCGGCTGGCCTCGGTCAGGGCCCGCATCGTCAGCAGCATCCGACGGATATCAGGGTGGTGGATGATGGTGACCGGTTTCGCATTGCTGCCCGCGATGTCTCGGCTCTGCACGCGCTCGCGGGCGAATGACGCGGCCTTCTGTAACGCGCGCTCCGCAATCCCGATGCCCTGAAGGCCGACCGACAGCCGGGCATTGTTCATCGTCGTGAACATGTACTGCAGACCCTTGTTCTCTTCGCCGACAATCAGGCCAAAGGCGCCACCATTGTCGCCGTAGGACATCACTGCGGTCGGGCTGGCATGGATGCCCATCTTGTGTTCAAGCGAAACGCAGCGCAAATCATTGCGTCCCTTGATCTCACCGTCATCGTCGATCAGATATTTCGGTACGATGAAGAGCGAAATGCCTTTGACCCCCGCAGGCGCATCGGGCAGGCGCGCCAGAACCAGATGGGCGATATTCTCGGCCAGATCATGGTCTCCATAAGTAATGAAGATCTTCTGGCCGCTGATTCGGTAGTGGTCATCTTCCCTCACCGCGCGGGTGCGGATGGCAGCGAGATCGGAGCCGGCCTGCGGCTCAGTCAGGTTCATGGTGCCGCTCCACTGCCCTGAAATCAGTTTCGGCAGGAACCGCGCCTTGAGTTCCGGTGAGCCATGGTGGCTGATCGCCTCCACAACCGCCTGGGTCAACATCGGGCACAGCGCGAACGCCATGCAGGCGGATTGCCACATTTCCTGGAGCGCGGTCGCGACGAGCCAGGGAAGACCCTGGCCTCCCTGCCCGGACTCGAAAGGAACCGCGTTCCAGCCTCCGTCGATGAAGCCGCGATAAGCCGGGACCCAGCCGTCGGGCGTTCGCACGACGCCGTTTTCCAGCCGTGATCCCTGCAGGTCGNNGAGCGGCGACAGGACGCCGGTGGCAAATTTTCCGCCCTCCTCGAGGATCGAAACGAGCAGCTCGTCGCTCAAATCTTCCCCGCCGGGCAGGGCGGCGATCTCGCCGAAGCCCGCCAGTCTTGTGGCGGCGAAGTGCATATCGGCGATCGGAGCTGCGTATTCGGTCATCTGTCCTCTATTTTCGCACAACCCTCGAAAATGCTGATGACGTATCGCCTATAATTCAGCCATTGGCAAACCATGTGCAACGTTTGCGTCGAAACGGAAATACCTGCGCAGGACTGATGCAATGACCCAAAATTCAAATTTTGTCAGCCCATCGAAAACCATATCGGCGGCCGTTGTTGAAACCGCTCCGCTCCTCGAAAAGGATTCCTTCTCCGCTGAACAGCGCGCCTTGGCCATTCTCAAGAAGGCGCCAGGGCAGTCGGAGGCGCTTGCGTTGCTGGTCAGTGCGCGGCGGCTCGCGAACGACCTTCGTGGAGCGCGCGATCTCCTCAAGGAAATGACAAACGTGGCGCCGAACCTCGCCAGCACGCAATATGAGCTGGGCCTGTTGCTGCGGGAATTGGGCGAAGACGACGAGTCTATCGTCGCTTTGTGCCGGGTCGTGGAATTGGAGCCCTTGCATGCAAATGGGTGGCGGGCGCTGGGGGATATACTTTCGAAAGAGACCCGGACCGCAGAGGCGGCGCGGGCCTACGTGAAATGCCTTGAACTTTCTCCGCCCGACCTGGAGCGCCTGGAAACTGCGTCCTGGGCGGAGAGAAGCCAGCTTGGAACCGCGGAAAACAGCTTACGGCAATGGCTGAAGGTTCATCCAACGGATGTCGTTGCGCTTAAGCTGCTTGGCAACGTCTATCTTCGATTGTCTCGTCATGAACAAGCCGAGGAGCACCTTTCGAAAGCACTCGAGCTTGCGCCGCAATTCACCGAGGCGCGGTGGCTCCTTGTCGGAACTTTCGTGTATCGCGGCAACTGGAAAATGGCGCTGTCAATGACGGAGATGCTGCTCGACGAAGATCCGGACAATTGCGACTACCTGGATACGAAAGCGTACTCGCTTCTGCAGCTCTGCGAATTCGATGCAGCAGCAGCCGCATATGAATCGCTTCTCCGCAAGCACCCGACCGCGGAAAACTGGAAGTCCTATGGTCAAGTGCTAAAAGCACTTGGGCGAACCGACGACGCCATTGCTGCCTACAGGCGATCGCTTGCGCTCAATTCCCATTATGGCATGGCGTATTGGTCACTGGCGGAGCTCAAAACCTTACGGTTCGAGGCGGCCGATGTCGAAGCCATGAAAGAGGCTCTGAATACAAGCGATCTCTCTGCCCGGAACCGCGCGCAGATCTATTTCGCACTCGGCAGGGCCTATGAGGACGCGAAGCAGTACGAAAATTCGTTCGAGCAATATCGGCAGGCCAATGCCACGGTTCGCACCTTTGTCCGCCACAACTCAGAGCAGAGAGCCGGTTTCGTCCAGCACGGCAAACAGGTGTTCACACCGGAGTACTTTCGCGTGCGTTCCAGCTGGGGCTCTTCGCGGCGCGATCCGATCTTCATCGTAGGGCTTCCTCGCTCCGGCACCACTTTGCTGGAACAGATTCTGGCGAGCCATTCGCTGGTTGAGTCCACGAACGAACTGCAGAGCCTGGAGGGGGTAGTGCGGGACCTGCAACACCGGAATGGGGAAAGCTACCCCGAACTGATGCAGGATTTATCGATTCGGCAGGTCGCGGACGCGGCCGGCGAATACATCGAGCGTGCCAGCACCTACCGTAAATCGAACCGACCATTCTTCATCGACAAGATGCCGAACAATTTCAGTTACCTGGGCATGATCCTGACTGCTCTGCCGAACGCAAAAATAATCGATGCCCGGCGTCACCCGCTCGGCAGCGGATTTGCCATCTTCAAGCACTATTTCCTCGATGCGTATTCCTTTGCCTTCGACCTGACGAGTATCGGGCGGTATTATCGAAATTATGTCGAGCTGATGGCGCATTTCGATACGGTGCAGCCTGGTCGCGTTCATCGCGTCTTCTTTGAAAATCTCGTTACGGCTCCTGAGCAAGAGATTCGCAAGCTGCTGGATTACTGCGGCCTGCCCTTCGAACAGCAATGTTTGCGTTTCCACGAAAGCAAGCGTGCTGTGCATACACCCAGTTCCGAACAGGTCCGGCGGCCCATTTCAGCCGACGCGTCGGAACTGTGGCGACAATATGAGCGCTGGCTCGATCCGCTGAAATCCGCCCTTGGAGATGTCCTCGAGGCTTACCCGAATGTGCCGGATTTTCAGCAGAATCCCTCGCCTATGCAGTGGAGCATTCAGCACCGAATCAAATGAGCAGCGTAGCGCGTTGGCCTGGTTCGGTGCCGTCGGCCGCTTAGGCTGTGAAGGGCAGCACCACGGGCTTCTGCCGTCCCCATCACAAGGTGTCCGGCGCTATCGAAATATGGAAAAAGTCTAGGGCTTCTGTGTTAGCCCATGCTCCGAAGGCGAAAAGGCCACCCGGCAGCTGAGACCGCTACACTGGCGAATTCCTCAAATCCGAACGGTTTGGCGCCCGGGTGCTTTCACGATAGAACTCAGAGCGCAATCGGTTTGCGGGCTGCATGAGGATTTCTGGGGCGAAAACGGCCAGAGTCAGGGCATCGGGCTTCCGCGCGATCACCTGGATCGTGCTACTGGCCTTCACGCTGCAGTCCTTCATCATGCAGACCCATATCCACGTTGCTTTCGGCGATCGCATAGCACTCGCCGCGACCGTAACAAACGCTCCGGCCCATAAGAACGCACCCGCCGAAAACGGCACAGCGAATTGCCCCCTCTGTCAGGCCATCGTGCATGCGGGCGCTTTCCACGCTCCCTCCGCGCCAAGCCTCGTCTTGCCTATCTCGCGGGCGAAGACGGCGGCACCGTTCTTCATTGTGGAGACCATCGGCAGGGTCTCCTCGCACCTCTGGCACAGCCGCGCCCCGCCGCGGCATTGATTTCTGAATCAGTTCATGCGTGACGCCAGCATCGGCGGGTGTGAGCGCATTGTGCAGACACACAGTCTCCCGGGCGGGGAGCAATCATGACACACACGGATATTGGCAATGCGAGGACTGCGCGCTCTTGCGCGCGCGGGCCCGTGTCGTTCATGCCGATGGTTGCGGCACTGATTATGGCCGGGTGCACGGTGGGGCCGGACTTCAAGAAACCGGCGCCTCCAGAGGTGAGCGGTTACACGGCAGAGCCGTTGACCAAAACCGAAAGCACCGAGGTTCCCGGCGGCGAAGCGCAGACCTTCACGCAGGGCGGCGAGATCGCTGCGGACTGGTGGACGCTATTTCACGCCACAACGCTCAACGATCTCATCGAGAAAGCCATCGCGAACAGCCCCGATCTCAAGGCGGCACAGGCGGCGCTGCGCGTGGCGCATGAGAACACTGCAGCGCAGCGCGGGGAGTATTATCCGAGCGTTTCCGCCGGGTTCTCGGGCACGCGCTACTCGCAGGCGGGCACGCTCGCTCCGGTGCCCAACAACAATTCCTTCGAATACAACCTCTTCACGCCGCAGGTGACAGTTTCCTTCGTGCCGGACGTGTTCGGTCTCAACCGGCGGACGGTGGAGTCGCTGCACGCGCAGGAACGCGGCACCCGCTATCAGATGATGGCGACCTACACGACGCTGACCTCGAATGTGGTGGTCACGGCCATCCAGCAAGCTTCTACCAGCGAGCAGATCAAGGCGACGCAGGACATGATCGCCGAGGAAACCAGATCGGTGGAGATCCTTCGGCTTCAGCTAAAGAAGGGTTATGCAAGCGGTGTCGATCTCGCCGCGCAGGTATCGCAGCTCGCCCAGGCAAAGGCGACACTGCCGCCGTTGATCAAGCAGGCAGCGCAGCTCCACGACCAGCTCGCAGCGCTCTGTGGACAATTCCCGGCCCAGGCGCCGGCACCGAACCTCGATCTCGAAAATCTGCAACTGCCGCAGAACATTCCTGTCAGCCTGCCGTCCACAATCGTGTCCCAACGGCCCGATATTCTTCAGGCGCAAGAGAACCTGCGAGCGACGAACGCGAATATTGGCGTCGCCATCGCGAACCGGCTGCCCAATATCGAGCTGACGGGCAATGCGGGCAGCACGGCGCTCGCCATCAGCCAGGTGTTCACGCCGGGCACCGGTTTCTGGAGCCTAGGCGCGGCGCTGACGCAGCCGATCTTCGAAGGCGGCAAGCTGCTGCATGAGGAGCGCGGCGCGCGCGCGGCCTATCAGCAGGCGGCCGAGCAATATCGCAGCACCGTGCTTGCCGCGTTCCAGAACGTCGCGGACTCGCTCGTGGCGCTTCGAGAGGATGCGGACGCGTTGAAAACAGCAGCTATGGCGGACGAAGCCGCAAAGATCACGCTCGACCTCACGCAGCGCCAGGTGAAGGACGGACACACCGGATATCTGTCGCTGCTCACCGCGCAAGAAGCCTCCCAGCAGGCGCATATCAGTCTGCTGCAGGCGCAGGCCAGCCGCTATGCCGACACCGCGGCGCTTTTCCAAGCGCTTGGCGGCGGCTGGTGGCATCGCACCGATCTAGCCGGGAACGACCATGACAAGTAAATCGACCCGCAAATTGCTCGGCGTCACGATGGCCACACTGGCGCTCGCGGCCGCCGCAGGATGCTCGCCCGACAACAGCAACCAGAAGACGGCGACCGCCAGCAACGTCACGCTCACCGATGCGCAGAAGTCGAACATCCATATCTTCACAGTCGCGCAATCGCAATTCCACAAGGCGGTGAACACCAACGGCGTCGTCGATTTCGATAACGATCAGGCGACGAACGTGATGTCGCCGATCTCCGGCTCCGTCTCGCGCCTGCTGGTGAGTCCCGGCGAGCATGCGAACAAAGGCCAGGCGCTCGCGACGGTGGATTCGCCGGACTACACGGCCGCGATCGGCGCCTACCGTACGGCCATCGTGGCGGCCACGGCCGCGCGAAAACTCGCCGACATGGACAAGGATTTGCTGGCGCATCAGGGCGTCTCGGAGCGCGAGGCGGCGCAGGCCGAAACTGACGCCGTTACGGCTGAGGCCAATCGCGCCGCGGCACTTCAGACCCTGGCGTCGCTCAATGTCGATCCGGCGACGATCCAGAGCATCCAGCGCGGACTGCCGGTCGCCAGCAAGGGCGGCATCATCCGCGCGCCCATCGCGGGCACCGTCGTCGAGCGCCTGATTACGCGTGGCGAGCTGCTGCAGGCAGGCTCAACACAGGCCTTCACCATCGCCGATCTGTCGCGCGTATGGGTGATGGCGCAGGTATTTGGCTCCGACATCGAGAATGTGAGCCTGGGCGATAGCGCGCAAGTGATGACCGGCGGCGACTCCCAACCCGTCGCCGGCAAAGTCACGAACATCTCGACGGAAGTGGATGCTAACACGCGCTCGGTGATGGTGCGCGTGACGGTGGACAATCCGGCGAATGCTCTGAAGAAGCAGCAATACGTTCGCGTCTCGATCCAGTCGCACGGTTTGACCAACGGCCTGATGGTGCCGGTGGCAGCGGTGCTGCATGACGACGAGAACCTTCCATTCGTCTATATCGTGCAGCGCGACGGCAGCTATGCGCGCGCGCATGTAACGCCTGGCTATCGCGCCGGCGACCGATACGAGGTCACCGCCGGTCTTCGCGCAGGTGAGCAGATCGTAGCCGATGGCGGCCTGTTCCTGCAGTTCATGCAAAGTCAATGAGCGATCTTCCTTCGTCCCACCGGGAAGAGCCGCGCTCCCGTTCAATCATCGACCGGATCGTCGATTCGTCGTTGCAGCAGAAATTTCTTGTCGGCCTGATGACGCTCGTCGTGATCGGCGCCGGCATCTGGGCGCTGCAGCGCCTGCCGGTGGATGCCTATCCCGATCTTTCACCGCCAATGGTGGAGATCATCACGCAATGGCCCGGCCATGCGGCCGAGGAGGTGGAACGTCTGATCACCGTGCCGGTCGAACGCGGCATGAACGGCATCCCGCATACCACCATCAGCCGCTCGATCTCGCTCTACGGACTGTCGGACGTCACGCTCACTTTCGAGGCCGGCACTGACAACTACTTCGCGCGGCAACAGGCGCTCAATCTGCTGCCGGGCGTAAACTTGCCTTCGGGCGTTTCGCCGTCGGTGGCGCCGATGTCGGCGCCGTCAGACCTCATCTACCGCTATGTGCTGGAGAGCCCCGACCGTTCGCCGATGGAGCTCAAAACCTTCGAGCGCTGGATCGTCGAACCCGCATACCGCTCCGTGCCGGGCGTGGCCGACGACTCGGGCTTCGGCGGCGGTGATATGCAATATCAGGTGCTGCTCGATCCCACGAAAGTCGCCGGCACGGGGCTTTCGGTGGCGCAGGTGGAAGCGGCACTCGCGGCCAACAACAGCAATGGCGGGGGCGGTTTCTACACGCAGGGCGGCCAGTTCTACTACGTGCGCGGCAATGGCCGCATCACCAGCATGGAAGACATCGGCAACATCGTGCTCGCCGTGAACAACGGCACGCCGGTGCTGGTGAAGGATGTGGGCACGGTTCAGATCGGCATCGCGCCGCGCCTGGGCGAGTTCGGCTATGAAAAACATGACGACGCGGTCGAAGGCGTCCTTCTCATGCTCACCGGCGAGAAGACGCAGAACGTTCTCAAGCGCATCGAAGCCAAAACCGACGAGCTGAACAACCAGATTCTCCCCCGCGATGTGAAGGTCCATCCGTTTTACGATCTCAGCGATCTCATCCAGCTCACCCGTTCCATCGTGGAGCAGAACCTGCTGCGCGGTATGGTGCTGGTGATCGTGGTGCTGATCTTCTTCCTCTACGACGTCCGCGCCGGATTGATCGTGGCGGCCACCATTCCGCTGGCGTTGCTGTTTGCGTTCATCTGCCTCGACCTTCAGGGTGCGTCCGCGAACCTGCTGTCCATCGGCGCGATCGATTTCGGTATCCTGGTCGATGGCGCAATTTTCATGGTGGAGAATATCTTCCGCCAGATCGCGCTGCGCGAGGGCAGACCATTCAACGTCATGGAGGTGATCCGCGACGCCGCTGCGGAGGTGGATAGGCCGCTCTTCTATGCGGTGGCGGTCATCGTCGCGAGCTTCCTGCCAATCTATGTGCTCTCCGGCCCGTCGGGCGCGCTGTTCAAGCCGATGGCCGACACGATGATCTACGCCCTGATCGGTTCGCTGGTGGTGACGCTGACGCTCCTGCCCGTGCTTTGCGCCTCGTTCATGCGCAAGGGAATCCACGAGCGGCGCAACAAGCCGTTCGAATGGATGAAGGCGCAATATCTCCGCGGTCTGGATTTCTGTCTGGCGCGTCCCTGGAGCACGACCATCGCGGCGGGCGCGCTGCTCCTGGCGTCACTGCTCTTCGTGCCCTTCATCGGCGCGGAATTCATGCCGCAGCTCGACGAAGGCGCGTTGTGGGTGCGTGCGACGATGCCCTACACCATCTCGTTTGACGAGGCTGCGAAAGTTACGCCAAGAATCCGCGCGGTGCTGCATTCGTTTCCGGACGTCACCACGGTGACGTCCGAACTGGGCCGCCCCGACGATGGCACGGATTCGACGGGCTTCTTCAACGTGGAGTTCTTTGTCGGCCTGAGGCCTTACGCCGACTGGACCGGCCCTTATCGCGACAAACCGGCACTGATCGCGGCCATCGACAGAAAGCTCTCATCGTTCCCGGGCATTGTCTTCAACTACACGCAGCCCGCGCAGGACGCGGTGGATGAAGCAGAGACCGGACTGAAAAGCGCGCTGGCGGTAAAGATTTTCGGCACCGACCTCAACGTGCTGCAAGACAAGGGCAAAGCGATCAAGCAGGTGCTGCAGAATGTCCGTGGCATCAGCGACGTGACGCTGGTACAAGAGCTTGGCCAGCCCAGCCTCACCATCGACATCGACCGCGCGAAGATCGCGCGCCACGGCCTGAACGTCGACGACATCAACGCCCTCATCGAAGCGGCCGTCGGCGGCGGCACGGCGACCCAGGTGGTGCAGGGCGAGAAGCAGTTCGATCTCGTCGTGCGCCTGAAACAGCCGTTCCGCGATACGCCGGAGGAAATCGGCGATATTCCGGTGGCCACCTCCGGCGGCCAGCAGATTCCGCTCAAGGAATTCGCCGACATCAAGGTTACCAACGGCGCCTCCTTCATCTATCGCGAGAGCAATTCACGCTATATCGGCGTGCAGTTCTCGGTCGAGGGACGTGACCTGGCGAGCGCCGTGGGCGATGCGATCAAGCAGGTCAAGCAGAAGGTAAGCCTGCCGCAGGGCTACCGGTTGGATTGGGGCGGCCAATACACCGAATACACCGCCTCGCGCGCGCAGATGAATTTCATTCTGCCCCTCACCTTCTTCCTCATCTTCCTCATCCTGTTCGCGCTCTATGGCAACTTCAAATTCCCGTTCATCACAGTGCTGGGCGTGGTGTTGTCGGCGCCCGTTGGCGGCATTCTGGCGCTGTGGATTACGGGCACGCCGTTCTCGGTGTCGTCGGGCATCGGTTTCCTGGCGCTGTTCGGCGTCTCGGTGCTGACGGCGGTGGTCTATATTTCCTACGTCAACGAGCTGCGGCGCGGCGGCATGGCGACGAGTGAGGCGGTCAGGGAAGGCGCCATTGTGAAGCTGCGCCCGATCATGATGACGGCTCTGGTGGCCGCACTTGGTCTGGTGCCCGCCGCCGTCGCAACCGGCGTGGGCACGGACTCGCAGCGCCCGTTCGCTCTCGTGATCGTAGCGGGCCTGATCGCGCGGCTCGCGATCAGCGTCTATCTCATGCCGGCGCTCTATGAACTTGTTGTCAGGGACGGTGACAGGCTGGACGTGTAATAGCGCAGTCTTGCGACGGCGCGAATTTCCGGCAAGTCATGGAAGGTCGCGATTGTGCAACAACCGCGAGTGGTACAGGGCGGCGTCCCGGAAAACCCTGCTCACTCCTTATCCTTTGCTGCAGAGCAAGAGCAATGCCCAAGCCAAGTACGCGGGTTCGAATCCTGTCCGGTGCGCCTATCAAATCAATAACTTAACCAAGACCGCGCTGTCGACATAACCAACCAGTAGGTGTAGGCACTGCAAGTGGCTGTTTTTTATGGGGTTCGGCCTTCTTCGCCGGGGTAAAGACATGATGCAGGAACGGATTGCTTTTGCGTGGTTACCGGAGCTTGCCGCGCGCAGTGGAATTCAAATCATTTGCGTAGCGCTCTGCATCCTGGGATCAAGCGTGTCGTTGAATGCCGCGCCACGAATCAAGAGGTTCGACCCTGCGGGATCAATCGACACCTATGCCTTCGGCATCAATGTCAACAGCGCGATAACGGGATATTACGAGGATAGCGCCGACGTTTATCACGGCTACGTGCGGGCTTCCGATGGGACGATCACGACGGTCGACCCTTCGGGATCGAGAGGCACCTTCGCCGACGGCATCAATTACTATGGCGTGATCGTCGGAAATTACGAGGATGGCAGCGACGTGTATCACGGCTTTGTCCGGGCTTCCGATGGGACGATCACGACGTTCGACCCTTCGGGATCGAGCGAAACCGCTGCCGAGAGCATCAACGATACCGGAGCGATCACAGGATATTTTGACAGTGGCATTTATCAAGGATTTTTGCGGGCTACCGATGGAACGATCACGACGTTCGGCGTTTCGGGATCAAACTTCACCTTTCCCTTTAGCATCAATGCCAAGGGCGTGATCGCGGGATACTACGAGGATAGCAACCGCGTCCATCACGGCTTTGTGCGGGCTGCCGATGGAAAGATCACGACGTTCGATCCGGCGGGATCGATCGATACCTATGCCGTCAGCATCAATGCCAAGCGCTCGATCGCGGGATACTACGAGGATGGCAACGCCGTGGACCACGGCTTTGTGCGGGCTTCCGATGGAACGATCACGACGATCGACCCTTCGGGATCACTCTACACGATCGCCTACAGCATCAATGCCAAGGGCGCGATCGTGGGATCGTACGTGGATTCCAGCGAGGTAGGTCACGGCTTTGTGCGGGCCGCCGATGGAACGTTTACGGTGTTCGACGTTTCGGGATCAACCGGAATTGCTCCCGAGAGCATCAATGTCAAGGGCGCGATCGGGGGATATTACCTGGATGGCAGCGTAGCTCATGGCTTTTTGCGAACAAAGTGAGGTTGTCTTCGTGCGGCAGGTGCCCTGACCGCCCGGTTTGCGCGCGCGCCAGCGACAATTCTCCCGAAGCCCTTGCCGGGCGCCTCAGTTGCATCAAGCGTCGATGCGGTGCGGAACAAGTTTGTTGCCGGTCGATATGGCACCGGTGCTTGCTCCGGTAATTCTGTCTATGGCCAAGTCTTTAAGTTGACCAATTCGGGCGGTTCCTGGAACGAGCACTCGGCATTCCCCGCATTCAAAGCGGCGGCCGCAGCGGTTGACGCCAGATTGCGACAAGCACCCAGTTCTCATTTTCATCCTGCCCGGTGCGCGATGAATCCGGGGCACTTGCATCATTGCGGTTCCAATTCGACGCAAATCTCGTGATAACGCAATCAGGATGCTCAACAGGTGACATGACTTGGGCGTGGATCGGCCCGTTGCCGTGGTCACCGGAGCGACCGGTGGAATCGGCCGCTTCATCGCGCTCGGTCTGGCGCGAGCGGGATATCATCTGGTCCTGATTTGTCGCGACCGCGTGCGCGCGGAGGCAACTCGTGCCTGGATTGCCGATACCACGCCGCATTCCAGCATTGACCTGCGGATCGCAGACCTCTCGCTGCTATCCGCGACGATCGAGATCGGGGGCGACATCGCGGCGAGCTATTCCCGCATCGCCCTCCTGATCAACAATGCCGGCGTATTCGAGGCGAAGCCGGTCACGACCGCGGAAGGCTTCGACCGCGTGCTCGCCGTCAATTTGTTGAGTCCGTTCGCGCTGACACGCGCGCTGCTGCCGTCGCTGATTGCGCACGCGCATTCGCGTATCGTCAACGTCGGATCGTCCACATCCGATCGTGCGCGAATCGATCCGGACGATCTCGTTCTCGGTGATCGCTGGACGATGATGCGTGCCTACAGCCAGTCCAAACTTGCGCTGATGATGATAACTTTCGCATTGGCAAAGCGGCTCGCGGGCACCGGCGTGACGGCAAATGTGGCGCATCCCGGAATGGTGGCGACGGGACTGGTGCGTACCGGCGGCATCATCGGACTCGCATGGGGATGCCTGGCAGCGATATCTCTGACGGAGGAACGTGGCGCCGATACGCCGCTCCATGCCGCGCTCGCCCCCGAACTCGCGACGGTCAGCGGCGCCTATTTCAAGAATAGGGGGTCCGTGCTGCCAAATCGGCAGGCGCTCAATCCACCTCTGCTGGAGCGGGTGTGGATGGCCACAGAACGTCTGGTCGCTTCGCCCGAAAGCGCCGGGCAGAGCTGAACAACATCGCCGCCATTGTAAGCTGACTCTCCAGCCAGAGCTGGGTGCTTGTTGTCCGTGCGCCTTGTCCGAACGGGCCGCGTATGTCGAACACGCGGCGCGAAGGTTCGAACAATGTGGGCTCCAGCACCTGGGAGGCCTTCGGATCCTTTGTCGTTTGGCGCTCGCTTCCCATCCGGCCCATGCACCAGGCGATCAGGCCCGGAGCCATGCGGCTCGCTGCCCGGAATGCTGCGGAAGTGCCACTTATCGACATCTCGCGTCGTCCGCTGACGAAAGCCTGCCAGATGCCCTGCGCGACCACTTCCGGTTGATAGACGGGCCATGCGGGGCGTGCGGGCCGGCCCATGTAGCTGATCGCGTGGCTGAAGAATGGCGTGTTCGCCGCAGGCGGGAAGACGGTGGTCACCCGGATGGGACTGTGTTCGAGTTTGAGTTCGGCCTGAAGCGCCTGACTGAAATTGCACAGCGCCGCTTTCGCGCCGGAGTAGGAAGACATCAGCGGCAGACCATGGAAGACAACGGCCGAACAGACATTGAGGATGGTTCCAGTGCCGCGCGGCCGCATCTGGCTGAGCGCCACACGAGTGCCGTTAACAGAGCCGTGATAGGTCACGTCCGTGACGCGCTTGAAATCGGCCTCGGGCACGTCCAGGAAGCGCCCATAGACGCCGTTGCCGGCGCAATTGATCCAAAGGTTGACGGGACCCAGCGCCGCGACGATCGCGTTCGCCGCCGCATGGAGCTCGGTACTGTCGGTCACATCCGCCTGGGCACAGGCCGCGCGCGAGCCCAGCGCCTCCACATCGCCGCGCGCTGCGGCCAACCCCTCCGCGCCGCGCGCGATCAGCCCCACGCGCCAGCCACGTTGAGCGAAGAGCCCAGCCGTGCATCGACCGATACCCGACGACCCGCCCGTGATGATGACAACCGAAGCAGCGTTATTGCTCAAAACACAAATTCCTCCACGGTCAACCTCTCTGCCAATCATGCCTCGTTGAACTGGAGGAACTCTACGATCACAGGGTCAAGCTCCAAAGTATAGAACGCATATTTGAGACGAATATGTTCAGAATTGACCACCAATTGCCTGTCGCCCGTGTTCGCGAACTTCGGCAGGCGCTGAGCCTGTCGATGTGGTGGGCCGGATCGCAGGCATTGACCAAAAATACGATGAGCGACAGATGAATGCGTCGTCGATTCTGGCGTGCACCGCGAGAACGGTCGCCATGAATGGCTGGAACACCATAAGTCTCCGCGTCTCCGGTCTGCCGGCGTAGCTCTTGTCCAGCATCGAAAAGAACCCTTTTCCGCGGCCGCGGGAGAAGGTAGCGTTCGCGTCCGCTCTCAGGGGAATTTGCACCATGCTCCGCCGCTCGCTCATTGCGCTTGCCGCCGCTTTGTTCGCCGTCGCGCCGCACTCCGCCTCCGCTCAGAAAGTGGTGCAGCTCACACACCAGCCGCCCGCGGGCGCGCTGGTCGAATTGCTGCTCACCGACGGCACGGTGATGGTGCAGTCCTACAACGAGAACACCTGGTACAAGCTCACACCTGACAACAAGGGCTCTTATGTGAACGGCACCTGGACGCAACTTGCGAGCCTGCCCTCCGGCTATCAGCCGCTTTATTTCGCCTCCGCGGTGCTCGCCGACGGACGCGCGGTAATTACAGGCGGCGAGTACAATTTCGACAGTTTCGCTTTCAGCAACATGGGCGCGATCTACGATCCGCTGAAAGACAAATGGACGAGTCTCAAGCCGCCGAAAGGCTGGAAAAACATCGGCGATTCGCCCTCGTCGATGCTGCCCGACGGGCGTTTCATGCTGGGAAACAAGTTTCACAGCAAGGTCGCGACGCTCGATCCCTCCACCCTGGAATGGACGGAACTGGTATCCAAGCACAAGAATGAGAAGTGGAACGCGGAGGAGGGCTGGACGCTGATGCCGGACGGCACGATTCTGACCTGGGATGTGCTGACCAATCCGTTGTCCGAAACCTACAATCCATCGACCGGCAAATGGAAGAACCTTGGCAGCACCGTCGCAAACCTGCAGGGACCGTGCCTGGTTTGCAATTGCATTGAGGTGCCCCCGAAGGACTTTTGTTACTATTCTCCCGGCGAAACCGGACCCGGAATCCTCCGCCCCGACGGCACGGTGTTTGCGACCGGCGCGACGCATCAAGGTGATAGCGCTGCGCATACCGCGATCTACACGCCGGGCGCGGGTTGGGCCGCGGGTCCGGACTGGCCGGATGGCGACCAGGCCGATGACTCATCGGCAGCACTCCTGCCCGACGGCAACGTGCTCGCGCTGGGTTCGAGCGGCTACCTCTACGAGTTTGACGGCACCCATTTCACGCGCGAGTCCGTGGGATTTGGAATTGGCTCGTACACATCGTTGATGATGCTGCCCACGGGCGAGGTACTCATCGGCGGCTATGAGGTGTACCAGCCGAAAGGCACCTATCAATCGGCTTGGCAGCCGACGATCTCATCGTTCCAGTCAACCGTGAAGCGTGGACAGACCTACAAAATTTCGGGGACACAGTTTAACGGGCTCTCCCAGGCCGCCGCCTTCGGCGACGAGGTTGAGACCGCCACCAACTATCCCCTGGTACGCATCACCAACAATTCGACCGGTCACGTGTTCTACACGCGTACGCACGACCACAGTACCATGGGCGTGGCCACCGGCAACACGCCGGTTTCGACAAATTTCGATGTGCCTTCTGGCATGGAGACGGGCGCTGGTGAACTCGAAGTGGTGGCGAACGGAATTC
>PKWC01000021.1:17449-27287 GCA_003131925.1 Alphaproteobacteria bacterium | reverse complement strand
GGCCACAAGAATGGGAACAGCGAAGCGAAGGTCGAAAAGACTGATGCCGAGCAAGCCGCAGTCGCTGGCGACTAATTTTCGCTAACTCCGGCAAGTCTACCCAACAGCCTGGGCTTCGGCCGAGGCTGGGTTTTTTGGAATGCGGGAGTCACGCGGTGTCTAGCGGCAGCGAAAACCGGAAGTCAGCGTGAATATTTCTTCGCGTAGGCCGGAGCCTCAATTCTCGAGATTAATCGAGGATCGGTAATCGGAGCGCCTGGGACAATCGTAAGCGGAACGACGCCGGCCCAGATAGGAAGTTCGTAATCTTCTGCGTCGTCTTTCGGTGGGCCGGAGCGAACCTTTGCGGAAACTTCGGTGAGCGGCAGCGAAAGCACAGTTGTCGCCTTCAGCTCCGTTTCCGTTGGCAGCCGGACGTCCTTCCAGCGCCCGCGCACGATATGCTCGGTAAACGCTTCCAGCGCCTTAATTTTTTCAGCTCGGTCTTCAACGAGAGTGGCACGTCCGAGAATCACGACAGACCGGTAATTCATCGAGTGATGGAAAGCCGCTCGCGCCAGAACTAATCCGTCGAGCAGCGTCACGGTTACACAAACTTGAATGCTTTCGGCGAGCGTACGCAACATGCGGCTTGCAGCCGAGCCATGGATATAAAGCGTGTCACCCACCCGCGCGTAGCCGGTCGGAATCACAAACGGCTGGCCCTCGACTGAGAATCCGACGTGGCAAATTAACCCTTCGTCGAGAATCGGAAAGACAGTTTCAGTATCATAAGCGCCGCGATCGGGCAGTCGCTTGACCTGCGTGCGTTCCGTTCGTTTGAATTCGCTCATACGGCAAGCGTAGGCTGGTGGCCCGGGGTGCCACAAGAGCCAATCTGGCTGGGCCATCGGATGTGCTGGCACATAACGCGCTTTGTTTTGGCAAAATACACAGAGTCACAGGCAGCACAAAACGTTGCTTCATTTTTTCATCGAGGCACTTCAGATAGAATGTAGTGAGGGAGCAGCACGATGGTCATGAGCCGCGAGCAAGCGCGCAACGAACATACCGCCAAGATTGGACACGATCAATTCAACGAGACCATGTACGGCGTAATCTGCGCCGCTTGTCACAATTACATCCTGATCGACCACACCAATTGTCCTCGATCCTGCCGCGAACACGAATCCTGCCGCCAGGCCTACGCTTAATTATCAACACAGTGCTCGTTGACGGATGTGCTGGATAGCCCGTATAATTGGGGTTTGTCACTGGCTTCAGGAGGCAGCATGTACGCCGTAATTCGCAGTGGGGGAAAGCAGTATCGCGTGGAGCCGGGCAAGACTGTCCGGGTGGAGACGCTCGAAGGAAAACTGGGCGGCAAGGTAACGTTCGAAGACGTGCTATCCGTGCGCACGGACGAGAAGAAATTTGTTTCCGCCGACGATATCTCGAAAGTCAAAGTTATCGGTAAAATTGTGGAGCAAGGCCGCGGCCCGAGACTGCGAGTTTTGAAGTACAAAACGGGCGGGCAATACAACATTCAGCGCGGCCACCGGCAGAATTACACCGCCGTTCAGGTCAGCGACATTCAAATTCCGTAGGGGATCTTCATGGCACACAAAAAAGGCGGCGGGTCATCCACTAATGGACGCGACTCGCACGGTCAGCGACTTGGAATCAAGCGGTTTGGCGGCCAGCTCGTAACTGGCGGCAGCATTTTGATCCGGCAGCGCGGCACTCACTACAAGCCCGGAAAAAATGTTGGGCTGGCAAAAGACGACAGCCTCTTCGCGTTGATTGACGGCATCGTCCTCTTTGAAGACAAGGGCGGACACGGGCGCTATATCAGCGTTCTTACAGTGGAAGAAGCTGGCACGCGAGAATCCGAGAAGAAAGCCGCTGCAGCGCCTGCCAACTAGTTCTGCAAGGTTCCTTACGCGCTCCAAAGCACCGGGGCGCGTATTTTTGTCTTCGGACCTTGCGTCGGCGTATGCTCTCTCAGCATCTCTTTCTAGCGGGTGATTCGTGTTTGCAGATGAAGCCAAAATCTCAATAAAGGCGGGCGATGGCGGCAATGGCTGCGTCGCGTTTCGCAGGGAGAAGTATGTTCCGCGCGGCGGCCCGTCCGGCGGCGATGGCGGGCATGGTGGCGATATCTACATAGAAGCAAATCCACACGACAACACGCTTCTTCGCTACCGCTACAATCGAGAATTTCACGCCCAGCGCGGAGGCCATGGCGAAGGCTCGAACTGCCACGGCGCTTCCGGGGAAGAAATGGTGCTGAAGGTTCCCGTCGGGACAGTAGTTTTCGACGCTGACTCAGGCGAACAAGTTTTTGATTTCGTCGAAGCGGGGCAGCGATATCGTGCAGCTAAGGGTGGTCGCGGCGGGCGAGGCAACGGCAATCCGCATTTTGTGCGCCCGTGGCATCAGGCGCCGCGCGAACATGAAGACGGCCAGCCTGGCGAAGAGCGCCACTTACGGCTCGAACTGAAACTGCTTGCCGATGTGGGCCTTGTCGGCTTCCCCAACGCCGGAAAATCCACTTTGATTTCGCGCATTTCGGCCGCGCGCCCCAAGATCGCCGATTATCCCTTCACCACGCTGCATCCGCAGCTCGGCGTGGTCGATGTCGACGGCCGCGAATTCGTGCTGGCGGATATTCCGGGGTTGATCGAAGGCGCGCATGAAGGCGCGGGTCTTGGCGACCGTTTCCTCGGCCATGCCGAGCGCTGCGCCGTCGTCCTGCATGTGGTTGACGGGACTGAAAGCGCAATCGTGAAGGCCTATCGTGCGATCCGCCGTGAACTTGTAGCTTATGGTCATGGCGTTGCCGACAAGCCGGAGATCGTCGTCCTGAACAAGATCGACGCGATTTCGCCTTCGTTGCTTACACGCAAGAAAGCGGCACTTGAAAAAGCAACCGGCAAAGACGTTCTGCTGATGTCGGGAGTGAGCGGAGACGGCATTCGCGAGGTCGTGCGCGCTTTGGCTCGCGCAGTTGCAATCCAGAGGACGCGGCGAAGAACGGCAGAATCCGCGCGTGCATGGTCGCCGTGAGAACGAGTCCTTCCGGCGCGAACTGGATCAAGCCCCCCGGTCCGGTCGCGCCCGGGCTGCGCATCGGTCTTCTCGGCGGCTCGTTCAATCCCGCACATGAAGGCCATCTCCATGTCAGCCTCGTGGCGATGAAACGGCTTGGTCTCGATTATATCTGGTGGCTGGTTGCGCCCCAGAATCCCCTGAAACCGGTCCGCGGCATGGCGCCATTGTCCGAGCGCGTCCTCTGCGCACGGGAGATCGCCCGCGGTCATCCGCGCATCTTTGTGACCGATATCGAAGGCGCGTTGGGCTCTCGCTACACCGTCGATACCGTCTCAGGCCTGAAGGAGCATTTTCCCCAGCTGCGCTTCGTCTGGCTGATGGGAAGCGACAGTCTCCAGACGTTCCATCGCTGGCGAAACTGGGAAACTCTGGCGCGACGAATTCCCATTGCGGTCATAATGCGCCCGGGCGCTACGCTTGCGCCCTTAAGCGCCAAGGCTGCGCAGCGTTTTGCCGCGAAAAAGGTCCGCGCGGCGCGGCAACTCGCGGATACCACCCCGCCCGCTCTCGTCATTCTCGATGCGCGCCGCAATCCGGCGAGCGCCACCGAAATCCGGGCGCGAGGTCTTGGTCGGCACGGTTGCGGCGTGGTAGAGTGATATCCGCAACCACGGAGGCGTGCGGTCATTCGGCTGGTGACACCGGGAAAGATATCGGCGGCCCGCGCGTTTTTCGTTCAACTCGAAAACGGAGGATCGCATTCTGACCCGTAAGACGACCGGCGCGTCCCGTGCGCCGACGAAAGCTGCGCCTATGCGCGCCGACCATTCCGAGGAGCAGCCGCTCCTGTCCCGAATCCTGATTTCCCTCGACGATGACAAGGCGGAAGACGTGGTGACGATCGACCTCGAAGGCCGTTCGTCGCTCGCCGACGCGATCGTCATCGCCAGTGGACGTTCGCAGCGCCACGTCAGCGCGATTGCAGAACATCTGGCGCGCCGGCTCAAGGAGGCCGGCTACGGCAGGCGGCCCGTCGACGGGCTGGCGTCGGGCGATTGGGTGCTTGTCGATGCGGCTGATGTCATTGTTCATATCTTCCGCCCCGAGGTTCGCGCCTATTACGATCTCGAAGGCATGTGGTCGGTCGAAGAGCCCGGCCGCGCGGTCGCAAACTGACCCAGATAGTTTCGGATGCGAATTGCGATCCTTGCAGCAGGCCTCGCGCGCGGCACGCCGCAAAACGCTCTTGTCGATGAGTATCTGACGCGCGCGCGTGCGATCGGCCGCCAGCAGGGTGTCGTGGCGCTATCGGTTGAGGAAGTTTCAGTGTCCAGGCTCAGGGAGGCGCGTGCGCGCATCGCCGAGGAGGGCGAAAAGCTCGGGGGGCGCATCCCCGCCGGCGCCCACATCATTGCGCTCGACGCGCGCGGCAAGGGAATGACAAGCGAAGCCTTCGCCGAGATGCTGGGCGCGATGCGCGATGCCGGCGCACGCGATCTCGCGTTTCTGATCGGCGGCCCGGATGGGCTCGATCTCGGGCCCGGAGTGAAGCCTGGGCGAAGCCTCGCTTTCGGTCCGCAAACCTGGCCTCACCTTCTGGTGCGGGCGATGCTCGCGGAGCAGATCTATCGCGCCTTGACCATTCTCGGCGGTCATCCCTATCACCGCGCCTGAATACGCTTCCACAAATCGTCCAAAGGCGCTCGCGAATTCCATTTGCTGCCCGGGAACCCCGCCTGTATAAACCCGCCCGCTCGTCGATGGGCCGCTCGCTTCAGGGGAGTATCCATGGGTATCGAACTTCCGCCCGGCTATAAGCCGTCGGATAGCGAGTCGTTCATGAACGAGCGGCAGCGCGAATATTTCCGCCGCAAATTGCTGCGCTGGAAAGACGAGATCCTCCGCGAGAGCCGCGGGACGATCCAGAACCTTCAGGCCGAGACCGTATCAAATGCCGATCTGGCGGATCGCGCCGCCACCGAATCCGAACGCCAGCTCGAATTGCGCACTCGCGACCGCCAACGCAAGCTGATCGCCAAGATCGACTCGGCGATCCGTCGTCTCGAAGACGGCTCATACGGATTTTGCGAAGAAACCGGAGAGCCGATTTCACTCAAGCGCCTCGACGCACGCCCGATCGCCACCCTTTCCATCGAGGCGCAGGAGCGCCACGAGCGCCGCGAGCGGGTTTACCGCGACGACTGAAGCACTCGCTTTGAGCTTCACGCCTCGCCGAGATATGCGGTCTCGCCATGTAGCGCAGAATCGAGGCCGCTGATCTCCGCGGCCTGGTCGACTTTCACCGGCGTAACCTGGTCGATCAGCCACAGCATCGCGTAGGTGAATCCAAAGGCCCAGACGGACGAAAGCGCGATCGCGGCGATCTGCTTGCCGAAAAAGGCGGTATTGCCGGCCATGAGACCGTCTGCACCATGCGGATTGAAAGCGGTCGTTGCAAAGACGCCAAGGAGAACGATGCCGAGCGCGCCACCGACACCGTGCACGCCCCACACGTCGAGCGCGTCGTCCCAACGCAACCGGTTCTTCAACGCCACCGCAAAATAGCAGACGCCGCCCGATGCAATGCCGATGATCACCGCCGACAGAGGCGAGACATAGCCCGCTGCGGGCGTGATCGTGGCGAGGCCCGCAACGGCGCCGGTCAGGAGGCCGACAAAGGTGGGCCGTTTCTCGAGCCACCAGCCGACAGCCATCCACGTGATCGCCGCAAATGAAGCCGCGACGTCGGTGTTCAGGAATGCGACGGCGGTGACGGAGTCGACCTGGAACTCGCTGCCCGCATTGAAACCATACCAGCCGAACCACAGCAGTCCCGTGCCCAGCGCGACGAGCGGAACGCTATGCGCGCCCGTATCAACAACATGGCGGCGGCCCACATAGAGAACGGAGGCGAGGGCTGCGAGTCCCGCCGTATTGTGCACCACGATCCCGCCTGCAAAATCGAGCACGCCCCAGCTTTGCAACAGCCCGCCGCCCCACAGCATGTGCACGAACGGGAAATAGACGAACAGAAGCCACAAGGTGAGAAAAGCCATATAGGCCTTGAACGTCACCCGATTGGCGAAGGCTCCCGTGATCAGCGCAGGCGTGATGATCGCGAACATCATCTGATAGGCGACGTGGACGAGGAGGGGAATTCCGGGAGTGGGCGACGGCGTCGCCAGAGTCACGCCGCGCAAAAATGCCATGTCGAGATTGCCGATGACACCGCCCGCACCGCCCGAGAAGCAAAGCGAATAACCAACCGCATACCAGAGCACGGTGGTCCAGCCCATCGACACGAAGGACTGCATCATGATGGCCAGCACGTTGCGCCGGCTGACGAGGCCGCCATAGAAAAAGGCGAGCCCCGGAGTCATCAGCATGACGAGGCTGCTGCAAAGCAGCATGAAGCCCGTATTGCCGGTATCGATATGCGGCATTGTTTCCCCCTGCGCGGTGTCCGGTAGAGACGTCCCCGAGACTAAACAAATACGGCGAGATTCTAGTGCAGGCCGCGAATTGGCGCCATGGGGTCTGGTCGAGAGAGCCTCCACCGACAATTGCAGGGCCGCCGGATTGAAGTAGACTTGTTTCGGCGGTGCCGTCTCGCTTCGGCGATAGGGAAGGAATTAAAATGAATGCCGCTCTGACCTGTGCGATCGCGTGTCTGTTTGTTGCGGCCCCTGCGTGGGGAGGGAACGTTCCGGCTTGGCGTGGCGATGCCGGAAACGCCCAGCACATTGCCAAAGCTCCGGCGGCAGGGCAGGCATTGGCGAAATTTCACTGGCAAATGCCGGTCGACCTTGCGCCGCGGGTCCATGGCAAGCCACAAGGCGAAATACTGATCCACTACGCTTCGCCCATGATCACGGCAAAGAACACGGTTCTCGTTCCGGTGAAAACGACGGCAAATGGCGCCTTCGAGATCGACGCTGTCAAAGGTGCGACGGGGAGCAAAATCTGGAAGCAAACGACGGACTACTTGCTGCCGCCCTATGACTGGCTGCCACCGTTGCCTGCGCATCTGACAACGCAGAACCGCCTCTACTTTGCCGGCGCAGGGGGCACGGTCTATTTCCGCGATACGCCGGATTCGAAGACGGGCAACAGCGGACAGCTCGCATTCTTCGGCATTTCCAATTACCAGCAGAACAAGAGCGTCTATAATCAAAATGTCATGATCGACACGCCGATCACCGCCGACGATCAGGGCAACGTCTATTTCGGTTTTGTCGTACTGGGCTCCACGCCGTTGGGTCTCAAGAGCGGCATTGCAAGAATTGATTCGAGCGGCAACGGTATCTGGATCAGTGCAGGCGATGCCGCGAACGATCAGGAAATCTCGCAGGTAGCCATGAACTGCGCACCCGCGATTTCCGCCGACGGTTCGACTATATACATCACGATCAGTGACGGCGGTTCAGGATATCTTATGGGGTTGGACTCGACCACGCTTGCGCCCAAATATCGCGCGCGGTTGCTCGATCCCGTCGACAAGCAGAGCGCAGGAATTAGCGACGATTCTTCCGCGGCGCCGACGATCGGACCGGACGGCCAGGTCTTTTATGGCGTAGTCGAATCATCCCCGCACAATTGCCGTGGCTGGATGCAGCAGTTCTCGCCCGATCTGGCGGCGGAAGGCACGCCCGGTTCGTTTGGCTGGGACGACACGGTTTCGATAGTGCCGCGCCGGGACACACGGCCTGGAACGGCCCACGACTACTACCTGATGTCGAAATACACCAACTACATCGACTGCGACAATGGCGACGGACACAACGAGATCGCCATCCTCAACCCGAGGAAGACCCAGCGGGATCACTACAGTAGCGCCACCGTCATGAAGGAAGTCGAGACGATACTCGATCCGCACCAGGTGCCCGGCGAGCCGCAGGGCGCGGTGTATGAATGGTGCATCAACACCGCCGTTGTCGATCGCGACAACAAATCGGTGATCGCCAACGCCGAAGACGGCTACACCTATCGATGGGATCTCACGACCAACACGTTCAGCGAGATGCTTAATCTCAATCAGCTGATCGGTGAGGCCTACACCCCGACGCTTATCGGTCCGGACGGCACCATCTACGCCATCAACGATACGACGCTTTATGCGATCGGGGATTAGGCCGACATAGCGCGTCGCAAGAGTCCTTCACCGACTCCGGCTGCCGAAAGTCTTGGGCACATTCGGGCGCCCGGCCCGCTGAAGCCGGCGTCTAGCACGAACTGGCTTCTGTTCCTGTTCCAAACCAGTAGGCGATGATGGAGAGACCTCCGTCGAAATCGTGCGCATGGCGTCGTCGACGGCGAGGTCGACCTGCGATTGGCGCGCGAACGGGTCGTCCGCAATCGCGAGTTCGGTTGCCTGCAGCCGCTTGATCTCGTCGCGCAGGCGCGCGGCGGTTTCGAATTCGAGATCCGCCGCCGCCTCGCGCATCTGTTTTTCGTGGCCCGCGATGTGGGCGCGGATGTTGTGGCCGATGAAGGCGCGGCCTTCCTCGGCCACGCCAGCATCGACGGTGACATGATCGCGCTCATAGATCGAGCCCATGATGTCGGCGATGCTCTTGCGGATGCTGGCGGGCGTGATTCCGTTGGCCACGTTGAAGGCGGTCTGTTTCTCGCGCCGGCGGGATGTTTCCGCCATGGCGCGCTCCATCGAGCCNNGGATCGCCACCAGCGCGCATTCCGGAATGTCGAGTCCCTCGCGCAGAAGATTGATGCCGATGAGCACGTCGAAGGCGCCGAGCCGGAGATCGCGGATGATTTCGATACGCTCGAGTGTCTCCACGTCGGAATGCATGTAGCGGACGCGGATGCCCTGCTCGTGCATGTATTCCGTGAGGTCTTCCGCCATCTTCTTGGTCAGCGTGGTGACAAGCGCCCGATAGCCGCGCGCGGCGATGAGGCGGCATTCGGCAATCAGGTCGTCCACCTGGTGCTCGACCGGGCGCACCTCGACCGGCGGGTCGATCAGCCCGGTCGGCCGGATCACCTGTTCGGCGAACACGCCGCCGGTCCGCTCGAGCTCCCACGGGCCGGGCGTCGCCGAGACATAGACCGTTTGCGGCCGCATCGCGTCCCACTCCTCAAATTTGAGCGGCCGGTTGTCGATGCAGGATGGCAGACGGAAGCCATATTCGGCCAGCGTCGCCTTGCGGCGATAGTCGCCGCGGTACATGCCGCCGATCTGCGGCACCGAGACGTGGCTCTCGTCGACAAACACGAGTGCCTCATCGGGAAGATATTCGAACAGGGTCGGCGGCGGCTCACCCGGCTTGCGGCCCGTCAGCCAGCGTGAATAGTTCTCGATTCCGGCGCACGATCCTGTTGCCTCGATCATCTCCAGGTCGAATTGCGTGCGTTGCTCGAGACGTTGTGCCTCGAGCAGCTTGCCGTTGGCGCGATACCATTCGAGCCGCTCGATCAGTTCCTGCTTGATGCCCTTCATGGCCTGGGCAAGCGTCGGCCGCGGCGTCACATAGTGCGAATTCGCGTAGATCTTGATCGCGTCGAGTGTGCCGGCGGAGCGTCCCGTCAACGGATCGAATTCGGAGATCGTTTCGATCTCGTCGCCGAAGAGCTCGATCCGCCAGGCGCGGTCCTCGTAATGGGCGGGGAAGAGATCAAGCGTGTCGCCGCGGGCGCGGAAGGCGCCGCGCACGAAATTGTCGTCATTGCGCCGGTACTGCAGCGCCGACCATTGCCGCATCACGTCGCTGCGATCGATGCGCTGGCCGCGCTTGAGAGTCACCGTCATGCCGGAATAGGTCTCCACCGAGCCGATGCCGTAGATGCA
>PKWC01000021.1:0-17442 GCA_003131925.1 Alphaproteobacteria bacterium | reverse complement strand
TTGATCGACGAATCCTTCTCGATATAGGTGTCGGTGCGCGGAATGTAGGCTTCCGGCTGATAGTAGTCGTAATAGGACACGAAATACTCGACGGCATTTTCGGGAAAGAAGCCCTTCATCTCCGCGAACAATTGCGCGGCCAGAGTCTTGTTGGGCGCGAGGATGAGCGCGGGACGCTGCAGCGCCTCGATGACTTTCGCCATGGTGAAGGTCTTGCCCGAACCCGTGACGCCCAGAAGCACCTGATCGCGCTCGCCGCTGTTCGGCTGCGCGCCCAATCCTTCAACCAGATCCGCAATGGCCGTCGGCTGGTCTCCGGCAGGCTCGTATCCGCTGACCAGCTGGAAACGCCTGCCGCCTTCGGATTTCTCCGGCCGCGCGGGCCGGTGCGGCACGAATGCCGCAACCTCCGCGGCCGTCATCGGCGCCGCGGGCTGTATTGCGCTGCCGGCAACGCGAAACTGTGCCTGGGACTCGGAGACCCCGCGCGGAATCATTCCGTTATTATGTGCCATGGAACGGAATATAGGAGTTGGCGTGCCTCGGTTCCAACTCCGCCATTCCGCTCCGAGCGCTCAGAGGCTCGTCAGATCGCGCCGCAAGGGTGTCGCCGCTGCGTTTCCGGCCTCATTGCTCGGAATCTGCGGCACACTGACCGGGCGTCCGTAAAATCGCGCGTTCCAGTCGTCCTTAGGGGCAAGGACCGAGCCTTCGAGCGTCAGCCCGCCATAGGCGCCTTTCGACGAGGCCCAGACGATGATGTCACCCGTGAGATTGGTGCTGGTGGCGCCCTGCGCGTTCGCGCCCAGCGTCACGACAGTCAGTCCCGCTTCGCCGCCAAATTTGCACTCGCTCTGCTCGAGCGCGTGCAATGCGCGGTCGCTCATGACGAACATAACGAGTTGCGCCGATTCGAGACCGATCTGCAGACCGAAGGAAGCCAAACCGATCGTGTAGAAAGCCGGCGAGCTCCAGCCTCGCCGCGTTCTTGCAAGCATCAGGCCGTCTCCGCCCTCGCCACCGAAGATGAATCCGCCCTAGACGAGTTGTGGCACGATCAGCACTGCGCGGGCGCGGCGCAGGAGATCGCACGACGGTCCAAAGGTCGCATCCCGTTTCATGTTATCGACCGTCGCCTCGGAGCTGGACAAAAGCGACATTGGATCGGCTCGCGCGGGCGCGCCTGCCGCGAAAATCGCGCATATGCCGGCGGCAATGGCGAGCGACGCGAGAGTTCCCGACATTCGTCGCATGGAAGTCTCCTCCTCAAGATGCGCGCGCAACACTGCGTTCGCGCGTAAAGACAAGGCGCGCAGGGGCAGGCCGGTTGCCTTTTGCTAAAGTCAGGCCGAGGTGGAGGGCCGCGCCTTTATGCGACCGAACCAGGCCGTCAGGTTCGCGTTCGCCGGATCCAGCGTCTGGCCGACGCCGGCTGCAAAGTCGAGAAAGCAGAACAGCAGAATGTCGGCCAGGGTAAATCGCGTGCCGACGATGAATTCGTGGGTTTGCATCTTACGATCGAGCCAGCCGAGACGGTCTCTAGCGATGCGCTTGAGACCGTCGGACGCTTCCGGAACCGTGACGATGCGATCCTCGAACAGACGCAGACCTTCGCCAAACCGGAATCCATTGGCGAGCGGTTCGCAGATGTTCAGATCGATCCTGCGGGTCCACATGCGGCATTCGGCTTTGTCGCGGGGATTGGCGCCGATGAGGGCCGGCGCGGGATGGATGTCCTCCAGATACTCGCAGATCGCGGTGATTTCGCAGATCGAAGAGCCGTCATCGAGCTCCAATGCGGGCATCTGGCCGTGCGGGTTGATCTGAAGATAGGGTTCGCGCCGGTTGTCGCCCTTCAAAAGATCGATCTGCACGACGGGGATTTGTAAAGCTTTTTCTGCCAGAAACATCCGCACGACATGCGGGTTTGGGCCAATGGAATTGTAGAATTTCATTATTCGAACCCCGGCCGGAACTGTTCGGGAATGTTAGACACCGAACACTGCAGGGTCAAATTGTCATTGCAATTCAGGACGTCCGCACCCAGCTTGCCGAAAGAATGACTCGGATCGCGATGAAGAAGCTTCTGATTCTGACGGCGGGGTGGGTTGTCACCATCGTGGGCCTCCTGCTCACACCCATTCCTTTGCCTCTTCCGTTTCCTCTCGGCATCATCGTGTTCCTCCTGGGCTGCGCGATACTGACGACGCATTCCAAGCCATTTCGGCGCCTCGTGCAGCAATTGCGGCATCGCAATGGATGGCTGTCGCGAGGTCTGGAGTTTGTGACGCGGCGCGCGCCAAGGCAGGTGAAGACAATGGAACACGCGACACGGCCATTGGCACTCGGACGGCAGGCGCGCATGCGCGCGCGCCACGATGGTGAGACGGTCTGACATCTCTCGTGCCCATTCCATTCGACCGCACCTTCGACGCACCCTATGGGGAATGCGTAAAGATCGGCGAGCGCATCCATCGCGTGCTTGCGCCCAATCCTGGCCCGTTCACGTTCAAAGGCACGGGTGTCTACATCATCGGTACGCGAGACGTCGCGGTGATAGATCCGGGGCCGAACCTTCCCATACACATCGAGGCGCTCAAGCACGCGCTCGCCGGCAAAAACGTATCGCATATCCTTCTGACACACGCGCACAACGATCACTCGCCTGCGGCCGCGCCCCTCAAGGAATGGACCGGCGCGAAAACCTTTGCCTACGGTCCGCACGGTTCGGGCCGCAACGACAATGAAACCAAGGTCGAGGAGGGCGGCGATCGCGCATTCATGCCCGACGTCCGAATCAAGGACGGCGAGGTGCTCGAGGGAGACGGCTACACGATCGAATGCGTATTCACGCCCGGACACACGTCAAATCACATGTGCTACGCGCTCAAGGAAGAGAAGGCGCTCTTCACGGGCGATCACGTGATGGGCTGGTCGACGACCGTCGTCGCGCCTCCCGACGGCGACATGGCGGCCTATCGCGCGAGCCTCAGGAAACTTCTCACGCGCGACGACCGCATACTCTGGCCGACGCATGGCGGCCCCATCCGCGATCCCAAGCCATTCCTGCAGGCCTATCTCGATCACCGCGCCGAACGCGAAGCGCAGATTATTGCCTGCCTGCGCGAAAACGTGCAGCGCATTCCCGATATTGTCGCGCGCCTGTACGCGGATGTGGACAAGCGACTCCATCCAGCCGCCGCGCGTTCCGTACTGGCCCATTTGATCGAGCTGGAAGACGAGGGCCGTGTCATGCGCGACGGGGACACTTACAGAATGTCGCGATAGAGTGCGTTCATCCTTCGACAGGCTCAGGATGAGGGATTTCAGATAAGTCCTCACCCTGAGGTTGTCGAAGGGTCAACTTCCCGCAAGCTTCTTCAGATAGGCGCGGATGCGCCTGGTATTCCGGCCGAAGTCCGATATTCCAACACGACTTTTGGAGCGAATGTCGAGCCTTGCTCCGATGCCCGCCGGTCTGACACGGATCACGATGTCGGAGGTAAGTCCAAAAAGGAGAGTCGTATCCGTGGCTTCGATGCGACCGCCGGAGGAGTCCGGGGCGACGGCCACGATGTTCCAGCCCATATCCTGCGCGGCCGCGAGAGCATGTTGAAACAGCTTTGCCGGCGTGATTCCGAGAATCGAGGCGGATTTAATGTCGCCATAATAAAGCTTTTGCAGCGCTTTGGTCGTGTAGATCCTTCCCAGGAATATAACGGGCCTCGGTCCGTCATAATCGGGCGGATTGATTGCTCCCAGACGATTGTTGCGCAGCGTGACGAATTCGGGCGCGTGCTCGGTATCCGTCGATATGTCGTGAATGGGCGGAATCGAATGATCGATGCTCACAAGATAGATATCGCGCAGCGGAATCCACAGGAGCGCAATCGAGCCGGCCAATCCGATCACGCCGAATCGTGCGCCGGCCCCCGAAGCCGATACGACGGCACAGACCATCCATACGATCCCAAACGCGAGAGCTGCCAGTCCCACGTAAAGGCTGTAGGGGAATATTCTCAGAAGACCGACCTGATAGTCCCAAAGGTGAAGGCGCGTTCCGAATCCCGCGGCCAATGCGATTGCGGCCGAGGCAATAAGCGCGGCGAAAGACAGCCTCGCCGTAGTCGTCATGAACCGCATCGCTTCCCCCTCGGAGCCACGCTCATCGGAATCAACCGGAAAGCGGGCGATGCCCGCCATACCGCTCGCGCAGCACGGTCTTCTGGATTTTTCCCGTTGCAGTGTGCGGAATTTCATTCGCAAAGACGACATCGTCGGGCATCCACCACTTTGCGATCTTGCCCTCGAGGAATTGCAGCATTTCGGCTTTGGTCGCGGTCTGACCGGGCTTCAGCATGACGATCAACAGAGGTCGTTCGTCCCATTTCGGGTGAGAAATTCCGATCACGGCGGCTTCCGCCACCGCCTTGTGGCCCACGGCGATGTTCTCAATCTCGATCGAGGAAATCCATTCGCCGCCGGATTTGATCACGTCCTTGGCACGGTCGGTGATCGTCATGTAGCCGTCGGCGCCCAGAGTCGCCACGTCGCCCGTATCGAACCAGCCCTCGCGGTCAAACGCATGTTCGCCCTCGCCGCGGAAGTACCCTTTCGCGACGGCGGGACCGCGGACCTTAAGTTTTCCGAACGCCTTGCCGTCGCGGGGCAACTCCCCGTCCGTGTCGTCGACGATCTTCATCTCGACGCCGAAGAGCGGATGCCCCTGTTTCATCTTGTGGGCAATTTTTTCCTCCTGCGAGAGTTCGGCCACGGCCGCCGTAAGCGAACCCAGCGTGCCGAGCGGACTCATCTCGGTCATTCCCCAGGCGTGCACGACATCGACGTCGTATTTCATCTCAAAACTTTCGATGATGGTGCGCGGACAGGCCGAGCCTCCGATCAGCACGCGTTTGAGATGCGGCAACGCCTTTCCGGTCTCTTCCAGGTAGTGGAGCAGCGAGAGCCATACGGTCGGCACTGCCGCCGTCAAGGTCACCTTTTCGCCGTCGAGAAGTTCGTAGACCGACGCGCCGTCGAGCTTCGGGCCCGGCATGACGAGCTTGGCGCCGGTCATCGGGGCCAGGAAGGCAATCGCCCACGCATTGGCGTGATACATCGGAGCGACGGGCAGCACCGTATCCGCATTGCGCATCCCCATCGCATCGGGCTGGCATGCCATGAAGGCGTGCAGCACATTCGAGCGATGGCTGTAGAGAACGCCTTTTGGATTTCCGGTTGTGCCTGACGTGTAGCAGAGGCCGCAGGCCGAGTGCTCGTCGAATTCCTTCCAGATGTAGTTTTCGTCGCCCGTCGCGATGAAGTCCTCGTAGGCGACGATATGACCAAAATTGGCTTGCGGCGCCCGATCTGCGAACGCGATGAAATGCGTCACCGTCTTGAGCCGTGGCGCGATCTCGCCGACGAGCGAAGTGAATGTTGGATCGAAAAAGAGAACCCGGTCTTCCGCGTGATTGGCGATGTAGACGATCTGATCGGCGAACAGGCGCGGATTGAGCGTATGGTAGACGCCGCCCATCCCGGCAATCCCATACCAGGATTCGAGATGCCTCCAGGTATTCGATCCGAGCGTCGCCACCCGATTGCCGGAGTCCACGCCGATCTTTTCGAGGGCGCTCGATACGCGGGCCGCGCGCCTGCGAATCTCGCGATAATTGGTGCGATGGATCGGCCCTTCGACGCTGCGCGTCACGACCTCGCGGTCCCCGTGATAGAGAGCCGCGTGATCGATGATCTTGTGAACCAGGAGCGGCCAGTCCTGCATTAGGCCGAACATTGCGAATAGCCTCTTTTTTCCTTCGGCCATCATAGGAACGAGAATGGATCTGAGCAACGAGGGGCGGCCCGCGCGTTGACGCAGCGCAACGCCGGCGCGTTAATCGCGTCGGCAATGAAGGAGCCGCCGGATATGCCCCTCAGCAACGCCCAGACGCGCGATGTGGAAAGTGTTCTTCATCCTTACACGAATCTGGTGAAGCTTCGCGAAACCGGACCGCTCGTCATTGAACGCGGCGAGGGGGTGCGGGTCTATGACGATCGGGGCAAGGACTACATAGAGGCTCTGGCGGGGCTCTGGTGCACCGCGCTCGGGTGGGGCGAAGAAGCGCTCGTGGAAGCCGCCGCGGGACAAATGCGCAAGCTCGCCTTCGGCCATCTCTTTGCGGGCAAGAGTCACGAGCCGGCCATCGCGCTTGCAGAGAAGCTGAAGGAGATCGCACCATTCCCGGTGGGCAAGGTGTTCTTCGCCAATTCCGGCTCGGAAGCGAACGACACCCAGATCAAGCTGTTCTGGTATGCCGCAAATGCGAGGGGAAGGCCGGCACGAAAAACCATCATCAGCCGCACAAAAGCCTATCACGGCGTCACGATTGCTGCGGCGAGCCTGACGAGCCTGCCGGCAAACCACAAGAGCTTCGACCTGCCGCTCGACTTCGTGCGCTTCGCGGAGTGCCCGCACCACTACCGCGCGGCCGAGCCGGACGAGAGCGAACGGGACTTCTCTTCGCGCCTTGCGCACAATCTCGAAGTGCTGATCGAAAAGGAGGGCGCAGATACGATTGCGGCGATGATTGTGGAGCCCGTGCAAGGCGCGGGCGGGGTGATCCTTCCACCCGACGGATATTTCGCCGCGATCAGCCGCGTGTTGGAACGGCACGGGATTCCGCTCATCGACGATGAGGTGATTACCGGATTCGGGCGCACCGGCAACTGGTTCGGATGCGCGACTTATGGGTTCCAACCGGCCAGCATGACGCTCGCCAAGGCGATGTCGTCGGCCTATCTGCCGATCTCCGCGGTCCTCATTTCACCCGACCTGAGCGAGGCGATCGAAGAAGAGTCCGGTCGGATCGGCACGTTCGGTCACGGCTTCACCTATTCGGGCCATCCCGTGGCCGCCGCTGTCGCTCTGAAGACGATTGAAATCTATCAGGAACGCGACATCGTTGGGCACGTGCGCGACATGGCGCCGCGATTTCTTGCGCGGCTGAGAAAGCTCGCGGAGCATCCCCTGGTCGGTGAAGCAGCCGGCATCGGTCTCATTGGGGCTGTCGAACTGGTGGCGGACAAGGCAACCAAGGCGAGTTTTCCCGCCGGAAAGCTGGTCGGCGCGACGATTGCCGAATTTGCGGAGGCGGAAGGGGTCATCGTCCGTCCAATGCTGGGCGACCGCATCGCGGTGTGCCCTCCGTTGGTGATCGGCGAAGCAGAGATCGACGAGCTCTTCGACCGCCTGGGGCGCGGCCTCGACCGTGGTCTGGACTGGGTCTGGCGGGAAGGGCTGATGGCAAAACAACGCTGAATCCAGAGCCTTGACAGCGGCCTTGGGGGACTGCCTGCCTGGAGCGGATGGTCGCCGTCTCCGATAATGCCCATTTCTGTGGGGCTTTTTGATTTCCGCTGTGCCACAAGCCTCGCGAATCATATAGAATCATACGAATCTGATTCGTTTTTTGAGGATGAAACTCATGGAAAAGCCTGCCGGCGCCAAACCCGCCGCACCGCCGAAAGCCAAAGCCGAAAGCGTGACGCTCAAGCAGATCGCCGTGGAGTTGGCAAAGAAACACGAAATGTCCCACAAGGCGTCCGGCCAGTTTCTCGACGACTTTGTCGGGCTCGTCACCAGGCACCTGAAAAAGGGCGCGCGTATCCGGCTCACCGGCCTGGGAATTCTGTCGGTCCGCAAGCGAGCCGCACGGATGGGCCGCAATCCTGCGACGGGCGAGGCTATCAAGATCAAGGCCAGCAAGAAGGTTGGTTTCCGGCCTTCCAAGGACCTCAAGGAAGCCGTCTGAAGCACGTTCGAGCGAGGGCACGGCAACGCCGCGGGACGCGTTGCTGTGCTTTGCTCCAAATTCGCGCTATCGGTGCTACGGCGCCGCAGGTGCCTCTGCGTGCCGCTTGGGCTCCGGTCCGGCTAATGCAATTCCGATCCAGTTCAGACCATCGATGTGCCGGCAGACGATCGCGAATGCGCCCGTGATGGGCACCGCGAGGAACAGCCCGGCAATTCCCCAGATGAGTCCCCAGAAGCTCAACGACAGGATGATCCCGAGCGGGCTCAGATTGAGCGTGCGCCCGAGCATGACGGTGCTCACAATGTTGGCAAGCACGAAATGGAGCGCACCCAGCACCACCGCAACAATCAGAAAGGGCGCGAATGAGCCGTATTGGAGAAGCGCCATCAGCGCCGGCAACAGAACGCCGATCGCGCCGATCGTTGGAACGTACGTCGCGATGAACAGGACGAGTGCCCAGAAGCCGGCGAAGCTCACATGCATGGCGGTGAGCAGCACAAAGGTGGCCGCCGCCATGATCGCGCTCAGAAAAGTGCAGACGCCGAGATAGGCCTGCACCTGCCGGGCGATGGCGTGAATGACCTCTCCCGCCGCATCGCGCCTTGAAGCGTTTCTCTGCAGCTTCGCAAGTTTTCCGGGCAGGTGACGCTGTTCGGCGAGAAGAAAGCCGACATAGACGATGACCATCGCAAGCGTGAACAGGAACGATCCCGCCGAGGCCGCGACCTGACCGATCACACTCGCCACATTGGCGCCGCTGAGCAGATCGCCGAAATTCGCACCGCGTCCGAGATGGAGAAAGGCGAGCGTCGACAGCGCAAGCCGTTGCAGGCGCGCCAGATACACGGGCGCTTCGGCTGCAACCGCGTCGGCCTCGTTTCCGAGCACGCGCGCGATCAGGTAGAGCCCGGCTGCAATCAGCAGGAGCGATGTCGCCCAGGCGAGCATGCGCGGCAAACGCAGATGCGCCAGAGCGTCGGTGAGCGCATTGAGGATTGCCCAGATCAGCACGGCAAATGCCAGGGGCGCGAGGAGCGGCCTGCCAAGCACCAGGACCGCAAGGATCGCCAGCGCGCTGAGAAGCCAGCCTGCAATCTGCCGCCCGTCGATCGTCATTGCTCGTCTTCCTTTTCCAAAATCCTCACAGCTCGGCAAAGTCGATCGGCGCGTTGAGGTCGAGTCGTTTGTCCGCCGGCGGCAAGGGNNAGGGATACTTCAATCCGCTGGCGCAGTTGAAGAGAACGACTCGGTCGCCGGCCCTGATGCGGCCCTCGCGCAGCGATTTTCGCCAGGCGGCATGGGTTGCGGCGCCTTCCGGACAGAGAAGGATGCCTTGATGGCGTGCGACGTCTTCGAGGCTTTTCCGAATTTCGTCGTCGTCGACTGCGATCGCGTAGCCGCCGCTCTCGCGGACGGCGGCAAGGATGAGGAAATCGCCAATCGCGGATGGCACGCGGATTCCCGACGCAATCGTGCGCGCATTTTCCCAGCGCTCGGCGTGAGTATCTTTGCGTTCGAAGGCGCGCACGATCGGCGCGCAGCCCGCGGCCTGCACAGCCACCATCCGCGGGCGTTTGGCGCCGATGAATCCGATCGCCTCGAGCTCCGCGAATGCCTTCCACATCCCGATGAGGCCGGTGCCGCCTCCCGTCGGATAGAAGATCGCGTCGGGCAAATCCCAACCGAGCTGTTCGGCGAGCTCGAGGCCCATCGTCTTCTTGCCCTCGATGCGATAGGGCTCCTTCAGCGTCGACATGTCGAACCAGCCCGCCGCGTCGCGGCCCGCGCCGACAAGCCTGCCGCACTGGTCGATCAGCCCGTTGACGCGGTAGACTTTCGCGCCCTGCGCGGCGATCTCGCGGACATTGATTTCTGGCGTATTTTCCGGACAGAACACGATCGTGCGCATGCCCGCGCGGCTGCCGTAAGCGGCTAGTGCAGCGCCTGCGTTGCCGTTGGTCGGCATGGCGAGATGGGAGAGCCCCAATTCCTTTGCCATCGAAACGGCGAGAGCGATACCGCGCGCCTTGAAGGAGCCTGTCGGCAACCGACCTTCGTCTTTCACCAGGATTTCTCCTGAACCCTCTCCGTGAATGCGGATGAGAGGTGTCATGCATTCGCCGAGGCTGACGATGTTGTGCGCATGCCTCACCGGCAGCAGTTCGCGATAGCGCCACAAATCCGGCGCCCGCGACGCGAGCGCGTCTTTGGTCAGCGCGTCTTTGATTCGATCGAGCGCGTAGCGCACGAACAGCGGCTTGCCGGCGCGCGAGAGCCCATGGACCTGATCCGCCTCGTATCTCTCGCCGGTGGCGGAGCATTCGAGATGGCTGACGAAGGTGGGGCGCTCTTCGCTCATTGTCCCGGTGGCGGCTCGGAAATGCCGAGCGCGGCGCGTGCGCGGATGTAGTGCCGTTCCTTCAGATGCTTGCGGACCATGCGCACCGCGATCGCTGTCACCGCAATCTCGTTGGTGAAGCCCAGGATGACGACAAATTCCGGCATGATCGACGCCGGCACGACGAACCAGGCGAGCGCCGCGAGCAGTACGCCGCGCACGCGGCCGGGCGTTGTCGGATCGATCACGCAGAAATAGGCCGCCGCCAGATCTTCGGCGAAGGGGATGCGGCCGGCACGTTTCAGAAGTTTTGCCCAGAAGCCCTTTTCGACGATGCGCGCATGGCGCTCAAGCGTTTGGGGCAGATGGATCGTCTCGGGAAACTTCCACGCCATGAAGCGGAATATCGGACGCGGCGTGCTTCGCGGGAAGGGGCTGCGGGCGTGGGCAAACGAAAAGACCTTCCACCGTCGGAGGAGAGGGCCCATGCGTGTTATTCCGCGAACCTCAGGGGAGCAAGGGTCCGGTTTTCTGGCCCGGTTTGAGAATCGGCGCGCGCATCCTCGCCGGAATCTTCAAGGGGTCCTGCGATACATCGACGAGGCACGCGCGGTCGGCGCAGGAATGGCTCGGCATGAGCGCCTTAGGCACGGAAATCTCCTTGCCCTCGGCAGCCAGCGGGCCCGTGCCGGGGCAAGTCGATTTTGTGCAATAGATGTAGAAGCCGGCGTCGGACCCTACGGCGATTTCCCCCAGATCGTTGATTCCCCAAGCCTGCGTGAACGACTTTGCCCCCCTGATCTTGATTGGTTTAAACGTGCCCGTCGCGAGGTTGTACGTGAAGCTGTAGACAATGCCCGACGTATCCGTCCACTGGCCGGTCGCGATCGCTTTGTTGTTGATGCCTTCCATGACCGTCGACGCTTCGGAGGCGTCGGGATAGCTGATGCTCGTGGCGTTGCCGCCGCTGACCAGGAATCCGGTCTGGATGCCGCTGGTGTTCAGGTACCAGCCGACGATATCGCCGGCATTGTCAACGGCTCGCGCCGCTGTGCCGGTATTGCCGAGGGACAATTTGACGATTTTTGTCGCCTTGGCGTTTTGCCCGAGATAGGCGACGTCGACATTCGAGCCGTTGACGTAGTTGCCCCCGAACACGCCCCTCCCGTCGAAGCCCTGGATCAGGGAGTTCAGCTTCTTGCCCTTGGTGTTGACGACCGTCTTGAACTTTCCGCTCGCGAGGCGCTCGAAGGGAACGAACTCAGACGCGACGCCGACTTGCGAATTCGCGAACCCTCCAATATTGCCGGAATCGTCTAGGCCACGCGGCTCGGTCCCCGATGTGGGATCGTCAAAAGTCGTATAGCTGCCGGTGGCGGCGGTGCCCACATAGCCGTGTTCGACGCCGCTCGAATCGAGCCAGCTGCCGGTAATTGTCTGGCTCTTGTTGATGCCGAACACGTTGGTCGACGCGCTTCCCTGCACGGGAATGATCTGAAACAGCGTGGCAGCCGAAGCTGGCGCGCCGCAGGCGGCCATCAGGCCCACAAGAGCGACGGAATTCATCAGAATTTTGGTCATCCTTCCATCTCCCCGGGCTGGTGAGGTACTAACGAACAGGGGAGGGGGAAGCTTGTCAACCGGCAGCGCGGTCGCGCGGGCGCGGCGATATCCGGTCGACGGAAATCTCGTGACCGTGTTCCCGCTTTCCAGGCGGCCGGAAACCCGCGGTGACCTCTCTCAGCAAAACGTAACCTATGTCAGCCGTCATCTCGTCGGCGTACCGTGTGTAATCCTCCGGCACTCTTTCGGCGGACGAGAGGAAATCCGCCGATTTCGTGTATTGCCGGAGCATTCCGCATACTGTAGCCGCTGACCGACTCCACGGTGTGCGTGGGCGAGGTCGTTGGCTGTGCGGTTCGTTGACGCGCGCCTTGCCGCGCACGTCCTTCGGCAAATACGGCTCAATCCGCCGCCACTGTTCGTCGCCCAGCCAAATCAGGTTCCGCCGCATCTGCTTCTCTGCTCCGAATCAACAGCAGAAGCGAATCAGCAACCGATTCACACCACAACGGATTTATTGGGTTTCGGCCCTAGTCACCGTATTACAATGATAATGCCTAGCCGTGGAGAAAAAGCGCCCTCTCCTTGTGAAAGGAGAGGGCGGTACTGAACGATACGAAAAAGATCAGGGCATCTGCCGCGGCACAGGCAACGCGCTGCGGTGCAGAACGGGGCGTTTGACCGCAGCCGCTCCACCAGGACAGTTTCTGGCCGACGGGCAATAGATGTAGCCGACGTAAAGGCCGGTGGTGCTGTCCAGACCGTCGATCGCAACCTGACCGTGGTCGTTGAGACCCCAAACCTCAACGAAAGTCGAACTCGGGACGGTAAGTTCGGTAAACGTCGCGGTCGCGATGTCGTAGGTGAACCCGTGCCGGTTGCTGGAGGAATCCGTGTACAAGCCGCTGATCTCGCCCTTGTTGTTGATCCCCTCCGGATTCGTGACTCCGCCCGGATCATCGATGGTCACGGCCTTTCCGCGGACGGGTTGATAGAAGCCGTGCATGACGCCGGTCGTGTCCAGATACCAGCCGACGGTGTCGCCCGCGTTATCGATGCCGCGTGGGGCGACACCGGTGGTCGTGATACCCTTCAGCTTGATTTTGGATTTGTACTTGGCGTTTTTGCCGGTGTAGCCGATGAACTCTGACGTACTTGTCTCGTAGCCGCCATCGAAAATGTTGCTCTTGTTGATGCCCTGGACGAGGTAGTTCAGCACCTGACCCCCCTTGGTCACGTGGGTAATGGTGCCGTCGGGCGTGCGTTCGAACGGTACGTAATCGGTTGCAATTCCGGTCGAGACGTTGGCAATGCCCATGATGGTGCCCTTGTTGTTTATTCCGCGCGGTTGCGTTCCGGCACCATCCGCCGAATCGTCGAACGTCGTGTAGCTGCTGCCATCGTCCGGGCCGACGAAACCCCCTTCGACGCCGGTGCTGCTGAGCCAGAATCCCGTGATATTCCCGTTGGTGCTTATTCCGAACGCAATCGTTTCCGTGCTGCCGGACACGAGAGGAAGCGGATACAGTGCGCTCTTGGCGACGGCCGGCGCCGCAGCGAAAGCGGCCACGAACGCAGCGGAGATCATCAGCGATTTTTTGCACATTGTTTTAGGTGCCAAGAAACCAGACATTGCTGCCGATGCTAACAACAGATTGCGCATTTCTTACCTCCCTTGAAGGTTAAAAAACTCTTAAATTGATGCAATCATTGGCCCGTGGCTGTGTCAAGGCGCGCGGGAGGCTCGTGTCGAAACCTCAAAGCCGAATAAACTAATGATTGCTCGCTTTTAGCGCGTCCGGCATTTCGGGCCGGAAGCCGAGGCCGATGACGCGCGCAGGAATGCGGCGAAGGACAGGAATTCGCCCGAGCAGCCGGACCGGCCAGGGTGGGGGAGCGCGCTTCTCGCTCCCCACCACGTTCCTGATCACGTGGTTCTGCAGGAACACCTGCAGCGCCTGCGTGGCGCGCGTGGGATATTCGCGCCGCCGTTGCACCGCCTTCAGATCCTCGAGCCGCGGCGGCCCGCGCCGGAAAGCCGGGATCAGAATGTTTGCGGCGGCGACCGCATCCTGAATGGCGAGATTGATGCCCACTCCTCCGATGGGCGACATGGCATGCGCCGCATCGCCGATGCAGAGCAACCCGTCGCGTTGCCAGCATTCCAGCCGGTCGACGGCGACGCTCAGCAATTTCACGGAGTCGAAATTTTCGATTTCGTGGACGCGGTCGGCGAGTGCGGGCGCGAGGGTTGCGATATCGGAGTGGAAAGCGTCGAGGCCGCACGCGCGAACGCGTTCGAAGCCGCCCTTCGGAATCACAAAACCGCATTGCCAGTAATCGCCGCGCGCGATGAGCACGAGGATGCGCCCGCGATCGAAGGTGCCGAATGGCTGCGTCGGGTCTTTTTCATTTCGCGACAGCCGGAACCACAACACGTCCATCGGCGCCCCGATGTTTTTCACCGCAAGGCCGGCCTGGGCGCGCATCGTCGAATGGCGCCCGTCCGCACCGACGACAAGCTCGGCACGAATTGTGAGCGGACCATCCCGGCTGTTCGCTTTCACGCCTACGATTCGCCCGCTCTCTTCGATGAGCGCGGTGGCTTCCGTTTCCATCCGCAAATGAAACGCTGGATAGCGTCGCGCCTCGCGGGCAAGAAAATCCAGGAAGTCCCATTGCGGGATGAGAGCGATGAACCGGCAATGGACGGGCAGATGGGTGAAGTCCGCGACCGTCACGCTTAGGCCGCCGATCACGCCGCCCAGCGTCTCCGCCCTGTCGGGGTTGAGCGCAAGGAAGCCGTGGAGAAGACCGAGTGCACGCAAAACTTCCAGCGTGGACGGATGAATCGTGTCGCCGCGGAAGTCGCGGAAGAAATCGGGCCATTTCTCGAGCACCACGTCGTCGACGCCGGCGCGCGCGAGCAAATAGCCCAGCATCATTCCCGCCGGCCCACCGCCTGCTATGCAGCAGCGCGTGGTGAGTTCGGGCGGTGAATCGCTCATCGTCGAGCCTGTCTGCGGAGCCACAGCCTCATCGTAACGCACAGAGCCCGAAAAACGCGCGCGGCGACAGCTTGGAGTTTTTCACCGTATTTCCCTCAGTTGCACTTCAAGGAAAACCCCGTTCGCGCCAGACTCCCTCGCCCGAACCTTGTTCCTCCCAGTGACGTTGAAATATTGAGATGTGGGGGCGGGCATCGCAGAAAGGACAAAAACATGATCCTCGAGCATGAAGGAAAGAGACCCAATATCGCTGCCTGCGTGCGCATCGCCCCAAATGCGGTCGTCTGCGGAGACGTCGCCATCGGAGAGAATTGCTCGATCGGATTCGGCGCGGTGCTGACGGCAGAAAGTGGCGCGATCGCGATCGGCCGCAACTGTGTCGTCATGGACACGGCCGTGCTGCGCGGCGTGCGCCGCAATCCGCTCACACTCGGCAACAACATTCTCGTTGGGCCGCGCGCTTATCTATCCGGCTGCACCATCGAAGACGACGTGTTTCTGGCGACTGGCTCAACGGTGTTCAACGGCGCGCGCATCGGTCGCCGCGCCGAGGTCCGCATCAACGGCATCGTGCACATGCGCACCGTTGTTGGGGAAGACGCGGTGGTGCCGCTCGGATGGATTGCCGTGGGCGATCCCGCCCGCATCCTGCCGCCGGAGAAGCACAACGAGATCTGGATGGTACAGAAGGCGCTCGACTTTCCGAAATACGTCTTCGGCGTGGAGCGGCCGCGAGAAGGCGGGACCGCGATGCCGCAGATCATGCCGCGTTATGCAGAGGCGCTGCGCCGCCGGCACAAGGACGATGCGGCTTNNTTGTCACCCTTCCACAAGCTCACGGTGAGGATTTTTTCCTGATGCTGAGCTTGTCGAAGCGTGAGCTTGCTCGCCGTGCCGTGCGCGCGGCGGATCGAACCATGAGGGAACAACTATTCACGCCCGAACAAAACACGCTACGCCCTTTGCAGCCGCTCAAAGAACCGCCCCCAGCTTATGCGGCGGAAGAATTTGCCGCTGCGCGCTTTCCAGTGGAACCCGCCCTGGCCGATCTCGATCGTGCCCAGCATCGCGTCGTCCGATTTGATCTGGAAGGTGAGTGCGGCGCCGAGGCGCGCGATGTCCTGCGCCTTCAGCGAGACGTCCACCGTGTAGCGCGGCTTCCGCCGCCTGGTCCTGCTGCCCATGTGATTCCCCCGTTCCAGGTCGGAGAATAGCGGGACGAAGTCTACAGACCAAACGGGGCGGTCAAGAAGACCAATCAGGTTGTTGTTGCACGACAGAAACAACCCGGCCGCAAGGGCCGGGCTGTACGCGCCGGCTCGAGCCGGCGAAACACGATTGACGATACTTCAGTCGACGATCTGGACGACTCGTCGCGAATCGGGATCGACGAACACGACGCGGCCGTTCCAGTCGAAATACTGGTAATTCCGCGCCTCGGGAACCTTTCCGTAGATTTCCTCCGGCACCGGCTGCATCTCGACATCCGTTGGCACCGGCATGCCGACCGAAATCTCTTCCTTCACGCTCTCGGGCCTGACCCTCTCCTTCACTACATAGTCGTGAATCACGGTCCGCTCTTCAGGCTTCACGGTCCAGGTGGTGGTCGTCGTGGTGGTTTGTTTTTCCATCGCGCCGGCGGGGGCCTCGTCCTGCGCCATCGCGCTCGTGCCCGCCATCACTCCTGCCGCTGTCAATCCTACAATCCAAAGGCGCTTCATCGGTCACTCCTGGTTAAGCGCCCCGTCGACCCGATAATGAAATGAGTAACCGCGACCGGGAGTTCCGCGGACATCATAAGATCGCCAATGGCGCTTCAACCGCAGCTTGCAATTTGGCGTTGTGGTCCCCATATGAGATAAGCCTTTGTTATCCCGATCCTGGGGTTTGGATCGCGGTGCCTCAGAGCGCAGGAACCCATGCAAATCACGATTTACCACAATCCCGCCTGCGGAACGTCGCGCAACGCGCTGGCGGCAATTCGTGCTGCCGGCTACGAGCCGCGCATTTTCGAATATCTGCAGACGCCGCTCTCTCGCGGGGCGCTGGCCGCCCTTATCGCGCGCATGGATATTCCGGTCCGCAAGGTGGTGCGGGCGAAGGAGCCGCTGTTTCGCGACCTTCGCCTTGACGAGAAGGATGTCGGCGAAGACGAGCTGCTTGATGCGATGGCCGAGCACCCCATTCTCATCAATCGGCCGATCGTGGTGGTGCAGAACGGCCAGGGCGTCACCGCGCGTCTTTGCCGCCCGAGCGAATTGGTGAAATCGCTGCTGGCAGAACAGGCTTCGAAACCGTGACCGATGCATTTCGACTGAGCCGCATCCAGGCAGCCGGCTGGAATGCGGCACGCCGGGTTCCGGAGAGCCGTCTTGCCGATCTGGATGAAGAAGGCATCGCCGCACTCAATCCGTATAGCGCCGATCCCGAGCGAATCCGCTGGCGCGTGGGCTTCGACAGCGCGCGCGAAACGTCGGGCCGCTGATCCTTTGGAAGCCCGGCGGAATCCACGCGATTCGGAGCCCGGGTTGCAATTCGCGCTGCCGCCAGCTACATTGGGGCTGCGACGGCGTCCGCCACCTTGAAGCGCACTGTTGTAAATCCGACTCGCATATGTGCGCGCCTGGACAAGACAGCCGAACTTCCGAATCTGATGGTTTTCGTCCAATCGCGCCGCGTGAACAAATGTTTGCGCGGAACCCGATGCACAAGGAGT
>PKWC01000264.1 GCA_003131925.1 Alphaproteobacteria bacterium | reverse complement strand
ATCACGGCACCGCGCGCGGCTAAGGGCCGGATTGTGGGGTGCAGATCAGCAAAGGAAATAGAATATAATAACATCAAAATGTTATAAAGTTATATGGCGGACCAAGGAGGAAGTCGAATTAGAAGAGGTCCATCACCCTCTTTGCGGTCAGCGCGTCAATCTATACCAACCTTGCGCAGTGGCGCAGTAAGCTCCAATTTCCGCGTCCCGTCGGGGCCGACCGTTCCATCCGCCGACTGATAGGGCACAACGTGCCGGACAATTCGATGCAAGTCCTCTGGCCGAAGATGGGTATAGCGCTTGAGCATTTTCCAATCCCGGTGGCCCGTTACAAGCGCAACCTGTTCGATTGCCAAACCCGCTTCAAATAATCTGCTGGCGGCTTCATGCCGAAGATCGTGAAAGTGAAGGTCGTCGATCCCCAACTCGCGACATGCACGCCGGAAAGCCGTGCCGACTGATCGTCCGTTATATGGAAACACGCGATCCCCATTGCGCGATTTTTTTGTTTGCTCCTGCAATAGCTGCCAGGTATCGATCCCCGCAACGTTCAATAGAGGCAACTTCTGATGATTGCCGCTCTTCTCTCGCGGGTCCTTGCGGTCTCGGACAATCACGGTTCTTGTCGCAGCATCTACATCCTGCCAACGGATACGACAGATTTCGTCCTGGCGCATTGCCGTTGCGATTGCGAAGCGTGCGATCCGGGCAACCGGAATCGTTTGCCTTGAATTTCCCTCTAGATGCGCAATGATACGGTCGAGTTCGTCATGCGTCGGCCGACGGTCTCTAGATTTCGCTTTTCCGATCAGCCCCAGCCGTTTGAGCGCAATGCGCGCAAGATCGACTGGCTCAATAGAAACGGCGATGCCATGGACCGCCGCTGCATGCGCGATAATCATTTTTATATAGCCGAAATCAGCACCAATCGTGACCGGACCCGCGCCTTCACGCGCTCGGTCTCTGCCGAACGTGACCAGCCGTTCTCTGTTCAGGTCAGCAATTCGAACCTTGCCCAACTTTGTTTGCAGCGCCTCCAAGCTGAAGGCCTTGGACCTTCGGGGACACTTGCCAACTTCTTGCATATCGGAGAGATGGAGATCGACGAGATGTCCGAAGGTGGTCGGATCGGTGTAACCCGCACGGCGCGGCGCTTCGCCGCGATCGATTCGGCGCTCGTTATCGAGAGCCCATTCCTCGGCGTCCTTTCGCCGCCGGAAGGTCTCACTGACGTACCGGCCCTTGCGGCGCACCTGGACGCGCCAATTGCCGGACGGAAGACTGACAAAGGTGGCCAACGTGTGCGCTCCGTGTGCGGTAAGCCATCCAACCAGGGCGTATCTGGGCGAAATTGAGTGCACACGAGCGTGCACATGTTCACGGTTAAGTCCATGGATATGAACACTAATCAACTGAAAAGACAAGAGAAAATCTTCTGCGTCGCCCCCATGATGGAGTGGACGGACCGGCATTGCCGGTATCTCCACCGCCTTTTGACGCGCCACGCGCGGCTCTACACCGAAATGGTCACCGCCGAGGCGGTCCTCCGCGGGGATCGCGCGCGGCTGATCGGCTTCGACCCGTTCGAACATCCGGTGGCGCTGCAGCTTGGCGGCGCCGAACCCGCGCGTCTGGCCGAAGCTTCGCGGATCGCCGAAGATTTTGGCTATGACGAGATCAATCTGAATATCGGCTGCCCCTCGGATCGCGTGCAATCGAGGCGCTTCGGCGCTTGTCTCATGCGCGAACCCGCGCTTGTTGCCAAATGTGCCGCAGCCATGCGCGAAGCGGTGAGCATTCCGGTGACTGTCAAGTGCCGGCTCGGCGTGGATGAGCAGGATCCCGAGCAAAGCCTGCGCGCGCTTATCGCAGCGTCAGTCTCTGAAGGCGTGTCGACCTTTATCGTGCATGCGCGCAAGGCGTGGCTCAAGGGATTGTCGCCGAAGGAGAATCGCGATGTCCCGCCGCTCGACCATGACTTCGTCCATCGGGTGAAACACGGGAATCCGAATCTGACGATCATCCTCAACGGCGGCATCGCGACGCTCGATGACGCGGCGCGGCATCTGGATTTCGTGGACGGAGTCATGATGGGCCGCGCGGCGTATCAATCGCCGGCGATACTCGCGGGCGCCGATACGCGATTCTTCGCTGGTCCAGAGCGCGATCTGGATGAAGTCGTGGAGGCCTATGTCGTTTATGTCGAGCGGCGGCTGGGTGATGGCGTGCGCCTCAACGCAATGACGCGGCACATGCTCGGCCTGTTCAACGGCAGGCCTGGCGCCCGGCTTTTCCGGCGCCATCTGAGCGAACACGCGACGCGTGCGGGGGCCCACGTAGGCGTCCTGCGCGCGGCTCTGGCGCATGTTTCGCTGCAGGCCTTGAGCGTGGCGGCGTAGCCCGTGGACATCCTGCACACGACGTCTTCGGGCGATCTCGGCGTGCTGGCGCTCGGACTCGTCATTGCGGGCGTAGTGGGCGGACTCGTGGCGGGCATCCTGGGCGTCGGCGGCGGCATCGTGGTGGTTCCGGTGCTCTATCACGTCATGGCAACGCTCGGTGTCGACCAAAGCGTGCGCATGCATGTCGCGATCGGCACGTCGCTGGCCGCCCTCATTCCCGCCTCGCTCGTATCCGTCCGCGCCCACCACAACAGTGGTGGAATCGACGGAGCGCTCGTGCACCGCTGGGCCGTACCGCTGCTTGCGGGGACGGTGATCGGAAGCGTGGTGTTCGCGACCGCAGGCGAACGGACGCTTACAATCATCTTCGCGCTTCTCGCGCTGCCGGTCGCAGTCTTTCTTGCGCTGGGCGGCCACGATCGCCGTGTCGCGGCGCATTTTTCCGAGCGCATCCATGGACTCGTGCTGCCCGCTTTGATCGGCGGCGCATCGGCTACGACCGGAATGGGCGGCGCGACTCTCGCTTCAACATCTCTCATCTCGTACGGCGCGCGGGCCGAAGTGACCGTGGGCAATGCGTCCGCATTAGGCGCCATCGTCGCGCTTCCCGCTGCGCTCGGCGCAGTCGTTGCGGGGCTGCACGCAACGGCCTTGCCGCCGTGGTCGCTCGGCTATGTCAGCCTGCCCGGGTTGGTGCTCATCGCGCCGGCGCTCCTTGCGGCGGAACCGGCCGGCGCTGCGCTTGCGCACATGATCGACATGAAGCGCCTGCACCTTGTCTTTGCGGCCCTCATTGCGATCATCACCGTGCGCATGCTGTGGGATGCGTTCACCTGAAGACTCGCTGCGCGCCACTCAAATCTTCTGGTCGTACTCACCGACCTCGGGGTGCCGGGAAAGGCGCGTGTCGAGATCGTGGAACATGGCGCGCATGTTTGCCCCCGACGTTGGACTCTCCACGACGACGACCAGAGAGGGCTTGTTGGAGGAGGCCCGGACGAGTCCCCAGGTGCCGTCTTCCAGCGCCACGCGAACGCCATTGACCGTCACGATGCGGGCAATGTTCTGGCCGAGCAGTTTTTCGCCCCGCGCCTTCAGCCCTTCATATTCCGCGGTCATCGACTCG
>PKWC01000188.1 GCA_003131925.1 Alphaproteobacteria bacterium | reverse complement strand
GCATTGGCGATGATCACATCGAACGGGTTGCCCATAGCCACGAGCCTGTCCGCGCAGGCGCGCACGCTTTTGAGCGAAGCGAGGTCGAGTTCAACAAGCTCGATGCTGTCGCCGTTCGCAGCCTGGTCGCGCACCGTTTTCGTCGCGCCGCGCGCCTTGGCGAGGTCGCGCGCGGCGCCCACCACATATGCGCCGTGCGCCGCGAGTGCGCGGGCGGTCTCCACGCCGAGGCCGGCCGACACGCCGGTCACCAGAACGCGCTTGCCTGCGAGGTTGATGCCCTCGAGCACGTCGTCGGTGGTCGATTCCGCGCCGAATGTTTTGCTCATGTTCATTGTCCTTCCTTTTGCGTCATCGCATTTTCATGCGCTGTGAAAAACCGCCAAGGCGCACATACTGCGCCGAAGATTCACAGGGAGGCAGTGAGGAGGAATGGCGCGCGAAGCGCGCAACAATTCTCCCACCCNNTTCACAATGAGACAGTGAGGCGGTGAGAAAGAAATCGCGCGCCTTTGGCGCGCAACAATTCTCCCACCCGGTTAAACCGGGTGGCTCACTGTCTCATTGTGAATCTTTCTTGGCGTCTTGGCGTCTTGGCGTTTCATCTTTCTTCGGCTGTCAGTGCGCGCCGAGGTTGCCTTGCGCTTCGAACGAGAGGGCGTTCCATTTCTCCCAGGTGGCGATGCGCTCGGCATATTCGCGCTTGATCATCGTCAGGCCCCGGTTGCCGAAGAATATCCGCAGCGGCGGGTCCTCCATGTCGACCAGCTTGAGCATCACGGCGCCGGTCGCCGCGGGATCGCCGGGTGTGGCCTGGGTGCGAATCTCGGCGAGCGAGGCGCGCGCGGCGTCGTAGGCCGGCATGGTTTTCGCGCGATGCGCGGAGGTCGTGCCCCATTCGGTTGCGAATCCGCCGGGCTCGACGATCGTCACCTTGATGCCGAGCGGCTTCACCTCGGCGGCGAGCGCCTGGCTGAAGCCTTCCAGGCCCCATTTGGAAGCGTGATAGAGCCCGACCGTCGGCAACGTCCAGACGCCGCCGATGGAGGAAATCTGGATGATGTGGCCAGATTTCTGCGCCCGCATGACGGGCAGCACGGCCTGCGTCACCCACAACGCGCCGAACAAGTTGGTCTCGATCTGCGCGCGGGCTTCGGGTTCGCTGACTTCTTCGATGGCGCCGAACAGGCCGTAGCCGGCATTGTTGATTGCGACATCGATGCGATCGAATGTCTTGCGCGCGTTCGCGACTGCTTGATCGACCGCCTTCTTGTCGCCGACGTCGAGCGCGAGCGGCAGGAGCCGGTCGCCATATTTTGCTTTCAGCCCGTCGAGCGAAGCGATATTGCGCGCCGCTGCCGCGACGCTGTCGCCACGCTCCAGCGCAGCCTCCGTCCAGACGTAGCCGAAACCTTTGGATGCGCCGGTGATGAACCAGACCTTTTGAGAAGTGGATTGGGGCATGGGTTGTTGTCCTCCTGGACGCTATATAGGAGTGGAAACGGAGGCAGCAACGCGCCCGTCGCATGCCTCCGCTGGCAATGGACGGTTTGAGCTACAGGCCACAGTGAGTGGATCGCGGGTATTGTCGATCGCTTTTTTCCTCCCCCATGTGTGGCTGGCGTTGGCACACATTGTTTCATGTTTCATTCGATACCAAACATGCGCTCGATTTTCCTCCCCCAACGTGGGNNGCGCCGCGCGCGGACTCCCCCCTCCGGCCTGCTCCGCTTCGCTTCGCAGTCCACCTCCCCCACACATGGGGGAGGAAATTGGAACGCGTGGCTCGGGGATGACACGTTTAATTTTGCAGCTTGGCGCGTTTCCGCGCGCGCGGGGCGCGGTTCACAAATTGATTATTGCGTTGGTGGCGCGGCCTGGACGGGTTGCCAATCGTCGTTGCAGGTCGTGACGTCGGGGTAGTAGCCCTGCGGATTGTCGCAGTAGTACAGGACCGGCGACACGGGCGCATCGGCGGACGCGTCGTCTGAACCGTAAGCGCCGGGATCCGTGTCGGCCGGCGCGGCATAATCGCCGGAATCGTCATATCCGCCATAGGTGTCAACACCGGGATCGCCGGCGTAGTACGGCACACCGACACCGAGCCCGACACCAACGCCGTACCGAATTCCGCCGTTTCGGACATTGCCCGCGCGGTTCCCGCCGCCGCCGCGCACGACGTGGCCGTTACCGGAATGTCCGCCGCCGCCGTGCCGGCCATCGACGTGTACGGTGTCAATCGCCTGGACGGCCCCGGCAAAACCGGAAGCAAGCAGCCCGGCGGCGAAAATCAGCAGGATGGTCTTTCGCATTGGTTTGTCTCGTTCGCAGAACGCAACGCTCCCGCTATCAAGCTATGACGCCGCTCCGTTTTTACAATGCGCGAGGCCAGGTTTTGCGGCGCATGGCGACAATTCGCGACATGATGTGAAGAGAGGACGCAAGCGCGGGCGCTGCCTATCCCGGAATGACGTCTGCGAAGACGAAGTCGTCACGCTCGACAATTTCGCCGACGGATACGGGAATTGGTGCCGAGAACATGGGACCGGCCGACACGACCGTATGAAACTCTCCGTTCTCGCCGCACCAATCGACGCCTTCGGGAAAGTCGCGCAACAGGTCCCGATCGAATTTCCGCCCCGCGAAGCGGCGATCGAGATGCCGGGGATCGACGCACACGAGATGCGCCTCCATGCCGGCGGAAATCATCTGCAGCGCCAACTCGCGCGTATCGCGCTTCCAGAGCGGGAACAGCCCCTCTATTCCCGCTGTTGCAAGCTGTTTCTCCCGGTACGCGCGGATGTCCTCGAGGAACAAGTCGCCGAACACGATGTGGCGCACGCGCTGCCCCTTGATGCGCAGGCACGCGTCAGCCATCCGTGCCTCATAAACTTCGTTGGGGCATGGGCTCGGCAATGGCACCTTGATGGCGGGCAGACCGAGTGCTGCAATCTGCCGGTCGAGCAGCGCACTGCGCACGCCGTGCATCGCAGGTCGTAGACTTCGTTGATCGTCGTCAGGACGCCGACAATTTCCGCGGCGCCAAGGCGTTGAGTTTCGTAGAGCGCGAAGGCGCTGTCCTTGCCCGAACTCCACGAAACAAATGCCTTCGGCGCCGTCAATCGATATGCTCTCTTTGGGCAGTTACGCGCTCTCGTCGGCCGCCGCGATATCGATCACGACGATGCCGGCCTTTTGCCCCGTCTCAACATAACGGTAGGCGTCGGCAATTGCTGCGAGGGGGTATTTTCGATCGACGATCGCGCGAAATTGGCCTGCCTCCATGCGGCTTTTCAGGAAGCCGACAAATCCGTCGATGCGCCCCGGCACCGGAATGACGACCCGGTTGCTCCGTGTGATCGACGACCATATCGCGAGCACCACGTTCTGCGCCCAGGGTCCGAGATCCGTCGCAGCAAAGATGCCGCCGGGCTTCAAGAGTTTCCGGCACCGGAAAAACGAAGTTTTGCCGACCGCATCCACCACAAAATCGAAAATCTCGCCGATGCGCGTGAAATCCTCCACGGTGTAGTCGACCACGCGGTCCGCACCGAGGGATTTGACAAGATCGAGATGCCGGGTTGCAACGACCGCCGTCACCCCGGCGCCGGAGGATTTGGCGAGCTGCGCCAGCGCCGTACCGATGGCGCCGGAGGCGCCGTAGATCAGAATTTTGTGGCCGGCCCTGAGTTCGATCTTTTTCAAAACTGCGTTGGCGTAGAAAGCGCCTTCGCAGACCACCGCCTCGTCAAATCGCGTGCCCGCCGGCATTGCCGCGACCGTCCTCTCGGGGACACAGACATATTCCGCCTGGGCGCCATTGCTCCTGGACGGGCACATGCCGAACACGCGGTCTCCCGGCTTGAACGAGGAGATTGCGGCACCCACAGCTTCAACTTCCCCGGCGAAGTCCAGACCGAAGATCGTACGTCTCGGCCGGAGGAGCCCGGAGAAGAACCGCATGAAGAAGGGATGGGCTCGGAGCTCGCCGCAATCCGTCCGGTTGACGGTCGCCGCGCGGACCCGGATCAAGATCTCGCCTGCTGCAGGCACCGGTTTCGGCACTTCGCGGATCTTCACAACGTCCGGCGATCCGTAGCGTGTGATGACAGCCGCTTTCATAGGGTCCTTGTCTACAGTGCAGGCAAACGAAACGCCAAGAGTGGGCACGCGGAGACGCGGCCCGCCTACGCTGAAGCTTCGGCGGGTCTTGTGAACTCGATCAGTCCGCCGAAGCCTTGGCGTAGGCGGAAGGACGCGGAACGAATACGGCGCCTTTCCTCCCCCAACGTGTACGGCTGTCCGGGGAAATTCGGAGCGTGGTCGTGAAACTCGCGTTCTGACAGCGAGTCTGGGCCCTTCGCACAAAGAGAGATTCAGGAACGCGTTCACCTCCCCCGCAAGGACCCTGAGCGCCAGGATAAGGAGATTTCCGTATCCCAAGCGTGTCATCCCCGCGCCACCGGTCCGCGCGAAGCGCGGCCGGAGCGTAAACTCCAGCGGGGACCCAGATGAACGGCGTTTCCGGCGAAGTTGATTGCAAAATTTTGATCCGGTTTGCAAAAATCTGTACTGCAAGCTTCCCTGAGCGTCTCTCACAATGCTGAACGTCTGGGTCCCCGCTTTCGCGGGGATGACACGCTTTTTTCAAGCGAGGTTGTCTTAGCGCCAGTGGCGCCCTATTGACACGACTCCTCGTCATATGTAATATATCTCTTACATGTGATTGATGGAGCTTCTCTTTGCCGATCAGCGGAGACCAGTTGCTTGCCGTCCTGGCGGCGCTCGCCAGTCCGCAGCGGTTGCGGATTATCGCGGCGCTGAAATCGGATGGACGCAATTATGTCAGCCAGCTTGCGCGCGAGGTCGGCATCAGCCGCCCCTTGCTGCATCTCCACCTCCAGAAGCTGGAAGAAGCCGGTCTCGTCACGAGCCAGCTCGAACTGTCCGGCGACGGCAAGGCTCTCAACTATTTCGAGGTCGCGGATTTCGACTTCGAACTCACGCCGTCGGCCATCGTCAAGGCCGCCAGATCCCTCGCCGCTTCGTCCACCAGATCCAACCCATGAAAGGCGTCCACGATGTCTGAATTCGCATACCTGGCCTCCATAAGCCTGGTGCTTGGCACCATCCTGCTTGTCTTCGGCATGAAGTACTTGTCGGCCGCCCGCCAGGCGCGGTCGCGCGTCATCAGCGAGGATGCCTACCGCGAACTCGCGCAGAAGGCCGTCGCCGCGCAATCCGACAACGCGACGTCACTCTCCTCCATTCAATCCGGGCTTTCGGAGGTCAACACCCGCCTGGCGGCGGTCGAGAAAATCCTCAAGGCCGTCGAGTAGTGTCCGCATGCGGCAACCGTGGCCGACAAATGTCTCTTCGGCGCCCTATGATTCCTGCGGTCATGCTTTTGATGCATGCGGTCATGTTCCCAGGATTTGGCGAGATTATGTAGAGCCGGAAGGAGACTGACATGATCGAACAGGTTGCAGGAACACCACCCGCTCATTTGCTTCGCACAAATGATCGAAGAGAAAGAATCGCACCGATGGCCGAGCTGTCGCTGTTCCGCCTCTATCTGTTGAGGGCCATGTACCTTCTTATCGCCGTGGGGCTCGGCTCCGAAATCTGGCCGCTCATGTTCCATCACAGGCCGTGGGACGTGATGCATGGAGTCGCCTGCAGCCTGCTCGCAGCATTGTCGGCCATCGTGGTTCTGGGCGTCCGCTATCCCGTACAGATGCTGCCTCTGCTGCTCTTCGAACTCCTGTGGAAATCGATCTGGCTGCTCGCAATCGCGCTGCCGCTGTGGCTCGCCCACCAGATCGACCCGGATACGGCGGACACGGTGTTCGCCTGCCTGACGGGAGTCGTCCTGGTCCCGATCGTCGTTCCCTGGCCGTATGTGTATGCAAATTACGTCAGGAAGCCCGGAGACCGATGGCGGTGAGCCCCCGGGACCGCGCGCGTCTCGCGCGCCCTTGTTGCGACCGATGAAAAGCGGGCGAGACGCCCTCGGTCCNNGCGGGCCAGAGGCCCGCGGTCCCGGAGAGTGCAGATTGCATTTTTGCAGTGCTCCGCGCCTCTCGTCCATACTGCTGCCGCTCGTGCAGCAAAGGACCACACATGCCGCTCTCCCAGCTTGATTCCGTCGCCGCCCTGATCGTCATCGACATGCAGAAGGGCATCGTGGCGCTGCCCACGGTGCATCCCATTGGCGGCATCACCGCCAACGTCGCGAAGCTCGCGGGCGCTTTCCGCGGGCGCAGCCTGCCGGTGGTTCTGGTCAACGTGACGGGCAGAGCGCCGGGGCGCGCCGAGACGACGTTCAATTTCTCGCCGCCGCCCGACTGGGCCGAGCTCATTCCCGAACTCGACGTGCAGACGAGCGATTACAGAGTCACCAAAGAAAATGTCGGCGCCTTCTACGGGACGGCGCTGGAGCGGATCCTGCGCCGGCGCGGCGTGACGCAAATCTTCCTCGTGGGCGTCGCGACCGGCAGTGGCGTCGAAGCGACGGCGCGGGCCGCCTACGACTTCGGATACAATGTCGTGCTGGTCACCGACGCGATGACGGACCTCGATCCCGACATGCACCGCCACGCCGTCGAGAAGGTGTTCCCGAAAATCGGCGAGCGAACCACCACGGCGGACGCGCTCGCGATATTGAAATCCGCGTGAGCATTTGCAGCCCGAGAGACCCCTCACCCATTCCGGAGGGGTAGCGAGGACTCGAATGTTTCCCCTCTCCCACAAGGCTACGGTATTCACACATCTCTCCGGGAGCATTTTGGGCACAATGAAAAGCGCAGGAATTCTGCGGATGCGACCTGTCGGGACTCTCTTGCCGTTGTCCAAGGTGGGGGTAGCTAAGTGCTTGATCCAGAGTCGAATTTTCGAAACGAAAAGATGTGTGAATCCCGTAGCCTTGTGGGAGAGGGGAAAAGCGCGAGGTCTTTCGGGCGCGCAGGCGTGGGTGAGGGGTCCCCGGCGGTGACCGATTCCCGCAATCTCCAATCGATGCTCGGACCCGCGCTCGCGGAAGCGGCCGCCTTTACGGAACGTTCGCTCGATACGCTTCTGCCCTCTGTAAGCGGCCCCGAGGGCCGGCTTCTCGAGGCCATGCGCTACGCCGCGCTGGGCGGCGGAAAACGCTTACGCGGATTTCTGGTTCAGCAGAGCGGCCGGCTGTTCGGCGTAGATCGGCGCGCGCTCGGCCGGGTGGCGGCCGCCGTCGAATGCGTGCACGCCTATTCGCTTGTGCACGACGATCTTCCCGCGATGGACGACGACGATCTCAGACGGGGAAAACCAACGGTTCACAAGGCCTTCGATGAGGCAACTGCCATACTTGCGGGGGACGCTTTGCTGACGATGGCGTTCGGACTGCTCGCAGCGCCCGATGCGCATGGCGATCCCTTCGTGCGGTGCGAATTGGTGGTCCGGCTTGCCCACGGCGCAGGCCATGCCGGCATGGTCGGCGGACAGATGATGGACATCGCCTTCGAGCATGCCTCGCCCGGTCTGCCCGAGATCACCCGGCTGCAGAGAATGAAGACCGCGGCGCTCATTACCTTCAGTTGCGAGGCCGGCGCCATTTTGGGCCGTGCATCCGCCTCTGCCCGCAATGCGTTATCCGCCTATGGTCAGGATCTCGGCCTGGCGTTCCAGATCGTGGACGATTTGCTGGATGCCGAGGGCGATCCTGCCAAAATGGGGAAGGCCGCGGGAAAGGATGCAGATCGCGGAAAGCCGACTGTGGTCTCCGTCTTGGGGGCCGACAGAGCGCGTGCGCAAGCCGAGGCGCTGGCGGCACAGGCCGCCGGTCACCTTGATTTGTTTGATGAAAGGGCCGACCTTCTGCGAGCGGCGGCTGAGTTCGTGATCTCGCGGCGGGCATAATCGGAGCGAAACGAATGAGCTTGCCGGCAACAGGCTTGCCCACGAAGACGCCGCTTCTCGATACGATCAAGGAGCCCCGAGATCTCCGCAAACTGTCGCGCGCCCAGCTGCGGCAGGTTGCCGACGAACTGCGCCAGGAAACCATCGCCGCCGTTGCGGTGACCGGCGGTCATCTGGGAGCGGGACTGGGCGTGGTCGAACTGACGGTCGCGCTGCACCACGTTTTCGATACGCCACGCGACAAGCTGATCTGGGACGTGGGCCACCAGGCCTATCCCCACAAGATCATTACCGGACGCCGCGACCGCATCCGCACATTGCGCCAGGGCGGCGGCCTGTCCGGGTTCACCAAGCGCAGCGAGAGCATCTATGATTGCTTTGGCGCCGCGCACTCCTCCACCTCGATCTCCGCCGGCCTGGGTTTCGCAGTGGCGCGCGACCAAAAGAAGGAGACGCACAACGTCGTTTGCGTAATCGGCGACGGCGCGATGAGCGCAGGCATGGCGTACGAGGCGATGAACAACGCCGGCGCCATCAATGCCCGCCTCATCGTCGTGCTCAACGACAACGACATGTCGATCGCGCCGCCGGTCGGCGCGATGAGCGCCTATCTTGCCAAGCTGATTTCGAGCCGCCCCTATCGCGGAATCCGGCGCATCGCGAAGCAGCTCGCCCAGCTGTTGCCCCGTCCGATGGAAAACACCGCGCGTCGCGCGGAGGAATATGCCCGCGGCATCGCGATGGGCGGCACGCTGTTCGAAGAGCTGGGGTTCTATTACGTCGGGCCGATCGACGGGCACAATCTGGATCATCTGCTGCCCGTGCTCGAGAACGTGCGTGATGCGCAGAACGGCCCCATTCTCGTTCATGTGGTGACGCAAAAGGGCAAGGGCTATCCGCCTGCCGAAGCGTCGGCGGACAAATATCATGGCGTCGTCAAATTCAACGTGCTCACGGGCGAGCAGAGCAAGTCGCCCACGAAGGCGCCCAGCTACACCAAAGTTTTCGCCGAAGCTCTGATCGCCGAGGCGGAGAAGGACGAACGCATCATCGCGATCACGGCGGCCATGCCGGCCGGAACCGGGCTCGATCTGTTCGCAAAGCGATTTCCGGACCGTTGCTACGATGTGGGTATCGCCGAGCAGCACGGCGTTACGTTTGCAGCGGGACTTGCAGCAGAGGGTCTGAAGCCTTTTGCCACGATCTACTCGACATTTCTGCAGCGGGCCTACGATCAGGTTGTACACGACGTGGCGATCCAGTCGCTGCCGGTGCGTTTTGCGATGGACCGCGCCGGACTCGTCGGCGCCGATGGCCCAACCCATGCGGGCTCCTTCGATGTGACCTACCTCGCGACGCTGCCGGGGTTTGTTGTCATGGCCGCGGCGGACGAAGTCGAACTGACGCATATGGTTGCCACTGCCGCACAGATCGACGACCGGCCTTCAGCCGTCCGTTATCCGCGCGGAGAGGGATGGGGTCTGGCGCGCCCCGCCGCCGGCACCCCTCTTCCGATCGGCGTGGGACGTGTCATGCGCGAGGGCACGACGATCGCGCTGTTGAGTCTCGGCACACGGCTTGTCGAATGCCTCGCCGCGGCCGAGAGGCTGTCGGGCTATGGATTGTCAGCGACCGTTGCGGATGCGCGGTTTGCCAAGCCGCTCGACAAGGATTTGATCCGCAGACTCGCGCGCGAACACGAAGTTCTCATCACCGTGGAAGAAGGCTCCGTGGGCGGCTTCGCGGCGCATGTCATGCAGTTCCTCGCCTGGGAAGGATTGCTCGATGCGGGGCTGAAGCTCAGGCCGATGATCCTGCCGGACCGCTTCATCGATCACGATTCGCCCGAGCGGATGTACGAATCCGCCGGTCTCGATTCCAGGGCTATCGTCGCCACAGCGCTCGGCGCACTTGGCAGGCCGGATGTCGCGGTGGCAGGCGAGCGCGCGTGAGGCGCGCCCCCGAACGGATCGGGGGCTGCGCGGACAGGTTTCTCTTCCATTGCGATGCGCATCGCGTATGAGCGTTCTCTGCCGCCATTTCGGAACCTGCGGCGGATGCACATTTCAGAATATGCCGCATGCCGCCTATGGCGACATGAAACGGGAGCAGGTCGTGCAAGCGCTATCCAGGCACGGGTTTGAGAAAGTGCCCATCGAACTGCCGGTCGAAGTGGAGCCGGGGACGCGGCGGCGGACAGCGCTAAATGCCCTGAAAAAGAATGGCGTCGTCGAGCTCGGATTTCGCGCCAGCCGCTCGCATCGAACGATCGACCTCAAAGAGTGCCGCGTGTTGACGCCCAGGCTCGTTGCTCTGGTTCCGCCGCTGCGTGAGTTGCTAGTGGCGTTGTTGCGCGACGGCGAAGAAGCGGAAACCCGCGTGACGGAAGCGGACAACGGGATCGATCTGGAAATTGGCGTGGTCTCCGATCGAGTCTCGCGACATGCGCCAGCGCTCGCGCGCTGGGCGAACCGGTTCGGCATCGCCCGCGTAACCGTTCGTGGCGAATCAGCCGTCCAATTCGCTGCGCCGGTCGTGCATTTTGCAGGGGTTGAAGTCGAAATCGCGCCAGTTTCGTTTCTGCAGCCAACACTGCGAGGCGAGCTGTTTCTGCAGGAGGCGGTGCAGGACACGATGAAAGGCGCGGGCCGGATCGTGGATCTCTTCGCGGGTTGCGGAACATTCACCCTGCCGCTCGCTGGACGGGCGCGCGTCCATGCCGTCGATTCCGACGCCGCCTCCATTGCGGCGCTACTGGCCGCGGCGCGCAAAGCACAAAAGCTGAAGCCTGTGACCGCCGAGGTCCGCGATCTCTTCAGGCGCCCTCTGTCCGCCACCGAGCTTGATCGTTACGATGCTGCCGTACTCGACCCCCCGCGTGCCGGAGCCGCCGCGCTTGCCAAAACGCTCGCCGCGTCGAAACTGACCCGGGCCGCCTATGTCTCCTGCAATCCGGAGAGCTTCGCGCGCGATGCCCGTATTCTCGGCGAGAGCGGCTGGCGGATCGAATCCGTTCAACCTGTGGACCAATTCCTGTGGTCATCCCATATTGAGCTCGTAGCCCTCCTCGGGCGGCACTGAAATGGCGACAACGGTGGAGCGGCTGACCTACGCGGCCGCGCAGACGGCGCGCGTGGCTTTCTACGGCGCGCACTATCTGGTGGCGCGCGTCGTCGCCCGTGACGCTTTCGCCGATGCCGATACGCCGAGCCGCAAATTCCCGTCGCTCCGCGCAACCCTCAAGGGCATGCGCGCGCTCTTCGTCACGGATCTGAAAAATGCGGAGCAAGGTCTCTATCCGATGCCTCTCGATCTGGCCGACGAGATGCGTCGCGCCCGGGCGAGCCTTCTCTATCTCGCAGATATTCCTCGCGTCGCTGAGAGACGCCGCCGCAACGGCCATGATGAAGTCGATGCGGATGCCGATCATCTGCCGCGCTATTACCGCCAGAATTTTCACTTCCAGACGGACGGTTATTTGAGCGACGACTCGGCGCGACTCTACGATTTTCAGGTCGAGGCGCTGTTTGCCGGCACCGCCGATGCGATGAGGCGCCGTGCCTATGTGCCGATTGCGAGGTTTATCGAGAGCCGCGATCCGGCTCGGATGACACTGCTCGACATCGGCGCGGGGACGGGGAGATTTCTGTCTTTCGTGAAAGGGGCGCAGCCGCGGTTGAAGGCGGTCGCACTCGATCTGTCGGAACCCTATCTTGAACGGGCGCGCCGCGCGCTTTCGAAACATCGCAGCGTGAAATTCCTCGCCGCGTCCGCCGAAGATGTGCCGCTGGACGACGCGAGCGTGGATGCCGCCGTCAGCATCTTCGTGTTTCATGAGCTGCCGCCGCGAGTTCGAATCCGCGTGGCACGCGAGATTGCGCGCGTGCTGAAACCAGGCGGAATTTTCGTTTTGGCCGACACGATCCAGTACGGAGATATTTCCGACTGCGACGGACTGATCGACGCATTCCCGACTCTTCTGCACGAGCCATACTACGAGAGCTTCGCACGCAGCGACCTCGGTGCCCTGTTCGGCGCGGCAGGATTGAAGCTGATCGACACCGACATCGCGTATTTGACGAAGATTTGGGTCTTCGAGAAGAAAGCAGGGCGGAAACCGCAAGGCAGGAAACGAAGTTGAACGTGATGACCCGCTGGCACGCGAACCCGCATTTCCTCCCCCAACGTGGGGNNCCCCACGTTGGGGGAGGAAAACTGCACGCGGCGGAGAAAAGTTTCGCTCGGCCCTGTTCGTCATTCTGTTTGCACTGCTTGCGCAGCCCGTTCTGGCGCAAGGTGGGTTCTCCGATTGGGCCGCGATTGTCGTCGCGGGCGATTGGCACGCCCATGACGGAAGTCCAAGCGAGATCTTCGACAACGCGCGCCGCGACGTGACGCGCGATCTGATCGCGCTCGGATTTGCGCGCGAGAACGTGATGGAGTTCTCGGCCAGGCCGGGCGCATCCAATGGGCCGGTCAATGCGCAGGCGATCGGAAACGCGCTCTGGGATTTGTCGAATCGCACGCGCGGCGGCTGCCTGCTCTATTTCTCTTCGCACGGATCGCCGGATGGAGTTGTGCTGGGCGATTCCATCCTGCAGCCCAACCAGCTCGCCAGGATACTCACCAACTCTTGTGCGGGCAGACCGACGGTTGTCGTCGTGTCTGCGTGTTTCTCCGGTATCTTCGAACCTGCCCTGGCCGGCGCCAACCGGCTGATCCTAACCGCCGCGCGCGGGGACCGGACGTCGTTTGGCTGTGGCCAGACCGACAGATATCCCTATTTCGACGAATGCCTGCTTTCGGTGTGGCCGCGTTCGGACGGCTTTCCCACGCTCGGCCGCGAAGCCCAGAACTGCGTCGCCGCACGCGAGAAGAAAGAGCATGTCGGACCGCCATCGGAACCACAAATGTCGATCGGGGCCAACATCGAATCCGAGCTTCCCAAATGGCGGTGATGGCAATTCAGGCCCGCTTTGAATCCACTTACGTACTTTTTCGCGTCATGGCCCGCGCAAGCGCA
>PKWC01000137.1 GCA_003131925.1 Alphaproteobacteria bacterium | reverse complement strand
CCAACGTTGGAAAATCAGCGCGAGGAATCCCCTCTCCCCTTGTGGGAGAGGGGCCAAGGACGAGGACTTTCAAGCGCCTCGGCGCGGGTGAGGGGTGCGGCGGACTCACGAATGCGCAACGACATACTCGGCGAGCGGAATTTCGGGTCTTCCGCCGTAGTGCGAGATGATCTCGGCGGCGGCGAGGCTGGCAACGCGGCCACATTCGGCAAGCGGCCGCCCACGCGCGAGACCGAAGAGAAATCCAGCCGCGTAAAGGTCTCCGGCGCCCGTCGTATCGATCACACGTTCGACGGGCGCAGCCTCAATATTGGTGCGCAATGATTTGGTGGCCACGACGGAGCCTTCCACGCCGCGCGTGACCGCCGCGATCTCTACCATCTTCACCGCCCGCGAAAGCGCGGTGTCGAAATCCGTCTCGAACAGCGCGGTGATCTCGCCTTCGTTGGCGAACAGATAATCGACGTGTATGTCGGCGAGCTCGCGGAACCGGTTGCGATAGCGCTCGACGCAGAAACGGTCGGACAGCGAGAGCGCCACCTTGCGCCCCGCTTCGTGCGCGATCGCGGCGGCGCGATGAAACGCCTCCTGCGCCTGGGGAGGATCGTAGAGATAGCCTTCGAGATAGGTGATTTTCGCGGAACGGATCAGCGTCTCGTCCACGTCTGTGGGCGAAAGATTCACGCAGGCTCCGAGATAAGTGTTCATCGTGCGCTGCGCGTCCGGCGTGACGAATATGAGGCACCGCGCCGTCGCGGGTCCGTCACTGGCTGCCGGCGTGGGAAAACGCACACCCGCCGCCGTGATGTCGTGGCGGAAAATCCGGCCCAGCGCATCGTCCTTGACCTTGCCGATATAGCCCGTGCGCGCGCCGAGCGAAGCCAGGCCCGCGATGGTATTACCCGCCGAGCCGCCCGAGAGCTGCATCGCCGGTCCCATCGAGGCGTAGAGCGACTCCGCGCGCGCCTCGTCGATGAGTGTCATCGCGCCCTTCTCCATGCCCTGCCTGGCGAGGAACGCATCGTCCGCATGGGCGATGATGTCGACGATGGCGTTGCCGATGCCGACCACGTCGAGTTCTTCCGCCTGCATGCCTCATCCTCCTTCCCCGGCCCCGGCCGGAACGGCTACGATCTTCTGGACGTTCCCGTCAGGGGAGACAAGCGATGCCGCGCAGGAAGCCGGAAGCCGCGAAGAAGCATTCCCCAAAGACCGAGAGCCGGATCGACGAGGAGATCGAGGATTCGTTCCCCGCGAGCGATCCTCCGTCCTTCGCCGGCGGATGCCACGCGGTCGGCAATCCCAGGCGTCCAAAAGAACGCAAGAATCCTCCCCGAACGGCGGCCCGCGCGTTATAGTGATTTGTCGCCGGGGGCAGACTGCTCAGATGAAGGAGCCAGACGTGCACATCGACATCAATCTTCTCACGATCCAGCCGTTGATCGCGCTGGTCTTCGGAATCCTGATTCTGATCCTGCCGCGAATTCTCAACTATCTGGTGGCGATCTACCTGATCCTGATCGGCCTCACGGGATTGTGGCCGCACCTCTTCAGCCAACTCGGGCACGGGACATAAAACCTCGTTGACCGCGAGTTGGGGCGTGTGGGTTCGCCGCGGCTATTCGGCGGCGCGCATGGTCGCGCCTTTCGCCATGCGCTCTTCGGCCATGCGATCGGCCACTGTGCTGGTCGGAGCGTCCTCCTGTTCGGCGCGGCGGAAGATCTGCACGAGCCGGTCGGCGATGGCGCGCACGCGGCATTCGATCTCCGCATTGCTCCAGTCGAATATTTGGCCCGCGACGCAGATGACGCCGCCGCCATTGATGACGTAGTCCGGCGCGTAGAGGATGCCGCGCGCCTTCAGCGCCGCGCCGTCCTTGTCATGCGCCAGCTGGTTGTTGGCGGCGCCGGCAACGATGGCCGCTTTCACGCGAGGAATCGTCCTGTCGTCCAGAACGGCGCCGAGCGCATTGGGCGACAGCACGTCGCATTCGGCGGTGATGATGTCATCTGAGTCGACGGGTTTCGCGCCGAACTCCGCAACGGCCCTGTCCACCGCTTCGCGCTGAGCATCGGCGACCAGAAGTCGCGCGCCTTCGGCATGAAGCCGCCGCGCGAGATCCATGCCGACCTTGCCGACACCCTGGATCGCGACAACCAGTCCCTTCGTCGAATCTACGCGGAGGCGGTGTTTCACCGCCGCTTTAAGTCCTTCGAAAACTCCGAGGGCAGTCAGCGGCGCCGAATTTCCGCCGGACTTGCCAGGCTGGTCGTACCCCGCAACGTATTTCGTGCCGCGCGCGATGATGGGCATGTCGCGCTGCGTCATGCCGACATCCATCGCCGTGATGTAGTGGCCCGAAAGCGTGTTCACCGCATCGGCATAAGCAAGCAGCCGCCCCTCCGTCTTGTCGGTCGCGGGATCGCCGATGAACACCGCCTTCCCGCCGCCGAGCGGAAGATCGGCGATTGCGTTCTTGTAGCTCATGCCGTGCGACAGGCGCAGCACGTCGGTCAACGCTGCATCGGTCGTCTTGTAGGGATAGACACGGGTGCCGCCGCAGGCCGGTCCGAGCCCGGTCGAATGGAGAGCGATGATGGCTCTGAGGCCGGACGGTTTGTGATCGAAAAAGGCCACGGTTTCGTGATGATCGAAATCCTCGGACTCGAATACGGTCATGAATGCGTTTCTCCCCTCGCGTGCCGGGAGCGGCCGCCAGCCGCTGAACCTACCCCCCCGCCGCCGAAATGGGGTTGCCTTTTAGGAAGACCCCCTGAAACAGAGGTGCGGCAGCGAACCCTCAGCAGCAACTTTTCGCGAAACCGGCCACCAACCAGCAGAAGCGGGTTATGCCGTGCAGATTGCACATTGGAATTAATCTACATCTGTCACTCGGCTCTGGGAGGCCCGCTCCAGGCGGCCCATGACAGTTTAGTAGACATCGCGGTCAGAGACTTTGAGTTGTGAGGGCTCCTGCCGCGGCAACGCTTTCGCGACATGTTGACGTAAACGACATCAACGCCCAGCGAGCGCCGTGAGTACCGTATCGGTAGTCAGGATTTGAGGCAGAGTGACAGCGTCGGGAGCGCCGGGCGCGTAATAGAGATAGAGCGGCACGCCGGAGCGCGCATGCGCTTGCAGGAGAGCGCTGACCGCGGGATCGCGGTTCGTCCAGTCGGCAACGAGGAACGCGATGCGGCCGGAGGCGAACGCAGCGCGCACCCGCGCATCGTCCAGCGCGACCCTCTCGTTCACGAGACAGGTGACGCACCACGCGGCGGTAGCGTCCACGAAGACGCCGCGCTTCTGCGCGCGCAGATCCGCGAGGCGCGATTCGCTGTATGACTGCGATGGAATTGTCGTCGCCTGAACGGGTGCGCCCGCCGGCGCTCCGGAATCGACACGGGGCAGAAGCGCCGCGAGCGCAGCCAGCATCGCGAGGATCGCGGTCCAAGCAAACGCCGTTGCCCACAGGAAGCCAGAACGCTGTGCGGCTCCGACGGCCCATAAGACAAACGCGACGCCCAGCGCGGCCCCAAGCACCAGCATGAGACGCTCGGGTCTGGTCTCGAGGCTCAGCACCCAGGCAAGCCATAGCGCGGTTGCGTACATCGGGAAGGCGAGAAACTGCCGGAAGGTTGACATCCACGCGCCGGGCTTCGGCAGGAGGCGCAGCCACGCGGGCGAATATCCGATCGCTACAAATGGGGCGGCGAAGCCGATCCCTAGCGCGATGAACACGAGAAGGGATACGACGGCTGACTGCGTCAGCGCGAAGCCGAGTGCAGCGGCCATAAATGGCGCCGTGCAGGGTGCTGCAACCACGACCGCAAGAATGCCGGTGAAAAAAGCGCCGACGAGTCCACCGCGCCGGGCCAAGGCATCGCCGCCGCCGATGCCCGGAACTTCAAACAGGCCGGAAAGATTGAGTCCGACGGCGAAGACGATTAGCGCAAATCCGGCGACCGCCGTCGGCTCCTGCAGCTGAAAACCCCAACCGATGGCTTCGCCCCCGGCGCGCAAGACGAGAACGGCGGCACCGAGCAGGGCAAAACTCAGGATGGCGCCCACGCCGTATGCAACGCTTTCATGAGCAGCCTCGCGCGGCGCGCGGCCCGACTTCGATGCGATTGCAAATGCTTTCATCGCCAGAATCGGCAATACGCAGGGCATCAGATTGANNGAAAAACGCAGGGCATCAGATTGAGGATCACGCCGCCCAGAAGTGCGAACAGCAGCGCAATTGGCAAAGTCAGGCCCGCATCCGACGCAAAATCCGTGACGGGGACAATCCCGGGCATGGCTTGAATTGCGAGCGCCTGCGCGGGGGCGTCCGCAGATGCGAGCACGAGCACGCCGCGGAGTGCGCGCAGGTTTCGCGCGTGCTTTCCCGGTACGAGGCGCAGCACGATTCCATCTGGCGACGAACGCCATTCTTGCGGAGCAATTCCTCTGACGCCACCCTGCTCGAAAGGAAAGAAGCGAACATCGGTCAGATGCGTTCGGGCAAGCTTCGGCGCCGCCAGGAAGAGGTCGAGCGATGAACCAAGCTGAAAGCGGGCGCCCCAGGGCGAGGCCACCGGCAAGCGGTCACGCGCGGCGCTGAACTGCGCGGCAACCGCCGGAAGGGACGGGTGCGGGGATGCGCTGACAGTCAGCGGCAGGCTGAGCGTGGCATCCTCGGGAATGCACACTTCCTGGCAGACAAGCCAATTCGCCTGCGCACGCAGCACGACGCGGGTGCCCACCTTCGCATCGGTAGGCGCGGCGATATCGAGAAGGAGCCACGGCCGCCCTTCATAGCCGTAATCCATCAAGGGTCCGACCGGCAGCTCTTTTGGATAGGGCCACGCGATCGAACCTGCGCGCCAGCCCGCAGGCAAGAACCAGTGAATTTCCGTCGGCTCGCCCGCATCACCAGGATTGCGCCAATAAGTATGCCAGCCGGAGCGAATGTTCTGTTCGAGCGCAACGCTGACGCTGCGACCCGGCGCAATCTCGCTCTGCTCTGCGATCAGGCGTGCATGAACCTTCGGAGCGGAATCAATCTGGGCGCATACCGGGGCAGCCGCGCCGCACACGGCCAAAACCACCACGGAGAGCAGGACAAATCGAGGCCATTGCATGGGCGCCGCTATAGCGGGTGGGGCTGTGGATCGCCAGCCTCCACACCTCAATGTGACCGCAATGCCCGGTGTTCTCGGCAATCTGTTCGCCTCAGTGCAGCTTCCAGGGCGCCAGCATTTCCGCAACCCCGCTCCACAGAATCTGCACCCCGATGCAGAAGAGAATAAAGGCCGCCAGCCGGAGCGCGATTGTCGTGCCCGTATTGCCGAGCAGCCTGCGCACGCGGTCCGCATGGGCGAAGCACAGATAGACGAGGAGCGCGAGCACGGCATTGGCCAGAAGTGCAGCCATGCCAAACTCGATGCGATACTGTAAAGGATCGTGAGACGTGTGGCTGGTGCCGAGCGCAATCATCACCGAGATCGTTCCCGGCCCCGTCGTGATCGGCATGGTGAAGGGATAGAACGCCATGCCCGCATAGTCGTCGGCCGAAGCCGCGTCGCCGCGCGAGCCCTCTTCGACGCCTTCCGCTTCATGCTCCTGCAGGAATTTCCAGCCGGCTGCGGCGACCACAATACCGCCGGCCACGCGCAACGCCGGCACGGAAATGCCGAAAAACTCGAGCACATAACTGCCGATGAACAGCGAGACGTTCAGAACCAGGAAACTGTAGAAGGCGACGCGACGCGCCAGTCCCTCGCGCGTGCGGTGCGCGGCGTGACGCGTCATATCCAGAAAGATCAGCGCGCTTCCCGCGGGATTGACGATCGGAAACGCAGCCGCAAAGATGAGCAGGAACAGGCTTCCGAAACCCTCTGCCAACCCATTGCCCATGGCACGCGTCCTCCCCGCTGCTGCATTGGGGTAGCATGCTTCGACCTGCCTGCGCGAAGCTGAAGCTTCGCTCTCGCCGTAGCTCGCGCGCGCGGCGCAGCGGGTCGGCGAAGCCAGGCGGGCTCAGCATGAGGGATATTCACCACCGTCAGGGAGAATGTCTCACCCTGAGCTTGTCGAAGGGTGAGCTTGTCGAAGGGGAAGCGATCCGCCAAGTTCGGATCGTGAGCGCCGAACTGAGAATCGCGGTCGAAGCGAGCGACGCGGAGGTTGAAAACGCAATCCGCGCGGCGATCGGGGCGTTCAACCGCGCCGCCGTGGACAAGCCCGAACGGCAGCGTTTCAACGTCGTGCTGCGCAACCGCGAAGGCTGCATGAAAGGTGGTCTGATCGCATCGGTGAATTTCGATGTCATGCTGATCGAAGATCTCTTCATCGAGGAGGCGCACCGTCGCGGCGCCCATGGCACGAAGCTCATGGCGCCGGCCGAAGAGGAAGGCCGATTGCGCGGCGCGCGCCGGGCCTGCGTATCAACCTTCAGCTGGCAGGCGCGACCCTTTTACGAAAAGCTCGGGTTTCGCGTGTTCGGCGAGCTGCCATACCGCGGCGGCGCGCACGTGCTTTACTGGCTGGACAAACCCCTGTGCGCATAACGGGCGGGCGTTCCGGCGGGCGCCTGCTCGCGGCCCCTGCGGACGCACGCGTCCGGCCGACTTCGGACAAGGTGCGGCAAGCAGTGTTCAACGTTCTCACCCACAATGATTTCTGTTTGGGTTTTTCTCTTGAAGGCGCGCGCGTCGTGGACTTGTTCGCGGGCACCGGCGCAATGGGTCTTGAAGCGCTGTCGCGCGGCGCAGGCTTCTGCCTGTTCATCGATGATTCCGCCGAGAGTCGGGCGCTCCTCCGTCAGAACGTGGAAACCCTCGCGCTCACCGGCTCGACCAAGATTTGGCGCCGCGACGCGACCATGCTTGGAGCGGCGACGCCCGGCGCAGGAGGTCCATTCGATCTGGCTTTTCTCGACCCGCCCTATCGAATGAATCTCATCGCGCCCGCACTCGCCTCGCTTAGGGATGGACAATGGCTCGCACAGGACGCTCTTGTCGTCGCCGAATGTGCGCGCGAAGAATCGTTGAACGAGCAACCGGGCTTCTCACGACTTGACTCGCGAAACTATGGCAAAACGCAGATTGTTTTCTCGAAAGTCAACGCGCAAGAATAGTCCGAGGTGACCGAACTGCGCGCCGATCTGGCTGTAGGTGGCGATGCCGCTTGGATCGTCGTCTGCCGCGCCGGTGACGAGGCCTGGCCCAAGAGCGCGCAGAAACCGGATGGCCGCATTTCCGGGCCGCGCGACCGCGGCGGGTTCCTGCAGGGCCGGCAATGCGTCATTCATGGCACGCTCCAGCGTTAGCGCCGGCCGAACAGGCGTTCGATATCTGCGAGTTTGAGCTCAACGTAAGTTGGTCTGCCGTGGTTGCACTGCCCCGAATGCGGCGTCGCTTCCATTTCGCGCAGAAGCGCATTCATCTCGTCCGCACTCAACCGGCGGCCGGCGCGCACGCTCATGTGGCAGGCAAGCGTCGCAGACACCTCGTCGAGCCTTTCCTTGAGCGAGAGGGCGGCGCCCGTCTCGGCGATATCGTCGGCGAGATCGCGCACGATCGCTTTCAAGTCGGCTCCGCCAAGAAGCGCCGCAGCCTCGCGCACCAGTACCGCATCCGGACCGAATGATTCGATCACCAGGCCCAGCTCCGCGAACTCGCTGGCGCGCGCGGCAATCCGCTCGACATCGGAAGGATCGAGCTCCACCACTTCGGGAATGAGAAGCGGCTGTGTCGCAACGCGGCCTTTCGCCAGTTCGCGCTTCATGCGCTCATAGACCAGTCGCTCATGCGCGGCGTGCTGATCGACGATCACGATCCCGTCCGCCGTCTGCGCGACGATATAGGTTTCGTGCAGCTGACCCCGCGCGACGCCGAGCGGGTGTTGTGCCTCATCGTCTGCAGGTTGCTCGACGCGAGCCGACAGAGCCGGCGCTTCGGAGCCGGCGAGAAGCGGCGCATGGAAGACGCGCGCCGCTTCGGCCACGCCGCGCGCGTCGGACCGACCGCGCCAAGCGAAGGCCGCGGGCGCCTGATGGGAGTGAAGTGCCGCGAGAGCCGCGCCGCCAACAGTCGTGGCCGCGCGATGGGCTGCTGCGGAAAGCGCAGATTTGAGCGCGCTCACGATCAATCCGCGCACAAGGCCGCCGTCGCGGAAGCGCACTTCCGTTTTTGCCGGATGCACGTTCACGTCGACGAAATCGGCGTCGCAATCGACGAACAGGGCGAGCGAGGGGTAACGGTCGCGCGCAAGGAAATCCGCGTAGGCGCCGCGGACAGCACCCAGAAGAAGACGGTCGCGCACCGGGCGTCCGTTCACGAACAGAAACTGCAGTTGCGACGAGGCGCGGTTGTAGGTGGGCAGTCCCGCAAAGCCCGAGATGCGAACCCCTTCGCGCGCCGCATCTACGGGAATGGCGTTTTCCGCAAACTCGCGGCCGATGATGCGCGCAAGACGCTTCAGCCTTCCGCCGAAAAGGTCACCTTCGCCGGGATAGTCGAGCGTGCGCCTGCCATCGGCGGTAAGAACAAATGCAATGTCGGGGCGCGCCATCGCCAGACGTTTGACGACATCCGCTGTCGCCAGATCTTCGGAGCGCGCCGATTTCAGGAATTTGAGGCGGGCGGGCGTGGCAAAAAACAGCTCGCGCACTTCGACGCGGGTACCCGATTGTCCGGACGCGCGAAAACCGGTTGGCGAAGGCGCCTCGACGCGCCCGGCTTCGACGTGGATCACGTGCGCCGCCCCCGTCGCCGTTCGGCTCGCAATGGTCAGCTTCCCGACCGACCCGATCGACGGCAATGCCTCGCCGCGAAATCCGAGCGTGGCGATATGCGAAAGGTCGTCTGCCCCGTCCTGCGCGAATGGAAGCTTCGAGGTCGCGTGGCGCAGAACGGCAAGCGCGAGGTCCTCGGCATCCATTCCGCAACCATCGTCCTCGACCAGGACGAGATCGGCGCCGCCTGTGGCTGTCGCGATATCGACGCGGGTGGCGCCGGCATCGAGCGCGTTCTCGATCAGCTCCTTGACCGCACTCGCGGGGCGCTCGACCACCTCGCCCGCTGCGATACGGTTGATCGTGCCCTCGGCGAGACGACGGATACCCGGACGCGTGTCGGAAAACGGCCTTGGGGCGTGGTCAATCTGCGGCGACTCTCTCACCATGCACGCAACCTAGCAGATACGGTCACTATTGGCCCGGCCATTCGGTTCCGTGGTGCTTTAGCGCCGCTGTGATTTTTGCGGAGCGGCGGCCGCCGCCGCCGGAACATGGTTGCCCGATTGCGCTGTATCGCCAAGGCTGCCCGCCACCACGAAAGTCAGTTTGGCGGGATCGAACAGACGGCGCGCTGCGTGCTTCACTTGGTCGAGCGTCACCGCGTTGATGAGCGCATTGCGCTTCTGCACGTAATCGACCGAAAGGCCGACGCGCTGAAAAGTGTTGAGCTGGTCGGCGGTACCGACATTCGAACTGAACGCGAGCGGAAACGACCCGGTCAGATAGGTTTTGGCGTCCGCCAGTTCCTTGTCCGTTGGTCCGTTTTCCCTGAAGTCCCTGAGCGTGTCGCGGATGACAGCGATCGTCTGCCTGACGGTGCTTCTCTTGGTGGCGACTTCGCCAAGCACCATTCCGGTCTTGCGCAGCGTTTCGAGCGACGTGGAGATGTCGTAAGTCAGCCCGCGCCTTTCGCGCACTTCGTCGGTGAGTCGCGACGAAAAACCACCACCGCCGAGGATGTAGTTGGCGACAAAGCCTGGAATGTAGTCCGGATCGCTGCGAATCATGCCGGGCAGTCCAAATGCCAGGTTCGGCTGCGGGACCGGCATCGCAATCGTGGAGACGCCGGGTTGGCCTGGACGGCTCACCCCAGGCAATGGGGGCAGGGCGGAGGCGGGAAGGTCGCCGAACGCGGTCTTCAGGAGCGTGGCAAGAGTTTCTTCGTCGACGTCGCCCGACACCGCAACCTTCAGGCCGCGCGAGACCCAATGGGAAGTCGCAAAGCGCCTCAGCTCGCCCGCATTGATTCGAGACAGGCTCGCCGCATCACCACCGAACGGATGTGCATAGGGATGATCGTGAAAGAAGGTGCGGTAGAGGCCCTTGGCTGCGACCGAAGCGGGTTCCTCGTCCTGCTCGGCAACGCTCGCGAGGATTTGTGCGCGCACGCGAGCGACTGCGTCAGCATCGAACCGCGGATGGCTGAGCGCGAGCCCCAGAAGCTGGAATGCATCCTTCGCATTGTCTGCGAGCGTGACGAGAGACACGATGAGGTAGTCGCGATCCGGCGTGACCGTGAGCCGAATCGCGCGGTTGCTGAGGGCCGTCTGGAACGCAGTTGAATTCAGTGTTCCTGCTCCCTCGTCGAAAAGATCGGCCGCGAAATTGGCGAGACCCGGCTGGCCCGCAGGATCGTAGGCCGACCCGGCCGGCAGCGCGGCCTCCAGCGCAATCATTGGCAGTGTGTGATCGGAGACGTACCAGACCTCTTCACCCTTCGGTGAAGGCAGTCTCCTGACATCAAGAGCCTGGGCGATTCCGGCCGACCCAACGAGAAGCAGCGCGGCGAGAACCGCCTGCTTCAGGTGCAAACATTGCCCCCACCTCACGGCTTCTTCCCGGGCAATAAATATCCTGTCGCCGCTTCTTTCTCGACCACATCTTTGGCGGCCACCTCGCGCACCGAATCACCGGTCACGGCGCGGATCCGGTTTGGCCATTCATGCACGTCGTCCGCAGTGAGGCCGATGACTAGGGCCTCGCCGTAAGCCGAAGCCAGTTCCAGCTGGTTGTCACGCCGATAGGTCGCATCGGCGACGAGCTGGGTCTTCGCGCGCTCGAGATCAGGGGATCTTTGGGGCACCGCGGCGTACTGCGCGAGAACGGCGTCGATGGCCTGCTCGACCGCGTCGATGCGAACGCCCGGCCGAGGCACCGCGTAAATCTCGAACTCGCCGGCATCACGGACATAACCGGAGTAGGAGGCACCCGCATCGGAGGCGAGTTTTCGTTTCACCACCAGTTCGCGATAAAGAGTCGAGGTGGCATCGCCGCCCAGAAGCTGCGCCATCACCGCGAGGGCTTCGGCTTCGCCGGGTTTGGCTTCCGTGTAGCTCGCGACGCGGTAAAGGCGCACCAGAAACGGAACCTTCACGTCTTCGCGAGAGACGCTCAGCCGCGTCTCGCCGAGCCGCGGCGGCTGGGCAGGCTCAGCACGGGGGACAAGCTCGCGTGCATATACCTTCCCATAGGTTGCTTCCGCATCCATGCGGACTTCGTCCGGCGTCACATCGCCGGCGACCACGAGAATCGCATTGTTGGGTGCGTAGCGGCGGTTGTACCAGGCCTGCGCTTCAATGCGTCCGATGCGACGCACTTCTTCGGGCCAGCCGATTACCGGCCTTCCGTAGGGATGGGAAAGTTGCAACGCAGCTTCCAATTGCTCGCGCAGCAACTCCTGCGGATCGTTATCGATCCGCATGCGCCGCTCTTCCAACACCACGTCGCGTTCGGTGCGGACACCGGGATCGGAAAGATCGAGATTGACCATTCGGTCGGCGTCCAGGCTCATCACGAGACGCAGATGCTCCTTCGCGATCTGCTCGTAGAACGCGGTGTAGTCATGCGTGGTGAAAGCGTCATCGTCACCTCCGTTGCGCGCCACGGTGCGTGCAAACTGATCGCCGGGCACGCTCGCAGTGCCGCGGAACATCATGTGCTCGAAGAAGTGCGCCAGACCGGAATAGCCCGGCGGGTCGTCGGAGGCTCCAACCCGGAACCACAACATCTGGGTGACGATTGGCGCGCGGTGATCGGGGACCACGACCACCGCGAGGCCATTCTGAAGCGCGAACTGGAAGACCCGAGCGTCCTGGGCGCGGGCAGGTGTGCCAAAGGCAACCCCGGCGAACAGGGCAGCGGCGATCCCCGCCCTCAGGCACGACCCGGTCCGGACCATGCTTCAGAATCTTTTCATTGCCGCGCAAACTTGCGGCAAGGGAGTTTCCTCGCCGGATTCGCCGCTAGAAAATCCCATCAAACCAGCCGCCGCTATCCTTCTTGATCGTCGCCGAATCATCGTGCTTGGCGGGTGGCGCCGTGCTCGCCGCATTCGGGCCGGCGGCGGCGGGGGGTTGTCCTTGCGCGCCGGCATCGTGGATTCGCTGCGCTTCGGCGTCCGCGTTCAGCGGCGCGCCCTTGTAGGGATCAGAGGTGCGGAAGAGAAGCTCATCGGTGAAGCTGTCTTCCGTTGCTTCCATATCCTTTGCGTCGGAAGCGATCTGCTTTCTGATCGAATGATCCACATTCGCGCCGCCGGAATTGGCAAGCAGAATGCGTTCTTCCTGGCTGTAATTGCCGGGAACGGCGGCCGCCGCGGCGGCCGGATCGTCGCCAAACAGCGCGGATTGAGCGGCGACGGTCGGTGAGGTCTGGTTGGTGGGCGAAGCGCCCGGCTTGGGTGGCCGGAGGTTGAAATCCGGGGGAATGACGAGCGGCGATTTCGTGACCACCGCAAATTCGTCAGGCGGCTCCTTGGTGATGCCCGCCGCTTGGCGGATGGATTCGCAGCCGATGAGCGACAGGGCCAGCCCGGCCAGCGCCGCGAGACGAAGAATCTCTTGGGTCGACGTCATTCGCATCTTCCTTTTTGGCGGCCGACAACCGTCTGTTCCGGCCGCAGCAACGCATCGTAGAGCAGCGCCGCCACGCCCAGCGTGATCGCGCAATCGGCTATGTTGAACACATACCAATCGTAGCCGCGAACATAAAAGTGAAAAAAATCTGCAACCTTGCCGTAGATCAGCCGGTCGATGAGGTTTCCGATAGCCCCGCCGATGACCAGCCCCAGCGCGGCAGCAAGAACACCGCGCTCTGCGCGCCACAACCACCAGCCCAGCCCGGCGACCGCCGCCACGGAAAACAGCGTCAGAAGGGCCGTTCCCAGTATCCCATGAGCCGGAAAGAGACCATAGCTGATGCCGGGATTCCACACCATCACGAGGTCAAAGAACGGCAGGACAGGGATGCGGTCTCCAGGGCCCATTTCGATGAAATGCAGCCCATAGAGCATGGCGAGCTTCGAACCCTGATCGGCGGCGAGCGCCGCCGCGGTGCAGGTCAGCCCCAGGTCGCGCGGAGTCATGCGGGCACTTTCTCGAAATGATCCACCGCATCGCTGCAGCGGACGCAAAGGTCCTGGTGGCCGGCGACCGTGCCGACTTCGGGCAGTACCTTCCAGCAGCGCGCACATTTGCGCCCCTCGGCGTGGCGGAAGAGCGCCGCGGCGCCTGGAACATCCGCGAGCCGGAAAGCGTCCGCGGGGCCCTCGCCCAATTCCACCCGCGCGCCCGATGTGATGGCGATTTCCGAGAGGTTCACGCCGTCGAACAGGGCCGAGTCCCTCGGATCGGCCACATAGAACATGGGGGCCGCCTCGAGGCTGGCGCCGATGATCTTGTCGCGCCGCGCGATCTCCAGCGCGCCCGTCACCACGCGCCGCAGAGACCTGATCCGGTTCCAGGTCGCGATCGTGCCGGAATCCCTCCACGACGAAGGCGTCGGCGGGAAAAGCTCGAGGTGCACGCTGGCGTCCTCCTCGGGATACCGGCAGGTCCAAGCCTCCTCCATTGTGAAGCACAGGATCGGAGCAAGCCAGCAGACAACCCGCCGGAAAACCTCGTCGAGGGCCGTGCGCGCCGCGCGGCGCCTCAGGGAGTCCGCACGGTCGCAATAGAGCGCATCCTTGCGGATATCGAAATAGAACGCCGAAAGCTCGTTGGTGCAGAAATTGAAGAGCTGTGCGTAGACGCGGTTGAAATCGAATTCCGCATAATCCGCGCGCACGCTTTGGTCGAGCTCGGCGAGCCTTGCGAGAATATAGCGCTCAAGCGGCGGCATCGCGTCGAAGCCGATCTGCTCGCGCGCCGCGAAGCCTGCCAGGTTGGCGAGCATGAAGCGGATCGTATTGCGCAGGCGCCGGTAGGCGTCGACATTCGCCTTGACGATCTCAGGTCCGATACGGAGGTCCTCGGTGAAATCCGAGCTTGCCGCCCACGTCCGCAAAATCTCGGCACCGTTCTTGTCTGCAATCGTCTGCGGCAGGAGCGTATTGCCGAGCGATTTCGACATTTTGTGCCCCCGCTCGTCGAGCACGAAGCCATGGGTCAAAACCGCTTCGTAAGGCGCGCGGCCGCGGGTGCCGCAGCTTTCGAGCAGCGAGGACTGGAACCAGCCGCGATGCTGGTCGGAGCCTTCGAGATAGAGATCGGCGCGCGCGGCTTTCGGCCATGACGGTTCGATCGGATTCTCGACAGTGAAGACGTAGGTCGATCCGGAATCGAACCACACATCCAGAATGTCCATCACCTGCTCATAGTGATCGGGATCGCGACGATCGCCGAGAAAGCGTTGCGGCGGCGAATTGAACCACGCATCAGCGCCTTCCTGCGTGAACGCATCGACGATGCGCGTGTTGACATCGGGATCGTCCAGGATCTCCCCGCTCTCCTTGTGTACGAAGATCGCGATGGGAACGCCCCAGGCACGCTGGCGCGACAGCACCCAGTCGGGTCGAGTTTCCACCATCGAGGCCATGCGATTCTCGGCCTGCCTTGGAAACCACCGCGTGACGCGGACAGATTCCATGGCACGTTGTCGGAGCGTGTCGCCACCGAATCCCGCCATGGGCTTGTCGATGGCGGCAAACCATTGCGGCGTGGCGCGGAAGATCACCGGCGCCTTCGACCGCCAGCTATGGGGATATTGATGGCGGAGCGAACCCTTGGCGAGAAGCGCGCCCGCCGCGATCAGCTCCTTGATCACCGCGCCATTCGCGTCGCCGTCCTTGCCGTCCGGCGTGAGGATTCTCTTTCCTTCTAATTCATGCGCGTGGCGAGTGAACACTCCACCTTCGTCAACGGTTTCATGTACTTCGGTCTCGACGTCCCTAGCGCCGCGCCAAGAGGCGCTTTCAGCTTTGTCAGCTTCGATGCCGTGATTGTTAGCGGTCCACACATCGGCATCTTCAACACCATGCGCCGGAGCTGTGTGAACAAATCCCGTGCCTGCGTCAGCGGTAACATGCTCGCCGGCGAGCACCGGCACCAGAAATGGGTCATTCCGGCGCGGAATCGGACGAGCGCAGTACGCGATTGCCTTTGGATCAATCGTCTTAAGTCGAGAAAAGGTTGCCTTTGCGTGAGATTCTGTTTGCTTCGCCAACTCATCAGCCAACACGAGCTTCTCGCCCTTAACAGCCATACTTGCGTCAGAAACATCGACGACTTCGTACAGCCCATAACCATGGCGGCGAGCGATCTCGGGAGAATATGCGACTGCTCTGTTGCCGGGGATTGTCCAAGGCGTTGTCGTCCAAATTACTACAGACGCACCGACCAGCCCCAACTCGGGATATCGCTCCGCAAGCGCCGTGATTGAGGTGTTGTTTCTACTCAACCGGACGCCGACCACCGGAAACTTCACATAGATCGTGGGTGACGTCTTTTCGCGATACTCGACTTCCGCCTCGGCGAGCGCCGTCTTCTCCACCGGCGACCACATGATGGGCCGGAAACCCAGATAGAGCAGCTTGTTGCGCACGAATTTGTGGAGCTCGCCCGCGATCACCGCCTCCGCGCGGAAATCCATCGTCGTGTAGGGCGCATCCCATTCACCGATGCACCCCAGCCGCTTGAACTGTTCACGCTGTACGCCGATCCAGTGCGTGGCGAATTCGCGGCAATCGCTTCTCAGTTGCGCGATCGGAACGTCGTCCTTCGTCTTGCCTTCGGCGCGGTATCGCTCCTCGATCTTCCATTCGATGGGCAGGCCGTGGCAGTCCCAGCCGGGCACATAGGGCGCGTCGCGGCCAAGCATGCCCTGGCTGCGCACGACAAAATCCTTAAGGATCTTGTTGAGCCCCGTTCCGGAATGAATCTCGCCGTTTGCGTAAGGCGGGCCGTCATGCAGAACGAAGAGCGGGCGTCCTTTCGCCTGCGCGCGGATACGGGCATACAGATCCATCTTTTCCCAGCGCGCCAGCAGTTTCGGCTCGGCCTCGGGCAGTCCCGCTTTCATAGCGAAGGAGGTCGAGGGGAGAAAGACCGTGGCGCGGTAGTCGCGCGGCGCGGTATCGGCTATCGAAAATTCGGTCATGTGGGCGAGGCCTTCAGGAGTTGCGGACGCGTGAACCCGGCGGATCGTGCAAGGGCAGCGTCATGCTCCCCGGCGCGGCGCCGGGTGGCGAATTCGCAATATTTTCCCGAGACCCAGGAATTTCATGGCCAAGCCTGCAGAGCGTGTAAAACGTTCTAACAGCGCACTCTACTCGCGTCCAGCGGGGGATTACTGCATGCCTGAGCAAGCGTTTCCAAGCGCCTCCCGCGCGGCCAGCGCGTCGCCTTCGATCTGCGCTTTGAGCGCGTCGAGACCGGAGAGTTTTGCCTCGGGGCGTAGATAGGCGACAAGTTCGACGGCGAGATGCTTGCCGTAAAGATCGCCCGAGAATTCGAACAGATATGTTTCAAGAAGCGGCGTCGACATCTTGAACATGGGACGGACACCGAAATTTGCCACGCCTTCGTACGAGCCCGCGGGTTGGTCCTCTTCCATGAGCGTCGCGCGCACCGCATAGACGCCGAACGCCGGCACGAGATATCCGTGGAGCTGCATATTCGCGGTCGGCACGCCAATCGTACGTCCGCGCTTGTCGCCGTGCTCAACCCGCGACTCGACAGTCCAGAAATGACCGAGCAGACGCGCGGCGACCTCCGGATGGCCTGATTTGAGCGCGTCGCGGATGCGCGAGGAGGAAATCTTTCCGTGCAATTCGTCTTCGACGGGCTCAAATATCGTGACGCCCAGTCCTTCCATCTCGCCCATATAGGAAAGCACGGCGGTGTTGCCCGCGCGGAGTTTGCCGAACTGGAAATCGGCGCCCACGATCACCGCGCCCGCGCCGAGCCCCACGATCAGCACGTCCATGATGAAATCCTGCGCCGACTTCGCCGCCATCTCCGCATCGAAGGCGAGTGCAAACATTGCATCTGCGCCCTGGGCCGCCATCAGCCGCGTCTTGGTGCGGAACGGCGTGAGGCGAAAGCATTCGGCGCGGGGATGGAAAAATTCCTGGGGGTGAGGTTCGAAAGCGAGCACGTCGAATGTCGTGTTGCGCTCGGCCGCGAGCCGCCGCGCTTCCGCCATCAGCGCCTGGTGGCCGAGATGCACGCCGTCGAAATTCCCGATGGCCACGACGCCGCCTCTGAAACCGTCCGGGACGTCGTCAAAGTGCCGGAATATCCGCATGCCGCCCGGGTCAGGCTTTCGGCCGCGCCGGAGGCATGACCGTCGCTTCGCCTTCGATGACGACTGTGTCGCCGACCTTGCAAGCGCAATCGAAAATCACGCGCCGCTTCTCGGCAATGACGTCCCGCACTGTGCAAATCGCCGTAACGGTGTCGCCGATGCGCACGGGCGCCTTGAAGCGGATGTTGAGCCCGAGAAAGATCGTACCAGGACCAGGCATCTTCATGCCTAGCACCGTGGAGATATAGCTGGCGCCAAGAACGCCATGGGCAATCCGTCCCTTGAAGGGAGTCTTGCTGGCAAAGTCATCGTCGAAATGAACCGGATTGACGTCGCCGCTGACCTCGCCGAATAGAGCGATGTCGCGTTCAGTCACGGTCTTGACGAAATTCGCCGACATGCCGGGCTGAAGATCTTCGATTGCGTAGCTCATCGGGCGACTCGGTGATTTCGAGTCCGTCTTATCCGCGGCGCGGCTACCAGACAAGCGCCCGCATCGCGCCCCTCGCCTGGACTCCGGCCTGCGCGAAGAGCGCAGCGATGACGGAAGTGGTGACTTCGGGGATGTTCTCGCCATGAATGCCGTCAACGATGAACAGCGCGTCTATGCCCGCGGCATTCGCGCCGCGAATGTCAGTCTCCAGCCCGTCGCCGATCGCGAGTGCGCGCCCAACCTCGTGCTTCGTTCGCGCGAGTTCGAATGCCGCCGCATAGATGGGCGCGTGCGGCTTGCCGTAGTAGATCGATGTTCCTCCCATGCTCTCATAGGATCGCGCCAGCGCACCGGCGCAATAGACAAGAACGCCTCCGCGCTGGACGACGATGTCGGGATTGGCGCAGAGGAGCACCAGCCCGCGGCTTTTCACGTCCAGCAGGAGATCGCGATAATCGTCCGGCGTCTCATGGTCGTCGTCGTAGAGTCCGGTGCACACAGCGACCTCGGCGCGATTCGCTTCGACGCAGGCGATGGGCAAACCTGCGAAAATGCCGCGGTCGCGTTCGGGACCGATATGGAGCAGCTTCAGCTCCCTGTCCGCTGCGCGCCGCGCAAGTTCGTTCCGCGCCAGCATCCCCGATGTCAGTATCGCGTCGTAGCTGTCTTCGGCGATGCCGAGACGCTCGAACTGCTTCTGCACGTCCTCGGCCGGCCTGGGGGCATTCGAAAGCAGGATGACCGGACCGCGCAGGCGGCGGAACCGCTGCAATGCGTCCACGGCGAAAATGCGGGCGCTGCGCCCGTCATGCAGCACCCCCCACACGTCGCACAGCAAAGCGTCATAGGAATCCGCGATCGCGCCAAGGCCGCCGAGAATCTCTGGCGATTCGGATCCAATCGGCGATGCCAAATTCAAATTTCCACCCCTGCCACCTTGTTCAATTCCGCCTGAGTTTGCTCTAAACTCGACAAAATTGCAGCGAGGACGCCTCATGACCGCGAAGAACGCCTACGATTTTGCTTTCCGCTCCATCGACGGAGGCGATTTGCCGGTTTCGAGATTCAAAGGCAACGCGCTCCTCGTGGTAAACGTCGCAAGTCAGTGTGGATTGACTCCGCAATATAGCGGCCTCGAAGCGCTGTGGACGGCGCGGAAGAATGATGGACTCGTGGTGCTTGGTGTGCCGGCGAATGATTTCGGCGCCCAGGAGCCGGGAAGCGAAGCCGAAATCACGACCTTCTGCGAGACGCGCTATGGCGTCGATTTTCCGATGACCGCGAAGGAACACGTGATCGGCCCCGATGCCCATCCACTCTACAAATGGGTGGCGGAAGAACTCGGCGAGGCCGCCGCGCCGAAATGGAATTTCCACAAATACCTCTTCGGCCGCGACGGAACGATCGCCGGAACGTTCGGCTCGCGCACTCCACCCGACGCCCCGGAGCTGACTTCGGCAATCGACGTGGCACTGAAGAGCTGAGCGTCAGACTCGATCAGGTTTTAACACGCGGCGTGATGCGGATTTCGAGCCGGCGGTTGCGCGGCTCGCTCACATCGGGGCCGGTCGGAATTTTGAGGATCTCATCGCCGAAGCCCTTGGCGGCTACGCGATGCGACTCCACGCCATCCTCGGTGAAAGCCTTGGCGACGGTGTCGGCGCGTTCCTGCGAGATTTTCAGGTTTCGCGCCTCGGTACCCGTCGTATCCGTGAAGCCATTGATGACAATCTGGGTGCTGTCAAACTTCCGGACACTGTCGGAAATCTTGTCGACGATGCGCCGCCCCTGTTCGCTGATTTCGGCCGTTTTGCCGCCAAACACCGTGTCGGCGCGCAAATTGAGGACCAGGCTGTCTCCCATGCGGCTGACGGTGATGCCGGTGCCGCGCAGGTCGGCGCGGAGCTCCTTCTCCTGCCCATCCATGTAGCCCCCCGCTGCCTGCGCGGTGAGCATGCCACGACCGAGCGGCTTGATTTCGGCCCGATGCAGACTGGAAGCCGGGGCTGTAGTCTCCGCCGGCGCTTTCGAGGCCCGCGGGGGTAGCGGAGGCGCGAATTCGGGGGGATAGGCGCGCTCCGGCGGCGGTTCCGTCATGCAGCCCGCCAGCATTGCAATCGCTGCAGCGATCAGGACTGTTTTCGACATCGGGTTCTCCGCGATGCGGGCCGATACCGGTTTGTCGCGGTCTGCGGCCCGGACTAACAATGAAACTGCGGGCATAGGCTTTCCGGAAAGGAACGCAAGATGGAACTTTTCGATCTGACCGGCAAAGTCGCGCTGGTGACGGGCTCCACGCGGGGAATCGGCGAAGCCATCGTTCATCGGCTGGCCCAGCATGGCGCGAAAGTCATCGTCTCCAGCCGCAAGGCGGATGCCTGCGAGCGCGTGGCGACTACCATCAACAAGGCGCGCGGCGGGGATGTCGCGCTGCCCGTGCCCTGCAACATCAATTACAAGGAGCAGCTTCAGGCGCTGGTCGCCGCCACGCGTGCAAAATGGCAGCGGATCGACGTGCTCGTCTGCAACGCCGCCATCAATCCCTATTTCGGGCCGCAGATGGAAATGCCCGACGATGCCTTCGACAAGATCATGGGCGCCAATGTGCGCTCGAACCACTGGCTCTGCCAGCTTGTGATTCCCGAGATGGCCGATCGCCGCGAGGGGTCCATCGTCATCGTCTCCTCGATCGGAGGTCTGCGCGGCTCCCCCGTGATCGGCGCCTATTGCATTTCCAAGGCTGCTGATATGCAACTCGCGCGCAATCTCGCCGTCGAATATGGTCCACAGAACGTGCGCGTAAACTGTATTGCGCCCGGACTCATCAAGACTGATTTCGCGCGCGCGCTGTGGGACAATCCGGAGATTCTGAAGCGTTCGACTTCGGGCGCGCCGTTGCGACGCATCGGCGAACCAGACGAAATTGCGGGCGCGGCAGTCTTTCTCGCCTCGAAAGCGGGCGCCTTCATGACCGGACAGACGATCGTGATAGACGGCGGCGCGACCATCGCGTGAGACGCAACCGCGCAACAAGTAAACTCACAATGAGACAGTGAGGCAGGGAGAGGAGAGTCNNGTTCTCACTGCCTCACTGTCTCATTGTGAATCTATTCGTTCTATGCGGCAAAGCGATGAGGCAGCATTTCGACGCGAACACCATTCCGGCTACGCCCCCAACACGTCCTCGGCGCTGCGGTAGGGTAGATTCTGCGCTTCGGCGACGGCCTTGTAGGTGAGCGTGTTCTTGTAGACGTTGAGACCGGCACGCAGATGCGGATTTTTCCTCATTGCCTGTTCGGGCCCGGACTCGGCGAGCGCGAGCGTGAACGGCAAAGTCGCGTTGTTGAGCGCGAAAGTCGAAGTGCGCGCAACACCCCCCGGCATGTTGGCGACGCAGTNNGCAGCCGCCCTGGTCGATCGCCACGTCGACGATTACCGAGCCTTTCTTCATCTGCTTGACCATCTTCTCGGTGATCAGCTTCGGCGCTGCTGCGCCCGGCAGCAGCACGCCGCCGATCACGAGGTCGGCGCTGACGACGCTCTCCTCAATCGAATCGATCGTGGAATAGATCGTGTTCAGCATCGCGCCGAATTGCAGGTCGAGCTCATTGAGTCGGGGGAGCGAAACGTCGAGGATGGTGACATGGGCTTCGAGCCCCATCGCCATGCGCGCAGCGTTCGTGCCGACAACGCCTCCTCCCAGGATAACCACTTTCGCCGCTGGCACGCCGGGAACCCCGCCGAGCAGCATGCCGCGGCCGCCCTGCGCGATTTCGAGCGAGTGCGCGCCGGCCTGGATCGACATGCGCCCGGCCACTTCGCTCATGGGTGCAAGCAGCGGCAAACCGCCCCGTGCGTCGGTCACCGTCTCGTAGGCAATGGCGATAGCACCGGATTCAAGCAGCCCGAGGGTCTGCTCGGGATCGGGCGCCAGGTGCAGATAGGTAANNGCTCCTTCACCTTCACGATCATGTCGGCCGCGTCGAAGATTTCCGCCGCGGTGGAGAAAATCCGCGCGCCCGCGCGCACGTACATGTCGTCACTCAATCCGATGGCGTCGGCCGCCTTCGTTTCCACGATGACTTCGTGGCCGCGGCTCACGAGCTCGCGCGCGGCCGCGGGCGTGAGACCCACGCGATATTCGCGATTCTTGATTTCCTTTGGAATACCGATGCGCATGCATGCCTCGCGAGAGTAAAGTTGGATTACCAGCGGTTCTTCGCTTCGAGAGCCGCGAACAGCAAGAAGACGGGCAGTTCGATTGCCGCTGCATACCACAGAACCCTCGGATCGATGGCGCGGTGCGTGGCGACCAGGAGGACTTCGCTCATCGCATAGAGGAGCGCGGTCATGGCGGGTGGCGCGACCAGGACAAATCCGAGCAGGGTCATTCTGCGCAAAACGATCATCCCACCCGATCCAGCGTTTGCAGCACCCGATCCACGCCCTCGACCATGCACGCGATCTCCGCTTCCGAGGCGACCAACGCCGGCGCCAGCGCAATCGTGTCGCCCGAGACCCGCAGCACCAGGTTTTCGTCTGCGAAGGCGCGCGTCAGGACCTCATAACCTCGACGTCCCGGCTCGCTCAAGTCCGGATCGAGATCGATGCCGGCAGCAAGCCCGGCATTGCGGATATCGGCAACATGCGGTGCTTCCCGGAGCGCATGCACGGCATTTTCCAGAACCGGCTCAAGCGCCAGTGCCCGCTCGAACAGCCCTTCTTCCTCATAGAGATCGAGACTCGCGAGCGCGGCGGCGCAGGCGAGCGGATGGCCGGAATAGGTATGGCCATGAAACAGCTCTATTCCGCGCTCGGGACCTTGCATGAAAGCGTCGTAAATTTTTCGCGAGGCGATCACACCCCCCATGGGAACCGCGCCGTTGGTGACGCCCTTTGCGAACACGATCATGTCGGGGACGACGCCATACCGCTCGGCCGCGAAAGCACAACCCAGGCGGCCGAAACCAGTGATCACTTCGTCGAAAATGAGAAGGATGCCATGCTCATCGCAAATCGCCCGCAGCCGCGGCAGATAATCCGTCGGCGCAGCGAACACACCGGCCGACCCGGCCATTGGCTCGACGATGACGGCCGCGATCGTCTCCGCGCCATGCAAGGCGATCGTGCGTGCGAGCGCTTCCGCGAATTCCGCGCCACCCTCGGGCTCGCGTCGTGTGAACGCCATTCGCGCACGGTCGTAGGGAAGCGGCAGATGATCGTCCGTACCCGGAAGAAGAGGGCCGAAATGCCTGCGATTGTTGGCGATGCCGCCGACCGAAATTCCGGCATAGGTCGCACCGTGATAGCCCCGGTCGCGCCCGATCAGGCGGAAGCGTTGGTCCTGGCCGGATTTCTGAAAAAAGGCGCGCGCGATCTTGAGCGCGGCATCGACGGCCTCCGAGCCGGAATTGACGAAGAACACGTGATTGAGGCCCGGCGGCGCGAGTGACACCAGGCGGGCCGCGAGCCGAAAGGCGGAGGGATGGCCGAACTGGAATGTCGGCGCATAGTCCAGCGCGCCTGCCGCTTCGCGAATCGCCTGCGTGATGCGCTGCCGCCCATGTCCGGCATTCACGCACCACAAGCCCGAACACGCGTCGAGCAACGCGCGACCGCGCTCGTCGTAGAAATACATGCCCTCGGCACGCACCAGCATGCGCGGGTGGTGCTTGAAATCCCGGTTCGGCGTGAAAGGAAGCCAGAAGGCCGAAAGATCGTCATTCGGCCGGTCCGCTGGACCAGTCCTGTCTTTTTCGGAAGGCATGTCGTGTCCCAACGCCCTTGGGCGAAACTAGTCATGCGCCCCTGCCCGTCAAGTTCGCCCTGCGGCCGGACACGATTTCGTGAGGTGTCGAAAAACACACCAGCCCCGCTACCCAAGCGCCGGGGCCGGAAGCGAAACGTGATCAAGCGTTCTTAGCGGCAACAGCGGTGGAAGCCGCCACGCCAGCCCCAACCGCGCCAGCCCCCGCGGAAGCCGGAAAACGTTGGTCCGGGGATGGACCAACTGCCGCCGACTTGCGAGATGAAAATGTCCGCTCGAAACGCGTTCAACCCCTCCGAAAAAAACTCGGCCCCGGCGGATCGTCGCCGGGGCCGGAGCAAAATCGCCGATCTGGTCGCCGAGGTCCCGGCTTAACGGTGGCCGCCGTGGAATCCACCGCCGTGGAATCCACCACCATGGAATCCATGAAAGCCGCCTCGAAATCCACCACGGAAACCGTCGCGGTCGCCGAATCCGCCGCGGAATCCGCCGCGCCAGCCCCAACCGCCGCCGCAACAACCCCAACCGCCGCGCCAGCCCCAACCGCCACCCCACCAAGGTCCGCCATAGCCGTAATATGCCGGTCCGCAGTACCCGCCATAGTAGCCGCAGGGATAGCCATAATAGCCTGGGTAGTAGCCGGGCACGCCGACGCCAATTCCTACTGCAACTCCGGCGCTGGCAGGGGTGGTCAGCGCGGCGGTCGCACCGACGGCGGTCCCTACCATCAACGCAGCACCAAGTGCCATTTTTGCTAGACGTTTCATCGCTTCGATCCTTTTTTAGAGCGGGACCCTCCCGTCATGGACCCGACTTTGCGCCGCGCGTGCTGAACCGGCGATGAACGATCTTTTAACATTGGCGGCAGGTCAGGCCGACCGGCCGCGCCCCTCGATCGGCCAGATCGCTTCGAGACGGTCGCCGCGGACTGCGTGATAACAATCATAGAGATTGACGGTCGGATCGCAGTGCGGCACGGCGCAGACAACGACATCGCCCGGCTGCAGTTTTCCCCTTTCTGAAGGGTAGAGAATGCCGCCCTGTTCGTCGCCGAAGAAGAAGTAGCTCGCGCCTGCCGGTGCGCCACCAACGATCACCGGCACCCCCGCGTCGGTCGCGAAGGCCTTGAATCCCGCGTCAGTCGTTGCAAGCCCGTCGCGGTTGGCGCTGATCACGGTCGTCTGCACGAAAAGCGAGGTCGCGAAGGGCGCGCGGCCGCCCGATTTCTCCCACACCTCATTGTATTGGCGGTCCATGAAGACATAGGAACCGACCTGCAGTTCTGTGAGGATCCGCGCCTCCGCATCGATGTCGAACGTGCCCGTGCCGCCGCCGCTGACGATCTCAGGCGCAATTCCCTCGCTCTCGAGACTTCGGCACAGGCTCGCGAGGTCCGCGAGCGCCGCAAGAGATTTCGCTCTGCGTTCATTGTAGGATTCGAGGTGTTGCAGATCTCCCGCATAGCATTGCAGACCTTTCAGTTCGAAGGCGGGATTGCGGGCGATTTCACATACCAAGGCAATCGCGTCGGTGCCAGGGCGCAGCCCGGTCCGGCCCAGGCCGGGATCGATATCGACGAGAAGTTTGAGCGGCTTGCCCAGCGAAGCAGCGACTTCGGCGAAGCGTTTCGCGACTGCGCAATTGTCGCAAACGGCGATCAATTCGCGGATTTTTGAATTGAGAGCGACAAGGCGCGCGATTGCGCGATCGGTGACCACGGGCGAAGTGACGAGGATCGAATCGATACCCGCCTCTGCGAGCGCTTCGGCTTCGCCGAGCTTTGCGACGCATACGCCCGGCGCGCCCGCCGCGATCTGAAGCTTCGCAATCTGCGAACATTTGTGAGTCTTTGCGTGCGGCCTGAGCGCGATGCCGTTCGCGCCCGCGTGCGCGGCCATGTGGGCAATATTGTCTTCCAGGAGATCGAGATCGATGACCAGCGCCGGAGTCGCAAGCCGGCTACGCCCCCCGCCCACGCCAATCAGGTCTGCATTCAGCTCCTCCGACCGCATTTCTCGCCTCGCCATGATCGCGGCCCTGCATGCCCGCGCTCGTCCGTATACTCGTTTCAGCCGCCCATAACACCGTCGTTAATATCCGATGATCAGCTTCAGTGGCTCACCACAGCGGCGCGGAGATCACAGAGAAGGAAGGATTGAGCGCAGAAGACGCACGGTAAGAGTGTGGTGTAATCTCGCGGGAGATAGAACTCGGACCCTGGATATGACGATGCGCGAGGCTGCCCGTTGCTGTGGACAATTGCGCGCAGCGTGCCACGGCGAGCCGGTACGGATTTCGGTTTGCCATTGTCTCGATTGCCAGCAACGGACGGGCAGCGCGTTCGGCTTCCAGGCGCATTATCCGCGCGCGCAGGTGACTGTCGCAGGCGACGCGACAAAATTCACCCGCAGCGCGGACAGCGGCAATAGCGTCACCTTTTCCTTCTGCCCGCGCTGCGGCTCGACCGTCTATTGGGAGCCCGAGGCATTCCCCGACCGGGTGACAGTCGCGGTCGGCGCGTTCGCCGATCCGCGATTCCCCGTTCCCCGTCACTCCGTCTACGAATCGCGCCGGCACGGATGGCTCGCGATCGAGACGGGTGCGGAGTTGGAACAGCTCGGCTGAGATGAAGACGTTTTATTCGGCTGCGCATCTCGAACACGCGCCGGCAAACGAGTTCGAAGGCGGCCGGCTGACGCCGATACCGGAGGTGCCTGCGCGTGCGGAAGCGGTGCGGGCACGCATAGAGGAGCGGGCGCTTGGGCCAGTTGTCGCGCCGGCGCATTTCGGCCTGGAACCGATCCTGCGCGTGCACAGCCGGGAATTTGCGGATTTCCTCGTCAGCGCCCATGCGGACTGGACAAAGAAATATGGTCCCGAGGCTGTCGAGGCGGTGCCCTCGGCGTGGCCCGCGCTCGGGCTGCGTCCCAATCGGGCGGCCGACATCGAGGCACGGCTGGGCACTTACGCGTTCGACACGGCAACACCCATCGTTCGCGGAACCTGGGAGGCTGCACGCTCCGCCGTCGACGTGGCGCTGTCCGCCGCGCAATGCGTCCGTGATGGCGCGCGATCCGCGTTCGCCCTGACAAGGCCACCCGGACACCATGCGGCCAGGGAGCTGTTCGGCGGCTATTGCTATTTCAACAATGTGGCCATCGCCACGCAATGGTTCGCCGATTCGGGCGCGCGTTGCGCGATTCTCGATGTCGACTATCATCACGGCAATGGCACGCAGGCGATTTTCTATTCGCGCGCCGATGTCTTCTACTGCTCCCTTCACGCGGATCCCGCCTTCGCCTTTCCCCATTTTTCAGGATTTGCCGACGAGCGCGGCGAAGGTCGGGGTGAAGGCGCGAATCTCAATCTGCCGTTGCCTTCCCGCACCGAATTCCAAGCCTACGAGCAGGCACTGACCTGTGCCTGCGAAGCCATCATGGCGTTCGGCGCAGACATACTGCTCGTGTCGCTCGGCCTCGACACATTCGAAAACGATCCGATTTCGGACTTCCGGCTCAAGAGCGATGACTATCTAGAGATCGGCGAATGCATTGCGAGATTGAACAAACCGACTCTTTTCGCCCTGGAGGGCGGGTACGATCTCGCCACCATCGGAACGAATGCGGTCAACGTCCTCGAAGGATTTGAGCAGGGCTGATCTCCGACTGAGCCGGCCGCTGCGCAACCGATCCGAGAGAGGTTCTCAGAGCGCGATCTGGGTGCCGAACTCAACCACGCGGTTTGTCGGAACTGGCGATCGAAGGTGTCGCGCACAAGGTAAGCCGCGACGACTGCGTTCCAGCGTCCCGGTAAGATGCCACCGCGGCAATGGGTTGGTTCTTTTCTTCAATAGGTGCAGAATTCCGACTGCNNTCCGACTGCTATTCGAAGGGGGACATGCATGAGGGATGAATTCCGGTTCCCGATCGCGATTCTGATTTCGGCAATTGCCTTCGGCCTGCTCCAGGGAACCGATGCGAGCGCGCAGAGCGCGGCCCCGCCCCCGCAAGGATCAGCCGGCCGCAATGGCAGCATCGAAGAAGTGGTGGTCACGGCTACGCGCCGCGCCGAGAAACTCGACAAGATTCCGCTGAGCGTCAGTGCCTTCACCGACGCCAAGATGGATGCGCTCGGAGTCAAATCGTTTTCCGATCTTGCCAAATTCACGCCCGGCATCACCTTCGATCCATCCTCGAACGACATTTACGTGCGGGGCATCGACTCGACGGCGGGCTCGGGCACGACAGGCATCTACATCGACGACGCGCCGATCCAGATTCGAAACCTAGGCTTCAACTCCAACAATGCGTTGCCGTCGGTGTTCGATCTGGAGCGGGTGGAAGTGCTGCGCGGACCGCAGGGCACATTGTTCGGTGCGGGTTCGGAAGGCGGCACGGTGCGTTACATCACGCCCCAGCCGGGCCTGACGGACTACACCGGAATCGCGCGCAGCGAGGTATCATTCACGCAGGATGGACAACCAAACTATGAGGCCGGCGCGGCGTTCGGCGGCCCGATCATCACCGATACGCTGGGCTTCCGTGTCAGCGCCTGGGACCGGCGGGACGGCGGATGGATCGACCAGGTCAACTATCAGACCGGCAAAACCACGATCCCGGATGCAAACGGAACCGACACCTATGTGCTTCGCGGCGCAATGACATGGGCGCCACGCCCGCAGCTGACGATTACACCTTCAATCGATTACCAGAACCGCGACGAGCACGATCCCGATCAATACTGGGTCGGGATTTCTAACCCGGATGACGGCGTCTACCGCACCGCTACACCCGACCGCATGGTCGACAAGGACAGATTCGCGCTGGCCTCGCTTGACATCCACTACACGGGCAACGATGCCGAATTGATTTCCAACACGTCCTATTTCACCCGCAGTGAACATGTGAACGGCTATAGCGGCACGCTCTACAATCTGTCCTATTTCCAGCAGATCCTGCTGGACGGAACGGATCCGGAAGGCACTACCTGCGGGCCGCCGCAATGCCGCACCGACCTTTATCCGCTGCTGACGCCGACCGGCATCAATCTGCCCGCGCTGCCCAACTATGTCGCGCATGCAAACATCACAAATACGCAACACGACGTGACGCAGGAAGTCCGCGTGCAATCGACGAATCCCGATGCGCAGCTGACGTGGGTGGCCGGCGTGTTCTATGCGGGAAACGCGCAGGAGAGCAAAGAGGAGATCAACGATCCGCAGCTCGCGGCCATCACGCAATATCTGTGGAGTGAAACCGTGCTTCAGGCCTGGGGTGAGAACCTCCTGCCCAACGGCGACGACTATATCAACGACACAAAAGGTCACGACAGCCAGTTCGCTATCTTTGCCGACGCGACCTACGCCATCACCGATCAGTGGAAAGTCGAGGCCGGGCTTCGGTACGCGCGCACCCACTTCGATTTCGTCAATTTCGCCAATGGCCCCCAGAATTTCGGTCCGAGCAGCGGCGTTGGCCAGGAGAGCGAAACGCCGGTAACACCGAAAGTGAGCGTCGATTTTCAGGCCACGCCCGACGATCTGATCTACGCGACTGTCGCGGAAGGCTATCGCATCGGCGGCGCCAACCCGCCCTTCCCGCTCAAGGCCTGCGGCGTGCCGAGCGTGCCCACTTCCTACAGCTCCGACACAACATGGAGCTACGAGATCGGCGCCAAGGATAAATGGTTCGGCGGCCGGCTGCGCACCGATGCGAGCGTCTACTACATCAACTGGAATCAGATTCAGCAGGACGTGTATCTGCCGCTTTGCGGGCTCCAATACACCGCCAATCTCGGCAGGGCGGTGAGCAAAGGATTCGATCTGCAGGCCGATTATCAGCTCACCGACTCGCTGCACCTCGAGATGACGCTCGGCTACACGGATGCGCGCTATACGGCGAACGCCTTTTCGGCCGACGGATCTCTCCTGGTCGCCCCCGGTGAAGCGATCGGCGAACAGCCGTATATATCTCCGTGGACGTTCACGGCCGGCGCCGAATACGATTTCAACGCTTTCGGATACGACTCCTATGTCCGCGCGGACGACGAGTTCGCGAGCCAGAACAACTGGCCGCTCGCCACGCAGAATCCGCTGTCGGAATCATTCGACCCGGCCCTCGTTCCCGATCCCGCGACCAACCTCGTTTCAGCACTGGCAGGCACGTCGTTCGGCACCTGGGAGCTCGCCGCGTTCATGAACAACGTGCTCGACTCGCATCCACGGCTCGATCTCAACCACCAGGATGCCAACACGCTGCTCTTCGAGGCGAGCACCTTCCGCCCGCGCACCACGGGCGTCGAGGTCACGTATCGCTATTGACGCCCCGCTTCGCGCAACTGTCAGTTCTTGATGCCGAACAAGGCGTCGAGCAGGAAATCTCCTCGCTTCGCCGACCCCTGCGAGGCGATCTTGAAGATGCCGTTGGCACGCAGACACGGAATGCCGTCCGCCGTCGCGACGCCTTGTGCAAACAGGAGATTTCGCGTTGCGGTCAGGGCATCGGCGCGGCCCTCGACCCATGCCCCGAGCGGTGCCGGGGCGAGAAAATCGCAAGTCAGATTGACGGTCGGCAGGAATCCCATCTCCGCGTTGCTCTGAAGGCGCGCAGCGATGGGGAGCAGCATGTCGGCGAAGGTCGCCAGCATGCCGCCATGGGCGACCTTGCCCGGATTGCAATGGCGCGTCTCGACCCTGAACCCTAAAAGCAGGCGGTTGTCCGTCCACTTGCCAAAAAGTGGGCCATTCGCGTCGAGAAATCCCATCGAAAGCCTGAGCGGGGCGAATCCAGCCGGGATGCTGTCGGACATTTTGTCGGCCTTCGACGAGGGCTCTGCGCGCAAGCCCTAGCCGGGCTCACGATTCCTCACAAGGCATGCCGTCCGACCGCGCGGATCTCCGCCGGCCGCGCTATGGGCAGGCTCTTGACTGCCCGGACCGCCACTCCTATATGCCCCGGGAAGGCTGGCACTCTCCCTATGTGAGTGCTGCCACCAGTCGGCTACCATGCCGGCTGGCCACCACATCCATTGTTTTTGTTGACCTTTCAAGGAGGCAATCCCCATGAAATTCCGTCCGCTTGGCGACCGTGTGGTCGTGCGCCGCGTCAAGGAAGATCAGAAGACCCCCGGCGGCATCATCATTCCGGATACCGCTCAGGAGAAGCCGCAAGAAGGCGAAGTCATCTCCGTGGGACCCGGCGCGCTTGACGACAATGGCAAGCGCGTCGTTCCCGAAGTGAAGGCCGGCGACTTCGTGTTGTTCGGCAAATGGTCCGGCACCGAAGTAAAGCTCGATGGCGAAGAGCTCCTGATCATGAAGGAGTCCGACATCATGGGCATTCTCGAAGGCCGCTCCTCGAAGCCCGTAAAGAAGGCCGCATAAGCCAGAACCAGACGAATCCGGAGGCCCCGGCTTCCACTTTTTTCGAATAACGAAATAGGAGAACATAGATGGCAGCCAAAGATGTAAGATTCGGCGCCGACGCCCGCGAGAAGATGCTCCGTGGCGTCGACATTCTCGCCGACGCGGTGCGCGTGACGCTGGGCCCAAAGGGCCGCAACGTCGTGCTTGAGAAGAGCTTCGGCGCTCCGCGCTCGACCAAGGACGGCGTGACCGT